>JBBDXQ010000060.1:0-31033 GCA_040902265.1 Anaerolineales bacterium
GGTTGATGTACAAGGCGTTTGTTCCCTCGCGGCGGTGGTCGGGGGCGATCACAACTACGGGAGCAACGCGCCCCGCTTCCAACATCGCGGCAATATCTTCCCGGGCGATCTGGGGCAGGTCGGCCGGCAGGATGAACACCGATTCGGCCATATAACTCCGGGCCACTACAGTGGCGCGCTCCAGGGCTACATTCAAATGAGGCGTGCCATCTTCGCGCAGCGAACGCGCGCCGTGGTCTCGGGCCAGCGCCAGCGCCTCGGTATCGCGGCTCACAACAAGCACATCGTCAAATTCGGGGATTTGCTTCAGAAGGTCCACCGTTCGTATAAGCAAGCGCTGGTTCAATTCAGCACGTTCATCTTCCGAGAGTACCGGCGACAACCGAGACTTGCCGCGGCGCAATGGTTTCACGGGGACGATCGCCCAAAGTGACATTCAGTTTTCTCCGTGAACCGGGAGTGGGAAATTCATCAGGTTAGAGAAGGCTTTTTCCAAATTCCAAGACTTCCGCCGCCAAGCGGGTGCGCCCCGCGCGGTCCTCCATCAAGGTGGCTGTCACCAAAGGGATTATACCGAGTTCGCGTACCCCTTCCGCTTGCCCTACATCCACCAGGTCTATCACCAGGCCGCTCAGCAATGAACCATAGTAGCGCGCCACGGCCAGGGCGCTCGGCGTGATGCCCAGCTCGGCAAACATCTTCGCGGCCGGACCCTTGACCGCTTTACCCGCGATGATCGGCGAGACTGCCACAATAGGTTGCCCAGCCAGGGCAGCGCGCACTTCACCTAGAGCCAGGATGGGTGCGATGCTGACCCAGGGGTTGGATGGGCAAATGATGATGAGCTGGGCGGCGTTGATAGCCCCCAATACGCCAGGTGCAGGTTTAGCCGCT
Source organism: Anaerolineales bacterium (assembly GCA_040902265.1). Classification (GTDB taxonomy): domain Bacteria; phylum Chloroflexota; class Anaerolineae; order Anaerolineales; family UBA11579; genus JAMCZK01. The sequence continues at coordinate 895 of JBBDXQ010000060.1, forward strand.
TCGAGGCCGCTAAAGCGGAAACCCTTCACCTTGGGCTGGCAGGCGCGGCGCACAAAATAATGTTGGAAGGCTAGCTCGCCTTCATCGCTATCCACCATAGTGCGCACCGGCTGGTCGCTCATCGGCAGCACCGTCACCGGCACGCCCCAGGCGGCGCAGAAGCCGGCCGTGATGGCGCTGAGTGCCTCACCAGCCTGTAGCCGTCGCGTGCGCTCCAGGTGCGTGGCCAGGTCGCGGTCACCTAGCGAGAACCAGGCCGGAGCGTCTAATGCAGCCAGGCTTTGCTGCACGTTCCAGGTCTCGTCGGCGCGCCCCCAGCCGGTGTTCGGGTTTGCCAGGCCGGCCAATGTATAGCAAACCGTGTCGAGATCGGGGCAGATACTGAGGCCGAAGTGCTCGAAATCGTCGCCGGTGTTGACGATCAATGTCAAGTCTTCGGCGGGGATCACCTGTGTCAAGCCGTGCGCCAATTTGGCGCCACCCACCCCACCGGCTAACGCGACGACTTTCATAAACGATCTCTTCCTGGTGGCCCTAGGCGAATGGCCGTCAATAACGCGTTACCGTCTGATCGCAATTGAAAAAGGCTTTCTAGCCACCAAGTCAGCCAAGTCGCAGCCAAATACGTCAGCTTGCGCTCTTGGCTCGTGGGCGGCTCATCCAATAGACTGCCCATGCTAACCAAGTCGTACGGGTCATCGCTTTTTCTTTGGGTATCAATCAATTCTTGGATGTCTCGCAGATCCTTGGCAGTGATCTCCCCATGAGACTTCAGAGGAAAAGCCCCATCGAAGCGCGCCGCCCGTCGAAAAGGTGCTTTGCGCGAGGAATAACCTCCCACCCAGATTGGGATACGTGGTTTTTGAATCGGCCCCGGTTTGAAGGTTACCTTGGACAATTGAAAATGCTTGCCATGAAATTCGAAGGCTTTCCCACTCCACAATCCCATCAGGATCTCTAGACCCTCATCCAATTTTTCGGCTCTGATGCGTTTGCTCGTCGTTTCACCCAGCAAACCAAATTCGGCCTTTTCTGGCGCGCCTAGCCCGACGGACAGCGTCAACCTACCACCACTGAGATGATCCAGTGTCACCGTTTCGCGCGCCAGCTTCCAAGGTCGCCGGCGAGCTATAGGCGTCACCGTGGTGCCCAGGCGAATGCGTTCGGTAACAGCGGCCATGGCCCCCAAGGCTACCCAGGGATCCACCATATTGTGCCCTTGGTTTTTACTAACCAGGATATGGTCCCATAAAAAAATGCCGTCCCACCCGGCTTCCTCTGCCGCCTTAGCTGCCTCACACAGCAAGAGTGGAGTAATCGCGTCACCATAATTGGGTAAGGAAATGCCGAATTGCATAGACTATTTCTCTCAACGCTCTACATAGATTTCATCCATGGCCCGGCGCGGACGCGGTTCCATAACTTTAGCAGGGTAACCCAGCAGCAGTAAACCCTGGGCTTCCCAGCTTTCTGGAAGCTTAAGAGCCTGCTGCACCTCAAGTGGGGTAAACAACGGAGCACACATCCACACTCCCGCCAGACCTTCCGCATGCGCGGCCAGCAACAATTGGCCACCTGCCAAGGCTACGCTTTGTACACCCATTAGGTATTCACCTTGGGAACGACCTTTGTCTTGATATTTATCCAACACTTCGGTAGCTAAACACAATAATACAACTTCTGGAGCCTCCAGCAAGCGGTCAGTTGAGCGTTTGATCTGCGCGGTTCGGTTTTCCGGGCTTACCCCTTCGGCGCTCAGCGCCTTCTCGAACTGGGCGCCCATAGCGCCTGCCAGCGCTTGCCGGCTCTGGGGTGATGAGAGCTGCACAAAGCGCCAGGGCTGGCGATTGTGCGCGTTAGGCGCCCAAGTGGCAGTTTCCAGCACACGCAACAAGGTCTGTGCGGGCACCGGGTCGCGCCGGAAGCGGCGGGTCGAGCGGCGCGAGCGCAGCCAGCTATGTAAGTCAGCTGGCTTCAACGAGGTGGCGGTCACACGATGACCATTCAACTGACCCAACTATAAGCTTTTAGCGGCAGGATCTTATAAGTAACACGTTGCATACCTTCGGGGATGGTGTAATCGCGGCCGCGATATTTGTGGGAAAGTTGGTGGATGTGGGCTTCCCCTCTGGCTTCATTGATCTCCACTACCTTGCCGCGCACTTGCAGATAACGATAAGGGCGGGTTGGGTCCATGATGGTCATGGCGATCTTCGGGCGGGCACGCATGTTGCGGTCTTTCTGACGCCCGGCTGCAGAATTAATCAAGATATGATCGCCGTCTACGTTGAACCAAACCGGTGTCACCTGGGGCGAACCATCCGGCATGCTGGTCCCCAGAAAAGCAAATGCCTTGGTTTCGTCCTTGAGCAGGTCATGAAAAGATTCGGGGATTGTTTTCATTGGTTCTCCTTTGAGAGAAGACATCCGTGGTCAGGTAGAACGATCCGGCGCTCGAGCTAATCAAATGGCGAGGAACCTTCAGAGGGTCAATACAGTCGGTTTCCCAGAGAGATAAAAGAAAGATAGTTATCTAGACTTTCCTGGTAAACGAAACCTTACCGAAACTCGTCGCGCTCTTTTGCACGCAATAATTCAGACAAGGCACCTTCTCGCAACGAATACGGGAACCCACGCGCGTGCACCGCCGGGCAGCCTTCGCCAGCCTGCCCCATCACCAGCGAAGCGGCCGCAGCCAGCTCGTCTGCCGCACCCAATTCAGTGGCGCGCAATTCGCGGCCGAACAAGTCGGGCTGGCCGCGCAGGTCCACCACACCAGGCAAACCGGCCACGCCGATGGCCAGCCCCACGGTGCCCTCGCGCCAGGCACGCCCATGCGAATCGATGATCAGCACACCCAGCCGAGCGCCACTGGCGGCTTCCAAGGCGGCGCGGATCCCTTCGGCCGATTTGTCCGGGTCTTTTGGCAAAAGTAACACCACGTCTTCTGATTCGCCCACGTTGGAATGATCAATGCCCGCGTTAGCGCTGACAAAGCCCAAGCGGTGCTCGACCACGATTAACCCAGGCCGGGCGCGCACCACCTCACGGCTCTCATCCAGGATCAATTGCACCAGGCGCGCATCTTTCTGCGCCAGTGCTGCCAGCTCCTGCGCCTTTGGCGTTACCCTGACGGTATTGAGGTTCACCTGGCGGCCTTCTGCTTTGGACACGATCTTTTGAGCCAGAACGAGGACGTCGCCCTTGATCAGAGCCAGCTGGTGACGGTCCAGCGCAGCCAATAACAGCGCAGGCAGGTCGTCACCAGGCTGAACCAGAGGCAGCCCTTCCAGGGGGGACAGGGTCAGGGGTTTCACAAAGTCACTGCAGTCGCGGGTTTTAGCCCTGCTTCTTCGCGGGTATTCCGGCCACTTTGAAAGAGCCGTGCCGGCTTTTGTAATGTTTGTTCATCGAAACCAGGATCGAGGTCAATCCCTCGACCACGATGGCTTTATCCAGGGTCCCGGAGTAGTAGGCTTGCATGCCGGCATCCCGGGCCAATTGCATCACGGCTTCGGCCGCGGCTGGGTCGTCTGCGCACACCAGCACATCGGCATCCAATGGCTGGTCGAACGTCTTGCGCAATGAAGCCGCTGGCACGGTTTGGAAAGCAGCCACGACGCGCACACCTTCTCCAAGCCACTGCTGGGCTAGTTGGGCTGCCGCTGGCTGCCCTGGCGGCTTCAGATCGGGGAAGCTAAGCCGCGCGGTGGTATCCACCAGGATCTTTCCCTGGAGCGCGTGTTTGACGGATTGGAGCGCGACTTCATGTGCCTGTTGTTCTACGGTCAGCACGCAAATATCAGCCAGGGCCGCGGCATCCACGTTCTGCATGCCCTCAATAGCACCTGAGCCCAGTTCAGTGTTCAACCCGGTGGCCACCCCCTTTGCCTTCTCCGCCTGCCGAGAACCGATCAGCACGCGGTGGCCGGAATGCGCCCAGCGCAACGCCAGGCCTGGACCCAATTCCCCCGTGCCCCCCAAAATCGCGATGGTCCTTTTCTCACTCACTCACTACTCCATTCATGCATCAATCAGTCCGACGCGTATTTGTTATATCTTTCCCATACTTGTGGCGCTAATTCGAGAGCCTTGGCTGCGACCTCGGTTTCGTCCAGGGATAGCAGCTGCCGGTGGCGCATTAGGACCTGGCCATTCGCCATGGTCATGGTGACCATGCCATCCAAGAATCCAAATACGATCTGCCAGGGCAGGTTTCCAGCGGTCAGCGGGGTGTGCGGACGATAATCCACCAGGATCAAGTCAGCCCGCGCCCCGACCGAGACCTCGCCAACCGGGCTTCCGGAGAAGAGCATGCTGGCCAGTGCGGCGTTGTTGGTTACGGCAATCTTTGCCAGGTCAGCCCCGTTCATTTTGCGCGGGTCGCGGTGCCAAACTTTGTGCAGCAGGTAAGCGGCTTTCCATTCACTCCACATATCCTGGGTGAAGCCGTCATTGCCCAGGCACACGCGCACCCCGGCGGCTAGCAACGCTTCGATGTCGGCGGCGCCGACTCCATTGTTCATGTTCGAGCGCGGCTGGTGTGTGACCCAAGTGTTGGATTCTGCCAACAATTCGATCTCGGCGGAGTCAACATGGACCGCATGCGCCGCGATGCTGCGCGGCCCCAGGATGCCGTGCTTGATCAAACGCGGCACCACCCGCAGGCCGCTCTTAGCCAGGCTATCTTCCTGGTCGGACTCGTGTTCGGCCACGTGCACATGGAAACCCGTTTTTCCCAAGGCAGCCTTACGGCAATCTTCCAGGGATTTCTCGGAAAGCGTAAGGCTGGCATGCAGGCCAAACAGGGACCGCACATGATCACCACCATGCCGCTGAACCTGGTCGATAAAGCGCATATTCTCGCTAATTCCAGCCATGAATTTTTCGGGACCATCCCGGTCAGTCACTTCGTAACACAAGACCGCCTTGAGGCCGCTTTGCTTGACGGCCGCCGCGATCACATCCAGGGACCCGCCAATGAAGTTGGGCGAGGCGTGGTGGTCGAACAGCGTCGTAGTACCCTGCTTGATCGCATCCACCAGGTGAACTAATGCTGAAAAGCGCACGCTTTCCCGATCTAGCGCTTTATCCAGCGGCCACCATAGACGCTTGAGGATCTCGGGGAAATCTTTAGGCGCTGGCCCGGGGATGGCCATTCCGCGTGCGAATGCTCCGTAAAAGTGGGTATGCGCACAGATATTGCCAGGCATCAATAATTGGCCGGCCGCATCCATTTTTTCTTCGTTTGGATAAGCCTTCAGGAGCTCGGCATCCGGACCCAGTGTTTCGATCAGCCCATCTTTGACCAAAACAGAGTGGTCGGCAAGTACCGCATTGGCAGCCCCCCATGTAATTACAGTAGCGTTATGGATCAGCATAGAGTGATTTTGTCATTGCGCCCGAGCTTTGCTCAGAAACGCTCTATTTGCAAAGACGGATGCGATTCTAACATGGCGCTCTCAGCAGACTATAATCCCCAACGTGACGCCTTCGCAGATCATCATCGAAGAATTCAGCAGCCAGGCGTTGGTGGGCAACCCTCTAGACGACCCGGCACAACGCCGTGTGCCTGTGTACTTGCCGCCAGGTTACGACTCCGCCCAGGCCTATCCGACCCTATATTTGCTTGCCGCTTTCGGCGCCCGCGGCCTAAAGTTCCTCAACGACGAGCTGTGGGAAGAGAACATCCAGCAACGGTTAGATCGGCTGATCGGAGCCGGCCATGTGCGGCCGCTGCTGGTGGTGATGCCGGATTGCAGCACGCGCTACGGTGGTTCACAGTACCTCAATTCGGTGGCCACTGGCAATTACGAAGATCACCTGCTCGAACTAGTCCAGGTCATCGACGCCAACTACCCCACGTTGGCCGACGCGCAAAACCGGGCCGTGGCCGGGCACTCTTCCGGCGGGTTCGGCGCTCTATGGCTGGGCATGCGCCACCCCGACGTTTTTGGCCTGGTGGCCGACCACAGCGGGGATAAGTATTTCGAGCTGGCCTACCAGCCCTTTTTTGGGGACTTGCTGCGTTACGCTGAGCGTGTGGGCGAAGATGGCTTGCGCGAACTAATGCGCGAGCCGGGTGAAGCCCTGTGGAACGGCGCGCCTCACCAGGTGCTCAACCTGCTAGCCATGTCCTCGGTGTTCTCACCCAATCCCCAAGCGCCACTCGGCTTCGACCTGCCGATTGACTTGCATAGCGGCCGGCTGCGCCCGGAAGTCTGGGAGCGCTGGCTGGCTTTCGATGCTGTCCATGTCGTAGATCAGTATGCAGAGGCCTTGCGCTCGCTACGCTTGCTCTATTTCGATTGCGGGCGCTTCGACGAGTATAATTTGCTCTACGGAGCGCGGCGCTTGACGGAAAAGCTGAGCGCGTTGGATGTCCCTTTCCAATACGAAGAATACGAAGGCAGCCACCGCAACATGAAGCACCGCTACGACCGCTCTTTAATGGCCATTTCGGCCGCCATGCCCACCTGAAAGGATCCCGATGACCGACGCACGCAGTGCAGCATTGAAGTTCGCGCATGAGAACCGCCCCCGCTTTCTGGACGAGCTCAAAGAGCTGGTCGCCATCCCTTCAGTCTCCGCCGATTCTGCCAACAAGCCGGATATCCAGCGCGCGGCTGAATGGCTGACCGCCAAGCTGAAAGCCCTGGGATTCGAGAACATCCAGATCCTGGATACCGGCGGGCATCCTCTGATCTACGCCGACCTGCTGACCGCGGGCAAGGACGCACCCACCATGCTGATCTACGGCCATTACGATGTGCAGCCGGCTGACCCGGTCGACTTGTGGAACACGCCGCCTTTCGAAGGCGTGCAAAAAGGCGACCTGCTGTTTGGCCGCGGCGCTTCGGATATGAAGGGTCAGGTCATCGCCAGTCTGGCGGCAGTCGAATCGGCGCTGAAAGCCGGCAGCCTGCCAGTCAATATCAAATGGATGATCGAGGGCGAAGAAGAGACCGGCTCCCCCAGCATGGCCGCCTTCATAAAGAAGCATGCCAAACTGTTCGCGGCTGATTTTGCGCTCAACCCGGATGCAGGCATGCTCTCCCCCACCCAACCCACCATCACCTATGGCCTGCGCGGCCTGGCCTATTTTGAGATCCATATCAGCGGCCCGTCTCTAGACCTGCATTCCGGCTTCTTTGGCGGCATGGTACGCAACCCGGCCAACGAACTTGCCCGCCTGATCACTGGCATGCAGGACGCCGACGGCCATATCAACTTGCCCGGTTTTTATGACAAAGTGCGCAAGTTGGACGACGAAGAGCGCGCCGAGTTCAAGCGCCTGCCGCAAGATGATGCTCTCTACCTTAAAATGACCGGCGCCAAGGCCTTGTGGGGCGAGAAGGATTTCACCGCCTATGAGCGTGCCACTGCCCGCCCCACCCTGGACGTGAACGGATTCCTCTCCGGTTATACCGGCGAAGGTCCCAAGACCGTCCTGCCTGCCAAGGCTATGGCCAAGCTCTCCTGCCGCCTGGTACCTGACCAGGATCCGAAAGAGGTGGAAAAACAACTGCGCCAATATCTGGAAGAGAACGCCGATCCCACGGTGACCTGGGAATTGAAATCGATTTCGGATGCTGTACCCTCGATCTCAGAACGCGACTCGTTGGCGGTGAAAGCCATGGCCAAAGCCCAGGAGACAGTGTGGGGCGTCAAGCCCATCTTCCGCCGCGAGGGCGGCAGCGTGCCGGTGGTCGGTTACTTGCAGGGCGAATTGGGCCTCGAATCGGTAAACGTGGGGTCCGGCTTGCCTGACGACCAATTGCATTCACCCAATGAGCGCCTGCACCTGCCAACCTGGGAAAAAGAGATCGACGCCTTCGTGAATTTCATCTATAACCTGGGCGAATCTTAGTGCCGGAGCAGCCACCAAAGCTCTACGGGGGTCAGGCCGTCATTGAAGGTGTAATGATGCGCGGGCGCAGCTATATGGCCGTGGCTATGCGTGCCCCCGACGGCAAGATCGTTCTGCATAGCGAAGCGCTGAACCCCATCTATCGCAGCGCCGCAGCCCGCATCCCTTTCTTGCGCGGGCTGGTGCTGTTATGGGACGCGTTGGGTCTTGGCGCTCGCGCCCTGGCGCTCTCCGCCAATACGCAAGCCGGCGAAGAGGAGGAGAAACTGAAAGGCCTGCCATTAGCCCTCACCATGCTCATCTCATTGAGCTTCGCCATCGGGCTGTTCTTCGTGGCGCCAGCCGGTCTGGGCCACGTTATCGAAGACTTCTTAAACCTTTCGCCCCTGGCTGGCGCTTTGCTGGAAGGCGGGCTGCGCCTGGCCGTACTGGTGGGCTACGTGGCGGGCATCGGGCGCATCGCCGAGATCCGCCGCGTGTATGGCTATCACGGCGCCGAACATAAGACTATCAACGCCTTTGAAGCCGGCGCAAAGCTGACCCCATCCACCGTGAACAAGTACCCAATCGAGCATCCCCGCTGCGGCACCGCCTTTCTGCTCACAGTGGTGGTCTTCTCCATCGTGTTGTTCGCTCTGATCGGTCCCATGCCCCTGCTGCCTCGCTTGGCGCTGCGTGTTCTGCTGATCCCCGTGCTGGCCAGCATCGCCTATGAATACCTGCGGATCACCGCGCGCTACTTCCACAATCCACTGGTGCGCGTATTAGTGGCCCCCAACCTGGCGCTGCAGCGCCTCACCACCCGCCCTCCGGATAAAGAAATGATGGAGGTGGGTATCGCTGCTTTCAAAGAAATGAAACGCCTGGAGGATGAGGCAGAAGACAAGGCGTAACGTCCGGCCTGAAGGGCGAGTGTCGCAGATTGCCATACTTGTGCTCAATGAGAGCAAACTAAAAATTCCTCTCGCACTCATGTATAGGGGGATAAAATCGGACCCCTATGCGAAAAAAGCAAACTAACAAGATAACGGCTCGCCTGGCGCTAACGCTCGGCGCCGTGCTGCTCGTTGGTCTGGCTTGCGACCTGAGCAGCTTGAACGCGACTGGAGTGCAGATCGGGCAACCGGAGGCAGAGCAGCGCAGGCTGTTTGAAGGCGTCACTTACCAGCGCATCGTGCGGCAAAGCCCTCGGCGGATGGTGATCCATGTGGTAAAGATCGACCTGAAGGCGGACGGGATCAAGACGCTGGTCACCCCCGGAGACACGGACCAGGCTCGCCCGCTTTCCGCCAAAACCACCTCGCAATTCCTCAAGGATTTCAACCTGCAGATCGCGGTCAATGGCGATGCCTTCACCCCTTGGCAAGACCTAGGACCACTTGGTTATTCCCCCAAACCCGGGGAGCGGGTCACACCTTTGGGTTTGGCAGCTTCACGCGGCAAGGCCTATTCCATAGACAGCGATGAGCAGCCGACTCTCTACTTGAACGATAACGGCAAGGCCAGTATCAACGTGCCTTCGGGCAAACTATACAACGCCATTTCCGGATATAAGCTGCTGGTGTGGCGTAACAATATGTTGGGAGACCTGGACACAGGCGAGCCTGACCCGCGTACCGCGGTGGGCGTTAACCGAGCGGGCAACCAGGTGATCATCGTGGTGGTGGATGGCCGCCAGCCGGGATATAGCGAGGGCATCACCGAAAATGAGCTAGCCGCGTTGCTGATCGAACTGAACGTCTACTCGGCCATGAACCTGGATGGCGGCGGATCTTCAACCCTGGTGATTGAGGGCGAAAACGGAGAGCCACTGGTGCTGAATTCGCCAGTTCACCAAGGCGTGCCTGGTAACGAGCGGCCAGTAGGAAACCACTTGGGTTTCAACGCGCGTTAGAATTCCCCGCTATGCTGCCCAATTTACCCTCAGCCCAATGGCGCTTGCTGCGCCATCCCGCGGCGCGCGGCGCCCACAACATGGCAGTGGACGCGGCCATCCTTGAAGGGGTGGTTGAGGGCACCTCTCCCCCCACTTTGCGCTTTTACGACTGGGACCCAGCCTGCCTCTCACTCGGCTTCGCCCAGCGCTTTGATGATGTGGATGAAGAGGCTCGGGCTGCCCGTGGCTGGGACGTGGTGCGCCGCCCCACCGGCGGGCGAGCCATCCTGCACACCGATGAACTGACTTACTCGGTGATCGGGCCAAACAATGAGCCGCGCCTGGTGGGCGGTGTGCTGGAATCCTACAAGCGGCTATCTGACGCATTGATGCAAGCGTTGAAGTTGCTCGGCCTGCCGGTAGAGCAGCAGCCGATGCATGTGGGTATTGCCGAGGGCAATGGAGCAGGCGAAGAGGACAACCCGGTTTGCTTCGAGGTACCGTCGGATTACGAGATCACCATGCATGGCAAAAAGATCATCGGCAGCGCCCAGGCACGGCGCAAAGGCGGTGTGCTGCAACATGGCAGCCTGCCGCTGGTGGGCGACATCGCGCGCATCACCGAGATCCTGCACTACCCCAGCGAAGAGCGCCGCCACCTGGCCGCAGAACGGGTGCGCGCCCGGGCAGCCACAGTGGAGGAAGGGCTGGGCCGCCGGGTGAGCATCGAGGAGGCAGCCAACGCATTTAGGCGCGGTTTCTCGGAAACACTAAATATCGAATTTATCGAGGGGGAGTTAACTCAAGAAGAACAAGCAGCCACTGAGCGCTGGCTGGCAGCACGTTACGCAGCGCCCGAATGGACCCAGCGTTCTTAGTTGCCAGTGTCGAAAATTACGTCGGGGAACCCTAAACTGAGGAACAAGCGCAGCAAGTAAGACTCGGCATTGATCTGGGCCTGTTCCAGGATGCCATCTTCCAGGGCGGCATTCAGGATCTCTTGTTCGGCGGCGCGACGTGCTTCAGTCTCCAGGGTCTCGTTCCCACGGGGGAAGATACCTTGGTCGCGGTCATAGATATACGATCGCTCATTATCCAGGGCAGCAATGAACACCTCGGCTTTAGGCAGAGTGACGTACAAGACCCCACCCTCTACGCGCAAATCAGCTGGTGTGAGTTTCTCCACATCGACTCCGGCGAGTACCATGCCATGAGCAATAAACAGGAGGCGGTCCCCAAACAGGAACCCGAAAGGACCCTGGCCGCTTTCAGCCACGATCACTTTTTCAACAGAATATTGGATGGTTTCCAACCGTGCCAGGCTGCGAACGGAGTGGATGATGGTGATGGGGTCAGGGATAATGGTGGGGGTGGGATGCAGCACGTTGGCGACCTGTGTGCTGACCGAGTCGGCCATTTGACGGACTTGATCCACCCCGGCGTTGGTCAGATCGCTCACCGCGCCGAAGGTGGTGAATACGAGATAGCAAGGGATGGCTACCATAATGAGGATAGCCACACCAATCAGGGCTGGGAGCCAGGGGCGCATGCGTTCCATAGAGATATTATACTAGCCGCGCCTTATCAATGGCTGCCAAAATTGCCACCCTGCACATGCACATCCATTTCCCCGGCAGCGATTCGCTGAAAGCCAAACGGCGGCGACTGCTGCCCCTGATGGAGCGTCTACGCCGCGAATTCAACGTTTCGGTGGCTGAAGTGGACCTACGTGATAAATGGGCTGACGCACTGGTGTGCTGCGTGCTGGTGAATACCGAAATCGGTCAGGCGCAACGCTCCTTGCAAAAAGTGGTCGACTGGTTGGAGAAACACTGGCCAGACGTGGATTTGATAGGCGAAGAGATCGAGGTGTTGCCATGAGCCCGCAAAAAATGTGCTGCCCGCAATGCGAAGGCATTGAACTCATCTTCGACGAAGATAACGCCGATGAGGATCTGCGCGCCTACCGGGCCGAAGGGCCTGACCAGACCACTGCCTGGCTACTGGATGAATTAAAGGCGCAAGGAGTGGAAGGGTTGACCCTGCTGGATATCGGCGGCGGTGTTGGCGCCATCCAGCATGAGTTGCTAAGTGACGGGGTCTCCTCCGCAGTGCATGTGGACGCCTCGAGCGCATACATTGCAGCAGCCAAGCGGGAAGCCAAGCGGCGCAAGCTGGCCGAAAGAATTACCTGGCACCACGGCAACTTCGTTGACCTGGCGCCTGACCTTCAGACAGCTGATATCGTAACGCTGGACAAGGTGATCTGCTGTTATGACGACATGCCCGCGTTGGTGCGCGCCTCAACCCGGTTAGCTGGTCGCTATTACGGCATCATTTTGCCGCGCAACACGTGGTGGTTCAGGGCGGCAGCATGGGTGATGAACGCCTTCCAGAGAATCATCCGCAATCCGTATCGCATGTTCGTCCACCCCCACGAAAAGATCGAAGCCCTGATCCGGCGAGCTGGCTTCAAACGCAGCTTTACCCGCCATAATCTGCTGTGGCACGTGGCGGTGTATACACGTTAAAAGCACATGCGGCCATTGTTTTGGCTGCATGTGTACTAAGACAAAACTACTCGAAATAATTATTTAACAGGTTTCTTTCCACCATGCAGCCGGGAAGGAAGCAATCCAGCGACCAAGACCAACAGGAAGCCGAGGGCAGCCAGGAAGGCTCCTTCGCGCAACTGGATGGTGCGCTCCGGATCGTCCAGTATTGCCAGGTATTCAATGGCGATGGCCGCCAACCCGGTCAGGCCGAAGGCGATCTGCGCCCAGCGCTGCACAATAAAAATCGCCAACACGGCAGCCGCCAGCGCAATGAAGAGGATCGCCTTGTGGACGGTATTGCCATCCGCCTGGAAGATATCGATGCCGGTAAGTTGCGCTTCACCGCAACTGGCCAGGGGTAAAAAGACCAGCGATAGGGCTGCAACAATCCCGCCCAGGCGGGCAAGGTTTTTCGAAACTTGCATAGAACCTCCTTATCCAATAGTGCCATCAGGTAAATAAACGAATCAATCAGAAAACTGTTGCTGCGCAAAATCTTCCACCAGTCTCGCAGGACAGTGCAGGTAGCGATTCTCAGAGCCACCTGAATTTATCAGGCTAAGCATGGTTTCATGTAGTAACTTATTCACAGGTGTACGCACCCCTAAATTTTTCCCGGCGCGCACTACAGCGCCGTTGAGCCAATCCACTTCGCTGCGACCTTTGCCGCTATGTAAATCTATGTGCAGCGAGGGCATCTTGCCGCCGCGGCCGCGACCTACCGCGCGGGCCATTAGCGGGCGCGCCAGGGTTGCTGGCAGCCGGGCGCCGAAGGCCAGCGCCCGCACTGGCGTACCGGGCAGATCGACAACATTCAATTTCATGGCTCGCATCAGGGCCAGCGCTTCACGCAGCTGGCGCATCTCCAGGGCAAAGAGGGCAGGATGCGCCATCACTTCGGTGGGTGACAGATCGAGGATGGCGCAGGTGACATTGGTGAGCAGGTTGGTGAGCAGCTTGGACCATTTCATCGACGCTGCGTCCGGGTAGAGGCGCGCATTGAGACCAGCCGCGTTCATGGCAACCGCCACTCGTGCCGATATTGGGTGGCTGGCAGCCAAGCCCACGCCGCGCAGGCGTTCCAAGCGGATGCGGCCGGGGTCATCCTTGGCCACGGCGGTGGTAACGGTGCCGGCGATCACGCGGCCGGCGATCACGCGGCCGGCGCCGAGCATGGCCGCCAAGGCGGCCTCATTCTCAACGCCATTCTGCAAACACAGGAACGGCGGCAAACTGTCAGCCAATAGCGCCAGGGATCGGAGTGCGGCGGCGGTGTCGTAGGACTTGAGGGCGAATAGCGCCAGATCGAAGGCGGGATTAGCATGGGTTAGTGTTGAAGGGTGTATTGCATCTTCTATGGAAGTGACGACTTCGATGGAAGGCAGATGATGGCTCTGCTCTGCCAACTGCAGGTGAAGGCCGCCAGCGCGCAGGGCGGCCGCATTGTGGGCGCGTTCCAGGAAAACGACACGGTGGCCACTCAGCGCCAGGCTGCCGCCCAGGTATCCACCGATAGCGCCAGCGCCAAAGACTAGGATGTTCAGTTTATCTATAGGTAAAGGTATGGCGGTCACTGCCCCTATGATAAATCAGCAATCAGCGTTCCAAGATCAGCAATTTTCTAGCTGCTGTCGGTCACAACGCCGGCGTCCTCCATTACGGCGGGCTCGCGCACCAGGGTATGCAGGTGGTAAAGGTCGTTGAATGCGAACATACGCCACTGGTGTTTGGAGCGATCATAGGTTAGCCGGGCAAAGCCGGTATTCATAAAGTGAAAGCGCGGACCCTGGAAATTGGCGTGGGGAGCCAGCCCAAGGATGGCGTACATAAGCATACCGAGGAAACCGCGGTGCGAAACGACCAGGTAATTGCCATCGGGATGCTGGACGAGCTTATGCAAAGCCGCACCAGCCCGCAAATAAAGCTGCCACTGCCCTTCACCGGTGTTGCCATAAGGCTTGTACGGATTCAAGAATGAGGGAGGCGGAACAACTTTGGATCCCTCTGCGTGGGTCAGGCCGGTCAACGCCCCCAGGTAGCGTTCGGCAAAGATGGGATCGAACTCGATCGGCGCGCCGAGCGCCTGGCTGATGATCTCGGCGGTTTGCCTGGCGCGCTGCAAGGGGCTGGAAAGGACACGGTCGAAATGGCGATTCTCATGCAGCCAATGGTCGGCCAGGGCTTGGGCCTGGCGACGGCCCAATTGCGTGATCGGAAATTCGGATTGACCCTGGTGTTTGTTCTCCAGGTTGCCTTGCGATTCCCCATGCCGTAGCAATGTGAACTCGTACACCTTTCACCTCAAGACGACGCGCTAAATTCAGCGTCTGCGAATGAATTATTTTTTTCTATCTTTGAGGCGGTATACGAACTTCAACCCCGACCAGACAACATCGACCGCGGCAACCTTCACATCCACCAAACCAGCTTGCAAGCCCAGTTGGCGCACCACGTTCTCATCGAGATCGGTCTCTACCTTAGATGCCTTCTTTGGCCAGGAGATCCACAAAAGGCCGTCGTAGGTTAGAGCCGCCTTTAATGCGACGAATTGTACCTCTAGTTATCTAGACCGCAAGGAGAAATACTGGATGAAATCCAGAGTATGGTTATTGCCAAGCCGGGAAAATATGGTGATCCCCGAGGGCAGCTTCCCTAACACACTGGCATAGTCAGCTGGCGCGTTAAGGATGCAGACGCGCATTGCGGACTTGATACCAAGCTTCTTGATCAGAGGTGTCCCTGAGTAACCAGCTGAAGAGACCATTCGGATAGGGGTTAGCTTTTGTTTTTTAAGATGCCATGCACCAAGGCTGCCATAGCTGCACCAAGGGCTGGCCCTAAAACGTAGATCCAAAATTGCCCGAGGGTGCCGGTGAGCAGAGCTGGCCCAAAAGCACGCGCCGGGTTGAGCGCGCCTCCAGTGAGC
The DNA here is from genome assembly GCA_040902265.1 of Anaerolineales bacterium. Classification (GTDB taxonomy): domain Bacteria; phylum Chloroflexota; class Anaerolineae; order Anaerolineales; family UBA11579; genus JAMCZK01. The sequence continues at coordinate 16,122 of JBBDXQ010000060.1, forward strand.
GGGCCAGCCATCAGGATCCCGGCAGACAAGGTCAGGCCAATGGCCAGGCCTGCAAAGGGAGTGGCGTCTTTAGCTCCCGTTGTGTGCAAGACCACGTTGGCAAGCAGGAAGGTGAGCAGCGCTTCGACCGCAACAGCTTCCCAAACCCCTATTCCCTGCACATTGGTCGCGCCCAGCCCCGAGTCAGCGCCACCCAGCACGAAGAACAGCGCGGCGGCAGCTGCGGCGCTGCCGGCAAGCTGAGCGCCCCAATAGGCGAACGCGTCAGACCAGGGCAGGCGGGCGCGCAAGGCTACTGCCAAGGTGACCGCTGGATTGAGATGGGCACCCGAGATAGCGCCATACGAATAAGCAATGCTGACGATAACGAAGCCGTGCGCGAGAGCCGCGCCGGGCAAACCGCCAACGCCGACTGCCACTGCTCCCGCCCCTACAAAGATCAGTGCAAAAGTGCCGACGAACTCTGCAAGTAATGCTCTGGGGTTCATGAATCCTCCAGCTTTCTTTTTATTCAGGAGGCCGGGCTGACCGAACCAGTCCACATCTTTTGGAGCGCAAGGGATACATTAACCAGAGCGATCATCACGGGTACCTCGATCAGCGGGCCGATCACGGCGGCGAAGGCCACCCCGCTGTTGATCCCGAAGACGGCCACCGCAACAGCGATGGCCAGTTCGAAGTTATTGCTGGCCGCGGTGAAAGCCAGGGTGGTTGTCTTGGAATAGTCGGCGCCAACCGCGCGGCCCATGAAAAACGAAACGAGAAACATGAGGACGAAATAGATCAGGAGGGGAATGGCAATACGCACGACATCCAGGGGGATAGCCAGGATGAGATCACCTTTGAGCGAGAACATGACCACGATGGTGAATAGCAATGCAATAGGGGTTAGCGGACTGATCCTGGGGATGAAGACTTTTCGATACCAGTCCCTGCCCCTGGCCTGCACCAAGAGGCGCCAGGAGAAGTATCCAGCCAGGAAAGGAATGCCCAAATAGATGAATACGCTTTGGGCGATCTCCTCGATGGAAATGTCGACCACGCTGCCGGTGAGCCCAAACCAGGTCGGCAATACGGTGATAAACACATAGGCATACACGCTGTAGAACAACACCTGGAAGAGACTGTTGAAGGCGACCAAACCAGCGGCGTATTGCGTGTCGCCCTTGGCCAGTTCATTCCAGACAATGACCATGGCAATGCAGCGCGCCAGGCCGATGAGGATGAGGCCGGTCATATACTCGGGGTACCCGCGCAGGAAAATAAAAGCCAGGCCGAACATCAGCACTGGGCCGATGACCCAATTCTGGATCAGGGAGAGGCTTAAGATCCGCCAGTTGCGAAAGACCTCCCCGAGCTCATCGTAGTGCACCTTGGCCAACGGGGGATACATCATCAGAATCAGGCCAATGGCGATGGGGATGTTGGTAGCCCCCAGTGAAACGGCCGTGTTAACATCGGCTACCAGTTGAGGCAACAAAAACCCAATTCCCACACCCAAGGCCATCGCCAGGAAGATCCACAAAGTTAGGAAACGATCAAAAAACGATAGCTTACGTGCTTTTCTTGGCTGCATAACTTCTCCAGAAACGATATTCAACTTTACAGATCGCCGGATAAACCACCTGATAAAGGCGTGTGGCAAGTGGCAAATCAGCCTTCGATAATTATACTATATATACACGTGTATCAATATGAAAGGCCGGGGAGAGACTAGACCCTTATTGCTCCCAATTACGCGCGCCTTGCAGGAATTCTTTTCCGCTCATAGCTCTCTTTCCGGCGGGTTGCACCTCGTCGAGTAGCAACAACCCAAAAGCAGTCCCTAGGGCAGGCAAACCATGTTTGACGCTAAACTTTCCAGGATCAGAGTTGCCGGAGGAAACATGGGCGCGGTGAATTTTGATGGGCTGATTTTTCCATTTAATGTAAGCGCCGGGCCAAGGGTTGAAGGCTCGCACTTTGCGGGCAAGGACCTCTGCGATCTGGTTGGGTTCCAGCAGGCCTTCGGCTTTGGTGAGAAGGCCAGTGGTTGTCACCCCTTCTTCCGATTGCGCGATGGGGTTTAGCTCACCCAATAGATATCCTGGCAGAGTATCGTGCAGTAAATCCGCTCCCAGGGTCGCCAGTTTCTCGCTTAGTGTGCCAGCCGTATCGGCGGGTTCAATGAGAATAGCACGCTGGCTGAGGATCGGGCCAGTGTCAAGCCCAGCGTCCATGCGCATGATGGTGGCCCCCGCCTCCCTATCGCCATGCAGGATGGCGGCCTGGATGGGTGAAGCGCCGCGCCAACGCGGCAGCAACGAGGCGTGCACATTGATGCAGCCATACGGCGGTAAAGCCAACACGTCTTTTCGCAAGATTTGGCCAAACGCGGTTACGACGATAACGTCCGGCGCCCAAGAATGCAATTGGGCAATGGCTTCCGGCCCGCGTAGGCGCTCGGGTTGCATGATTGGCAAGCCAAGTTCCAGCGCCAAGGTTTTCACCGACGGCGGGGTTAGCTGTTTGCCGCGACCAGCGGGCTGGTCTGGCTGGGTGACCACGCCGACCACTTCGTGGGCGGCCGCCAGCGTGCGCAAGCTGGGTAATGCGAACTCCGGCGAACCCATAAAGACGATGCGGGCAGGCATGGGCGCATTCTAGCATGGGGTATCGTGATAGAATGCGCAAAGTAGTTCGATTCAAGGGAGGCCAATCGAATTAACGTCTCTCCCTTAGTTAACCTATTCAACTTTAAGGAGCAAAGCATGAGCGCATCCAAATCAATTCGAGCTGAGGAGAGACCCGGCAAAGTAACCGCCCTGGCGATCGCCACAATCGTCAGCGGTGCGATCAACATCATGGCTGCCTGCGGCTTTACCATTTCACTGGTATTAGGCACGTTTGGGATCGGCCTCATCTGCGCGCCGCTGACCATCTTGCCAAGCGTGCTGGGCATCTTCGAGATCCTTTACGGCGTGAAGTTGCTGGCCAACCCAGTTCAACCCGTGAGACCTTCCCAGGCCATAGCCATCCTGGAGATCCTGATGGTGCTTTTCTTAAATGTGATCAGCCTGGTCGTTGGCATCCTGGCTTTGATCTTGTACAACGACGAGGAAGTGAAAGATTACTTTGCCAGGATCAACAGTTAGCATCGATTAAGAACTTCGGGCCGGCGCTTAAAAACGACGGCCTTAATTTAGGCGCAAGGCCAACCTACTGAAACCATTAAACTGTAGGGGTAAAACAGGTTCCCAGGAAAAACTAGCTTGACTTTATGTGTTTCGCCTCTTAGAATCAATACAGTTGAACCGGTGTCTGAGGAGAGCGCTGAGCAAAATACGCTCAGCCACCGAAGGGGCAATCGCGAAAAAAGCCTCGCGAGAAACTCTCAGGTAAAAGGACTCGACACCCGGCAACCTCTGGAAATTTAGGCAACACCACGGCACCAGCCGTTGAGATCGCCTAAACCCGATGGTGTAATACTTTGATAAGTTTTCTTAAACGAAAACGGAATCAAAGTTCAATCTCTCAGGGCCCCAGACAGAGGCGCACACAAGAATTGTGTGCGCCTTTTTGTTGTCTTTGAACGAGAGCGGGAGAACCCGCCCCAACGAGAAAAACCGGAGGAGTACACATGAAATTCCCGCCAGATTTGCGATACAGCCAGAACGATGAATGGATCAGAGTGGAAGGCGACGCGGCCAGCGTTGGCCTCACCGACTATGCCCAGGACCAGCTCTCCGACATCGTATATGTGGACTACAGCGCGACGCCCGGAACCAAGGTGTCCAAGGGCAGCGGCTTTGCCACGGTGGAGTCGGTCAAAGCCGCCGCGGACGTGTATATGCCGGTGGATGGCGAGATCGTCGAAGTCAACAAAGCCTTGCAGCAAAAGCCGGATACGCTTAATAGCGATCCGTTCGGCGAAGCCTGGCTGGCCAAGATCAAGGTGACAGACGCCAGCCAAGTGGCTGGTTTGATGGACGCCACCGCCTACGAGAAGTTCTGCCAGGAGCGGCACAGTTGAGCTACGCCGGGTCTTTCATTCCACACACGGAAGCCGAGCGGGAAGAGATGCTGAAAGCTGCCGGCGCCGGGTCGCTGAGCGACCTGTTCATGGATGTACCGGCCAAGCACCGCTTTCCGAAACTGAACCTGCCCGAGCCGCTCACTGAGATGGAAGCGCGCGGGGAGCTGGAATCTATTTCGGCAGCCAATGAGAGCACCAACGAAGTGCTCAGCTTTTTGGGAGCCGGCGCGTACAGCCACTACGTCCCCGCTGGAGTCGACACCATCTTGCGGCGCGGCGAGTATTACACCGCCTACACCCCCTACCAACCTGAGATCTCGCAGGGCACATTGCAGGCCATCTTCGAATACCAGAGCCTGATCGTAGCTCTCACCGGCATGGACGCCAGCAACGCTTCGCATTACGACGGAGCCACCGCACTGGCCGAGGCGATCAATATGAGCCGGGTGATCCACCGTGGCGAACGCCGAAAAGTGATCCTTTCACCGGGGCTGAACCCGCAATACCGGGCTACAGTGCATACCTACGAGCAGGGTTTCGACACCACCCTGGTGGGTGAGGACAGCGACTTGAACGCGGCACCCGACGCACTGATCGAGCTGATCGACGAGCAGACCGGCATCGTGTGTGTGGCCTACCCCGATTTCTTCGGACGCATCTACGATTATTCCAATCTAGCCGCAGCCGCCCACGCCAAAGGCGCGCTGTTGGCGATCTCGGTGAACCCCACGGCGCTCGGGTTGCTAAAGACTCCGGGTGAAATGGGTGCCGACATCGTCACCGGCGAGGGGCAGCCGCTGGGCATCCCGCTGTCGTTCGGCGGACCCTACCTGGGCATCCTGGCCACCAAGCAGGATTATGTGCGCAGCCTGGCCGGCCGGCTGGTGGGCGAAACAGTGGATAGCAAGGGGCAACGCGGCTACGTGCTGACGCTAAGCACACGCGAGCAGCACATCAAACGTGAGCGGGCCAGCTCCAATATCTGCACCAACCAAGGGTTGATGATGCTGGCTGCCACAGTGTATTTGAGCCTGCTGGGCAAGCAGGGATTAAAGCAGGTGGCAGAGAGTTGCTATCACAAGGCACACTACGCCGCAGACGCGATCGGAAAGCTGAAAGGGTACAAGCTGAAATTCCCGGATATTCCATTCTTCCACGAGTTCATAATGGAAAGCCCACTGGCTGCCGCCGAGCTGAACCGCAGGCTGCTGGAGCATGGCATTATTGGTGGATATGACTTGTCGCTGGATTATGCGGCTCTCAAGAACTGCAGCTTGCTGGCGGTCACAGAAGTGACTTCCAAAGAAGAGGTCGACTTCCTGGTGGAAACATTGGCGGAGGTGAGCCGTGGTTGAGCCCCTGATCTACGACCTCGGCGCTCCTGGCCGCCGCGGGGTGGCCTTCCCCGAGCCGGATGTTCCATTGGCGGACCTTCCGGCAGCACACCTGCGCAGCGAGCTGCCCCTGCCGGAAGTGGGCGAGCTGGAAGCGCTGCGCCACTTCACGCGCCTCTCGCAACTCAACCATAGTATCCTGACCGGTTTCTACCCGCTGGGATCGTGCACTATGAAATACAACCCAGTGATCAATGAAGACACAGCCCGCTTTGCCGGCTTTGCGCACGCTCACCCGCTGCAACCTATCGAGATGGTGCAGGGCAGCCTTGCCATCATGTACCACTTGCAGGAATGGCTAAAAGAAATAAGCAGCTTTGCCGCTGTGTCTTTACAGCCCGCTGCCGGCGCGCAGGGCGAACTGGCCGGCGTGATGATGATCCGCGCCTACCATGCTGACCGCGGGGACTCCAAACGCAACAAGATCCTAATCCCCGATTCGGCGCACGGCACCAACCCGGCGACTTCATCGATGTCTGGTTATCGCGTGGTGGAGATCAAGTCTGACCCGCGCGGCAATGTGGACCTGGAAGCGCTGAAGAGCGAATGCGACGAGACCCTGGCTGGGCTGATGCTGACCAACCCCAACACGCTGGGGCTGTTCGAAGAGCACGTGGAGCAGGTGATCGCGGCAGTGCATGGCGCTGGTGGGCTGGTGTATGGCGACGGGGCCAACATGAATGCCTTGCTGGGCATTTGCCGCCCCGGCGACCTGGGTTTCGATGTGCTACATATCAACTTACACAAGACCTTTACTACGCCGCACGGCGGCGGCGGCCCAGGTTCCGGGCCGGTATGCGTGGCTGAGCACCTGGTGGACTTCCTGCCTGGCCCGATCTCCGGAGTGGTGATTGAGCCTACCGAAGGCGACGCGCCTGTGTACGGCTGGGTGATGCCCAAGAAGAGCATCGGCCGCCTGAAGGCCTTCCATGGGCAGTTTGGCATGCACGTGCGCGCCTTTACTTACATCCTGATGCAGGGCGCTGAGGGGCTGCGAGCAGTGTCCGAGTATGCGGTGCTGAATGCCAATTACCTGAAAGAGAAACTCAAGGGCTTCTACCACCTACCCTACGACCGCACTTGCATGCACGAGATGGTGCTGGAAGGCCGCTGGCCGGATGCACCAGGGGTGCGTGCCCTGGATATCGCCAAGCGGCTGATGGACTTTGGCTTCCACCCACCTACGAACTACTTCCCACTGATCGTACATGATGCATTGATGATCGAGCCGACGGAGACCGAGGACAAGGCCACTTTGGACGCGTTTGTAGCGGCTATGCTGCAGATCGCCGAAGAAGCGCACAGCAACCCCGAGCTGCTGCATGGCGCTCCGCACACCACCAAGTACGGCCGCATGGACGAAGTACGGGCGGCGCGGCAGTTGGTGCTGTGCTGCGACTTTAGGTCATGAAGCCGAATTAGAGGAACCCGATGCCCCACCCTCTGGTCCTTCAACTGCGGTTCACCCGAACAGAATTCGTGCGTGGGCTGAAGGAAGTGACCGCCGAGGAGGCTGTGCGGCGCTTTGAGCCGCTCAATTGCATCAGCTGGATCATCGGGCACCTGGCCTGGCAGGAGCAGCTCTATTGGCTCACCCAATCGCAGGGGCTGATGCCGGTGCCAGAGGTGCGCGAGCAAGCGAACGGAGCGCCGATGACGACACCGCCACTTGAGGCGATGTGGGAGGCCTGGCGCACGGTGACTGCGGCCGCAGATCCATGGCTGGATAGTCTGACCAATAAGCAGCTCACCACGCATACCAAGAATGCCAAGGGGGAACCCTACAAGGAGAGTATCGGCTCACGCCTGTGGCGCACCACGCACCATTATTGGTATCACCTGGGGGAAGCGCAGGCTATCCGCCAATTGCTGGGACACAGCGGGCTGCCCAGCTTCGTGGGCGACCAACACGAAAAAGCGCCGTACATCCCTGAGGAATAGCGTTGCTTGGCAATTCTTGACCAGAAAGATGTCTGACCCTAAGCTCGTCGCCAAAGCGATGGCCGCGCACCACTACCAATTTGACGGCAGCCACGCCAACCGAAACGAATGCGCGCTATGCGCCATGGCCACGGTGTTGCAGCGCGCCGCCCAGCAAGCCAACAGGCCGCCGCTCCAACTGGCGGCTGCGGAACTAGGACGTTTCCTCGACCGCATCCCCTTTCGCTTTACGCGCTTTCCGGCCTGGTTTCCCGGCCCGGGGGGAGCAACCCACCCACACGGCGCCTGGCGATGACTAAATGCCTACCTTCACCATCTGCAACTCACTGGCCAACCCCTTCACTGGCAGGCCGTATTACGCATGCACCAATCGACGCATGATCTGGCAGCGGCGATGCAAGCTGGTGAATTAGTGTTGATCTACGGTGTTGGAAGCAGTGGAATTCCACATGTCGTTCACCCAGTGGCAAAGGATGCTCAAGGCTGGCAAATACTTGACCCCGGCTATCCTGCGGAAATGAACCCGCGCCGCTGGAGTGAAAGCGAACTCACGACTTGGTGGAGGAATTTCGGCTGGCTCTACCCGCAAAGAACGCTGGTTAGTTTGGTGCCGCTACTCGGCTCCGCCAAATAACTCTTCTCCAGTTTTATTGAACAACAAAAACCAAAGTTTGCCCGCCGCCGGTAATGGTAAGCGTTCCGGCGACGACGCAAGACTCACATTGAGTAAGACTATAAGCGTTGGCCTCATTGAGGGCATTGAAGAATTCAGTTTCAACTCGGGAGATATTGTTATCAACGCAGGCCATCAAAGTGGACATGATGTCACTGAAGGCTATGCTGGAAACGCCAGCTTGGTAGCTGCCGCCGTAGCTATTGCAGCCGCCAAAGCCGCCCATTTCAGTGGCCGAGGTGAAGATAAGGGTCACGTTCTGGTTGTCGACGGGTCCCCCCACAGGGATGCCGTTGATACTTTGCAAGATCCAGCTGGTGCCAGCCAGCGACCCACTACCGGGGGCAGCACAGGCAGCCAGGAATAAGGCTGCGAAAAGAAATAAGGCAATGCTTTTAGTTTTCATAGGGATACCTCTACAAATAAGGACTGCGGCGAGGGCGAATTAGTTCCCGGCAAAAATCTGAGTGAGGGTAGAGGGGAGGTTATTCGGAGAGACAGGATCATAGGGATTCTTCGCTGGTCTTGATTCGCGGACGGGTACTTATCTTATCCCGCTCAAGAATGACACGCAGGCGAATTGTTCAAAATGACAACATTACTCTCTAAGTTACAATCGACCCACATGAGCAGCGATAGAAATTTTCAAATTTTCCTTGCCGCCCTGGCGGTCGCGGGCGGCCTTTTGGTTTGGCTGGCAAGCAGCAGCTATGGGCCGGGCCTATCCACCGACGGGGCGCGCTATCTCTCCACCGCGGAGAATTTGGCCGCCGGGCGCGGCGTGGTGGATTACTTTGGCGCGCCGCTGGTCAACTGGCCTCCGTTCTATCCCCTCCTTCTTGCCGGGATGCATCTGGCCAGCGGCGCGGACGTTTTTGTAGCCGCGCAAACCCTCAACATCCTCAGCTTCAGCGCCATCATCTACTTGGGCGGCCTGCTATTCCGGCGCAGCCTGCCCGGCACCTGGGTCTTTGCGCTTGCGGCCAGCCTGGTACTGGCTACCGCGCTGCCGCTGCTGGAAGTGGCGGCCAACGTCGCCGCCGACCCGCTGTTCATCGTGTGTGTGCTGCTTTTCTTGCTGGCAGCCCAGGATTTTTTGCAGGAACGACCTCGCGGCTGGTGGCAGATGGCGCTGCTGGCAGTGGCGGCTTGCTTTCTGCGCTACGCCGGGCTGGCGCTGGTCTTCTCGGGCGCGCTGGTAGTTTTGTGGGCACAGCGCCAGGCGTGGAAGCGTGCCCTGGCTGAAGCTGCAGCCTTCGGGTTAATGGCTGGCGCCCCGCTGGCGGCCTGGGCACTGCTGCACAACCTGCCGGCTAATGGCACCTTACTGGGCAGCCACCGGCCGGCCATCGCCCTGACAAACTTCACGCTCATCTTCGAGAAAATGGCAGGCTGGTTTGCTCCAGACAGCCTGCTCTCGCCTCTTCTCACCCTACTGGCATTTGCAGTGCTGGCCGCTGGGTTGCTGGCGGCCAGCAACCGTGAGCAGCGGGCAGCCTGGGCGGCCAGGCTGCAGAGCCCGGCCATAGCCCCCAGCCTTATCTTTGCCCTGGTGTATAGCGCCATGCTGACCTTCACCATCAGCACCATCGAGCACCAGCCGGCTGGCAGCCAGCGCATTCACGTGGTGCTGCTGCCCGTCTTGCTGGTTCTCCTGGGCAGCACGTTATACGATCTGCTGCCTCGGCCTTCCGGCAAGCTCCTGAGGCCGCCGATGCGCAGCCTCCTGTTGGCGGCTTTCGTCGTGTGGCTGGCTTTCCCAATTTTTCGTGTGCAGGCTTATGTACGCGGATCGCTGGAAAAGGGAGATGTGAGTTATTACAACCTGTACAATACGCGCACGCTGCGCGAGTCTGATATTGTGGCGCACATTCAAACGCTGGACTTAGGTGCAGACGAACTGGTCTACAGCAATAATGAGGCCGCCGCCTGGTTCTTCCTGCGCCGCGACATCAGCCGGCTGCCGCGTATGGACACCGAGGTGGGCGAGGAGCTGGAAGCCGCCATGGTTGATTTTGCTGGCTGGCCTGCAGCGGGGGAGCAGGCCAGGCTGATCTGGTTCGAGCGCGAGCTGGATTACAAGGACCTGGTGCCCACCCCGGAACAGATGCAGGAATATATTCGCTTGACTATTACCTTTGCGGGGCGATATGGTGATGTGTATTGGATGGGAAAAGACTAGCTATTAGCTATCTGACCCAATACCATTCTAGAGCGTTTGACAGATGCTTACCATACTTCAAGCAAGCAAAACAGGCTCAAACTAATATAGGGGCGCTATTAACTGAGCGATGCACCTGCATCGCCTCAGTTTTTACACCTTACGCTACGCTTTGCTCCTGCTGTTCGCCGGTGACGAAGAGCCGCCATTCGCCGTGCACGCCATCTTCGGTGACGCCGAAATAATAGCGCACGGCGCCGTTTACCTTCTGGACGAAGTCATAGCGTTTCTGTTTGAACTGGCTATATTGCTTTAGCAAGCCGAAATCGCCGCGCCAGTCCGCCTTCAACTTACTGAGTTCCTTTGGCAGGGCGGCGAATTCCTTGATGGCGTAATGCCAGAGCTTGCGCGCCGATTTCTCGGTGACGTTGTTGACCACCATCCCGTTGCGCAGATCGCGCACCACGTAATAGGGCACTCCGCTGCGTTCCTCCACACTGACCACTTCCACGCCGGTGCGCGGCGCGTTGGCGTCCTGTGCTGGCACGTCAGCCTGTGCCCTGGTTGTCGCCGGTTTGCGGGCGGCCGTCTTGCGCGGCTGCCGCTTAGCCCCGCGGCCATCTTTGCCCGGCCGCGGGGCGGGCTTGGCAGCCGGCTCTTCGGCCTTGGCGATCAGGCGCACGATCTCGTCGCGCACTGCCAAGCCGGTCTCGGCCTCGGTGCGTATATAGATCTTGTTATCGTCCACAGCATAGGGCGGTTCGTCACCGCGCGGCACCAGCACGCGGATCACAGATTTCCCGCGGGTCTTCTGCACATCCAACATGCAAGGCAGTTGCGGGCTGATGCGGTTGCTGATCTCCTGCTGCACCTGGCGGATGGCTTGCTCGCCGTTCCTCACGCCGGGAACGGGTCGCTGCGTGTCGGCGCTGAGGCCGATGAAGAGCGTGCCTCCATTGGTATTGGCGAACGCGCAAATATCGGCGATGACATTCTCCAGGTTACCGCTGCGCAGGTTCTCATGGAATTCCTGCACAATGTTGCTGCCCTGCTCGCGGGCTGCGCCTACAAAATCGAAATCGGCTTCCTTCGTGCGGCGCTGGGCCTGGCGCGGGCGCGTGCGCGCAAAGTCGTTGCCTTCAAAAAGTTCCTTGAGCGCGCCAAAGCTGGGGTCGGGCAGCAGCACTTCGGTCACCCGGCCGCCCACCCCCAGGTTATTGCGGTGGCGCGGGTCGTCATCCAGGCGGTGCGCGTCCGACCCCTGGATGCAATGCATGCGGCGCGGGTATTCGGGTTTGCTGCCGCTAAAGAAGGCCGCGCTGGAAAAGCGTCCGTGTTTTTCCAGGTCGGTAAGTTCCATGGCATGCAAATTTAGATCCTGTGTGTAAGCGATCTTGGTCTGCCCGCCGAACTTAAACCCGCGCATGGCCACGCCGCTGCTCGAATTGGCGTGGGCCGCGATCACCAGCCCGCCCGCCTCGTGGATCGCGCGGTAGGCAGTGAGCACATCCGTTGAAGCGCCCACCGTCACCGAGCCTTGCTCCAGTTGGTTAGCGGGCACGTTGAGGTCGAGCAGGATATGCTCGATCTCACGCACCGGCTTTTCGGGAGAGAACAGCCCCATCACATGGAACCCGAACGTGGCTGTGAATTCAAAGCCTGGTAGCACCAGGATCTTGCCCAGCAGGCGCTCGTATTCCTTGAGACGCAGCTCCTCATCTGCCAGGATGCGGGTGAGCGAGCGCAGCATGCGCAGCTGCTCGATCTCATCCTGCATGCGGCGAAAGCCGGCCACGGTGTTGTGGTCGGCAAAGCCGATGATGTCCAGGCCGCGCGTTTCGGCGCGTCGTAAGATATCCAAATAACTAATGCCCGGTTCCAAGTAATCGCTGGAAGCCGGGGTATGCAAATGTAAGTCCATCGCAAACCATTGCATGGGTTTGCGCGAGTTGTCTGTCTTTACCACGTTAGTCCTTCTTTGAGTTCTGAACCGCATAAGCGGCCTGACCCTTTAATTGTTCAAATTTTGTTGTAATGCCGTAACTAATTCTTCGGGCATATAGGGCTTCATTAGAAAGCCGTTGGCGCCGCGTTCTTCAGATTCTCGGCGATAGTCGCTGCCAGAGGTAAGCAAGACCACAATATGCTTGAGTTCCTCGTCGGCCCTGATCTTACTTAGTAATTCCAGGCCGTTAGCCTCTTTCAAATTCACGTCGATCAACAACGCATCCGGGCGATCGGCGCGCACTTCCTCCACGAGTTCAGCCAACGAGACCGGTTTGGTTACGCGGTAGCCCTCCAATCCCAGCAGATCCTCCAGAAGACCGAAGAGCATCGACTCGTCTTCCAGCACCATCACGGTCTTAGGCACGCGTAGCCAAACTTGGCTTAGCCGTTTTCGGCTTAGCCACTTTAGGCTTAGACCTTGATTTAGCCTTGCGCTTGGGCTTGCCGTTTTGGCTAGGCGCAACGGCTTTGCGGCCATCGCGGCCATCGCGGCCCACACTGTGTGGTTCCAGCGCGTATTTCAACACCTCGTCGATGGTGCGCACGAACTTGAAAGTCAGCTTGGTCTTGACCTCCTTGGGCAGCTCCTCCAGGTCAACCTCGTTGCGCAGGGGCAGGATCACGGTCTTGAGACCAGCCCGGTGGGCAGCCAGCACCTTTTCCTTGATGCCGCCAACCGGCAACACCTGGCCGCGCAGGGTGATCTCCCCGGTCATACTCACATGCGGCTTGATCAGCCTGCGGGTGAGCAGTGAGACCAGCGCCGTGACCATGGTCACGCCGGCTGAAGGGCCATCCTTGGGTTGGGCGCCCGCGGGTACATGCAGATGGATGTCGGTGCTTTGGAAGAAATCCGGATCGATCTGCAGTTTCTTGGCGCGCGAGCGCACATAGGAGAGGGCTGCCTTGGCTGATTCCTGCATCACCTCGCCCAACTGGCCGGATAGCTGAAAGCCCTTGCTGCCCGGCATACGGGTGGCTTCGATAAAAAGCACATCGCCACCGGTAGGCGTCCAGGAGAGCCCAGTGACCACGCCGGGCATGGAGGTGCGGCTAGCGATCTCTTCCATGCGGTAATACTTGGGAGGACCCAGGTACTCGCGCACCAGGCGCGTGCTGATGCGGATGACCTTCTTTTCGCCCTCGGCGATCTTGGTCACCACCTTGCGGCACATGGAGCCGATCTCGCGCTCCAGGTTGCGCACACCAGCTTCGCGCGTGTAGGAACGGATCAGGGTGCGAATAGCGTCCACCCCGAATTTCACTTCGCTCTTGCGCAGGCCGTTCTCACGCAGTTGGCGTGGGATAAGGTACCCCTTGGCGATGGCCAGCTTGTCGCCTTCGGTGTAACTGGAAAGCGGGATGATCTCCATGCGGTCGCGCAGCGGCCCGGGGATGGTCTCCAGTGTGTTGGCCGTGGTGATGAACATGACCTGCGAAAGGTCGAAGGCCACTTCCATGTAATGGTCGCGGAACTCGTTGTTCTGCTCCGGGTCAAGCACTTCAAGCAAGGCAGAGGACGGATCGCCGCGGAAGTCGTAACCCAGTTTGTCGACTTCATCGAGCATGAAGACCGGATTGCGCGTGCCTACGCGGCGCAAGGCCTGCATGATGCGTCCGGGCAGCGCTCCGATGTAGGTGCGGCGGTGGCCGCGGATTTCGGCCTCGTCGCGCACTCCACCCAGCGAAATGCGCACGAACTCGCGGCCCAAGGCGCGGGCGATCGAGCGGCCCAGGGAGGTCTTGCCGACTCCAGGCGGCCCCACGAAGCACAGGATCACTCCTTCGCGCTCGCGGCGGATGAAATCGTTGCGGGTTTGCTTACTGATCTCCAGCTTGCGTTCGAAACGAAGTTTGCGCACCGCCAGGTATTCGAGGATGCGCTCTTTGACATCGCTTAGCCCGTAATGGTCCTGGTCGAGCACCTTGCGCGCGTTGCGAATATCCAGGTTGTCTTCAGTGGATTTGGACCATGGCACGGCGATCAGCCAATCCAGGTAACTGCGAATGACGCCGTATTCCGCGGCAGCCGAATTGAGCTTGGATAGGCGGTCTAATTCTCGGCGCGCCTGTTTGTCAGGCTCTTCCGGCATTTTTGCGTCGTCGATTTTCTTGCGCAATTCCTCGACTTCAGCGGCGCCTTCGTCCGTCTCACCCAGCTCGCGCTGGATGGCCTTGAGCTGCTCACGCAGGAAGTAGTCGCGTTGCAGTCCTTCGATCTCAGAGCGGGCTTCGTTCTGGATGCGCTGGCCGACCTCCAGTACTTCGATCTCGCGGGTCAGGAATTCGACCAACTTATGCAACTTGTCGCGCAGCGAATCCAGCTCCAGGATGGCCTGGGCGTCTTTCAATTCCATGCGCTGGAAGTTGGCCACCAGGTATACGGTTTGCAATGGGCTGTCGAGATCCACAATTGAGGAAACCAGTTCCTGGGGGATGGTGCCGATCAATTCGGCGATGCGCTGGAACTGGCCGCGGGCGCTGCGCGCCAACGCCACGACTTCCAGGTCGTCTTCCTCAAATTCCGGGTAAGCCTCTACCTTGGCTTTCAGGTAAGGTTCGTTGGCAACAAATTCACCAATGCGGATGCGCGAAAGCCCCTGCACCAGTAAACGGATGGTGCCATCCGGGGCGCGGAACAAGCGGTGCACTGTGGCAAGGGTTCCGACCTTATATAAGTCCCCTGGTTCTGGATTCTCTTTTTCCGGGTCCTTGGAAGCG
>JBBDXQ010000060.1:31043-31870 GCA_040902265.1 Anaerolineales bacterium
CCAGGCGGCTGCCGGAAACAGCGTCATCCACCAGGCGGATGGAACGCGGCTGGCCAATGGTGAGCGGCACGCCGGTCTGCGGATAGACCACCACCCCGCGCAAAGGCAGGATCGGCAATTCGTCGGGGAGTTCGGGACGATCAACCTGCTTGGTCTTCCCGGATTTTGAGAGTTCACCCTTACCCTGCACCACCTTGGTGACCGTCGGGTGGAATAGCAGTTCCTGGAGAGCCTGGCTTTCCTCGGCTTCCATCCAATCCCACATTTCGGTCAGATCATCCAACCATTTCGAGGGGGCCATTAGGCGCTGGCTTTCGGCAGAGTCACCAACAGGAAGCCGTCTTTGTATTCGGCCTGGATGTTTTCGGCATCGATGGCACCGGGCAGCTCCAGCACGGAGAGGAAGTCGCCATAGCGCACCTCGAGCTGGTGATAAGCAGCCGGTTCGCTGGGCGGTTGGCGCAGCCCATAGATGGCGAGCTGGTTGCTTTCGATGGCAATGTTCAATTCGGCGTCCTGCATACCTGCTATCTCGACCCGGGCCACATAGGCCTGCTCGGTCTCGTACAGGTCTGTGGGCGGACGCCACAGGTGCGGGCGGTTGGTCCACTGGCGCGTGGATCTCTTTACCCGAAAATGGATCTCTTGCGACCCACTCCAGGTGGAGCGAGCCCGGACCTTTTCCAATATTGGTTTTGGTGTTCTTCTAATCAATTGCTCAGTGCCCCTTTGGCTGCGGCAATAACCTCTTCGTAATTGGGTTGATCACCCAAGGAGGGCATATAAGCAGCGTACACGATCTTGCCTTCTTTATCGACAACGAAGAC
>JBBDXQ010000061.1:0-30816 GCA_040902265.1 Anaerolineales bacterium
GTAGCTCAGCTGGTTAGAGCGTTGCGTTGACATCGCAAAGGTCGTAGGTTCGAGCCCTATCGCGCCCACTGCAGCGGTGGTTAATCTGCCGCTTTTTATTAATACCGCAATTCAAATCATTCCTTCGATCAATAGCAACCGCTTTACACCGTGCTCGCAGCCCCATCCTGATCTTGCCTTCACTTATCTCATTTCTGTTTTACTGGGGATCTGGATGGTGCACACCAGCAACCCATTTGCCCTTTCCTATCGGGACGATTTAGTGAGCGCTGCGCGAACGGGCCTGTGTTGACTCAAACGCAGCCTTTAATGAGGGGCTTTTCAGATTTTAGCGCCAACCTGGTGTCTGCCTCGACGGATGCATTGGGTGGTCTGGGCGTAGTTTTCCCTTTTTCCGCTGGTTGTGTATCGCGGCTGGGTTGGCGGGATTGTTTCAGTTGACGGCAGCCATGCCAGCCGCCTGCTGGATCCAACCAGCGCGGCTTATTATCTTTCAGTTGTTCTAGTGCAGCTCACTGGTTACACCCTGGCGGCAGGCGCCGGAGTGAATGTGGGCCTATCGTTTTGGCGCGAGCGACCTTATTATGCGGGCGAGAGATGGTTGGGCATGCCCAAGGAGGCCCTGCGCGATCTCTTGAGGGTTTACTGCCTGGTGCTCCCCATACTTCTGCTGGCTTCACTCTGGGAAGTCTTGAGTCCGTGGAACTGATGTATTGACCTCTGTTTTTGTTCTGTTACAATGCCTCGACTTATGGCATCCCGATCGCACCACTACTCCTATTATTACTACACCAAGCCCCACACAGCCGTATCGTTCTGCCTGGAAATCTAGATTAAACTAACTTAACAAATCAAATCCACAGGCAAACAAGCGGCCTGTGGATTTTTGCTTTTAAGCACCAGAGGAGACAAACATGGCGTTACCAAGGACAGAGACCATTTCACTGAGTAAGCACGACCTGGCGTTCAATGAGGAGCAGCATAGCGTGTGGCGCGACCTATATGCCCGGCAGTTGCCCAATGTGTACAAGTTCGCCTGCCGCCAGTATCTGCAGGGGTTCGAGTTCCTCAGGCTGCCCGCCGAGCGCATTCCACAACTCAACGAGCTGAATGCAGCCATCACGCCGCGCACCGGCTGGCGCACGGTGCGCACCGTGGTGCGCTATTCGGATGCGGTGCCCTGGTATCACCATTTTGCCAGGCGCCAGTTCCTGATCACAGACTATATGCGCGGCCGGCACGAAATGGACTTCACGCCGGAGCCGGATATGTTCCACGATATCTTCGGGCACCTGCCTTTCATGGTCCTGCCGGAATATGGCGCGCTGCAAGACCTGTTCGCTCCTGTTTTTTTGCGAGCCAATGACCGCCAGCGTGAAGATATCAAGCGCTTGGCCTGGTTCAGCACGGAGTTTGGGCTGATCCGCGAGGATGGCAAGACCAGGATCTTCGGGGCGGGGCTGCTGTCCTCATTCGGGGAGATCCGCCATGTGATGGAGGGAAAGACTCCGGTGATGCCGTTCACCATCGAGAACGTGATCGGATACGAGAAGGCCATCTACACGTTTAACGAGGTCCTGTTCGAGATCGAGTCGATCGAAGCCTTGAAGGTGGAATTGTCGCGATATTTCGATATGATCCCCTAGCTTAAGCCTCAAAGCGTCTAGCGCAGCTTGCGATGGCTCAAAGGACTTGACCCCCTTGATGCGAAAAAAGCGCGTACCGCTTTTGGAGCGGATCTTTTTGTAAAATGGCCGGAATTGATCAGGCCTTACGTTCTTCTATTAGTCAACTTGCGTAAAAGCCGGACCATATAAACCATGCCAATGCCAAAGGGGATGGCAAAACCGGCCAGACTACCCAGGGAATATTGATCCAGTGTGATGCCGGGAATAAAGTAAAGCCCGATCGCTGCGACTAAAAAGATGATGGCGCTGGCTAAGAGCCACTTCCCCAACAACTGATTTACCGGGTACCAGATGTCCTTGTCCTTCAATGTGGCAGGGACGCGAAACCCGTAAAAGATATTCGGCCCGATGCGTTTGACGGTCAGTGGGATTGCCAACGCGATCAATACAAAGCTAAAGAAGACATAAATTACAAACAGAGTGTCCACCGATTCCTCCGAAGCTAAATACTATCCCCCCGCGATGGCGCCCAGGATGCGGAAGGGTTCCTCGCCTGCCGCCACCTCTGCGGGCAGCAGGGCGTCGGGAGATTCGTGGGAGAGGTCCTCCTGGTTGGCGAAAAAGCGCAGGTAGGCGCGGCGCTGGCCGCTGGCATGCTCGCGGATCGTGCCGCGCAGCATGGGGTACTTGGCCTCCAGCGCATCCAGCACCGAACGCTGCGTGACCGCCCCCTGCACCTCCACCTCAACGTCGGCGCCGGCACGAGCCAGGTTTTGCAGGTGATAGGGGAGTTTTACGCGCACCATATGTTGTTTTAGCTTATCTCGCAAATGTCATGCTGAGCGAAGCGAAGCATCCATCCTTAAGCTTGTTCTCAATAGCTAAACCAGCCATGCAATCCTTTTGAACGGTTGGATTCCTCTCTCCATCACGCCAGCTCGAATCTTTGTTTGCAATGTCATGCTGAGTGAAACGAAGCATCCATCCATATGTTAGTGCTGCATGGTTAGTTCCAGCCATGCAATCCTTTTGAACGGTTGGTTTCCTTGCTCCGTCACGCTCAGAATAACCTTGCTAGATCGCTTGCGCTTCGACCGACATCACTTTCGGCAGGTTTTCAACGATGGCTTCCCAGCTGTCGCCGGAATCCACTGAGGTGTACACCTGCCCGCCCGTTGTGCCGAAATAGATGCCGCAGGGGTCCATGGTATCCACGCTCATCGCATCGCGCAGCACGTTCACGTAGCAATCCTTCTGCGGCAGGCCCTTGGTCAGCGCTTCCCACTCATTGCCGCCGTTGCGGCTGCGGTAGACGCGCAGCTTGCCATCCGGTGGATAGTGTTCTGAGTCGCTCTTGATCGGTACCACGTAGAGGGTTTCAGGCTCGTGGGCGTGCACGTCGATCACGAAACCGAAGTCGGACGGCAGGTTGCCGCTGACTTCGTGCCAGGTATCGCCGGCGTCGTCGCTGCGCATCACGTCCCAATGCTTTTGCATGAAGAGCACATTCGGGTTGGAGGGGTGCATCGCCACGTGGTGCACGCAGTGGCCTACTTCGGCAGTCGGGTCAGGCAGGAAGTTGGAGCTCAAGCCCTTGGTAATCGTCTTCCAGGTTTGCCCGCCATCGTCGCTGCGGAAGGCGCCCGCGGCCGAAATAGCGGTCACAATGCGCTTGGGGTCGCGCGGGTCGAGGATGATGGTGTGCAGGCACAGCCCGCCAGCGCCAGGTGCCCATTGCGAGCCGGTGCTGTGTGTGCGCAAGCCAGCCAGCTCGGCCCAGGTCTTGCCGCCGTCGGTGGAGCGAAACAGGGCCGCGTCTTCCACCCCGGCGTACACCGTATCTGCGTCGTGGGGAGAGGGTTCGAAATGCCATACGCGCTTGAATTCCCAGGGGTGCGGCGTGCCGTCGTACCATTGGTGAGTGCCCGGCGTGCCTTCGTATTTGAATTCGTTGCCCACCGCTTCCCAGGTCTTGCCGCCGTCATCGGAGCGGTGTACTACCTGGCCGAACCAGTCGGTGGCCTGCGAGGCGAAGATGCGCTCCGGGTTGGCCGGCGAACCTTTCAGGTGGTAGATATCCAGCCCGCCGAAGTGTGGGCCGTCCACCTTCCATTTTTTGCGTGCGCCATCCGAGGTGAGGATGAAAGCGCCTTTATGCGTACCGACCAAAACTCTAACTTTGGACATGGATGCTCCTTAGGGCGAGGGGAGTGGGTGCGGATATTTTACTGGAACAATTATCAAAACCGGGGGTAGCATGTTTGTTCTAATTGAGTTATAGTAATTATTAGTTATGAACAAGTTGTCGACGAACGAGCGGCAGTTGCCAATGAGACCCTTGAAGGACGCTAAAACGAAAGATGTTGTGATCGATAAATCATTCGATCGTCTGTCCCGTGTTGTTCTATTCCACGGCGATACGATGGATCTTATCAAAACTTTACCTGATAATTCAATAAAGTTGATTATTACCTCGCCCCCTTACAATTTAGGCAAAGAATACGAAACTAGGGTAGGGCTATCGAAATATATAAAACAACAAACAGAAATTATTTCAGCTTTTACCAGGATACTGGATGAAACGGGAAGTATTTGTTGGCAAGTCGGGAATTATGTCGAGAATGGAGAGGTGTTTCCTCTAGATATTTTCTACTACAGTATTTTTAAAGATTTGGGATTTAAGCTTCGGAATCGGATAATCTGGCATTTTGGCCATGGTCTCCACGCACGCAATCGATTTTCGGGCAGATACGAGACAATCCTGTGGTTTACAAAATCCGATGAATATACATTTAACCTAGATAACGTACGCGTAGAGCAAAAGTATCCTGGGAAACGCCACTTCAAGGGTCCCAATAAGGGAAAACTATCTGGCAATCCGAATGGCAAGAATCCCTCTGATTTTTGGGAGCAGATTAAATCGGAGTGGGATCAGGCAATTATCAACATACCTAACGTGAAATCCAATCACCCAGAAAAAACAATTCATCCATGTCAGTTCCCTGTTGAATTGGTCGAGCGTTGTGTTCTCGCATTGACAAATGAAGGAGAAAGAGTTCTTGATCCCTACGCGGGAGTTGGCTCAACAATCATTGCAAGTATAAAAAATGCCAGAGTGGGTATTGGTGCTGAGAGGGAGGAAAAGTATGTTGATCTGGCAATGAGCAGAATTATTAAGTTTATTAATGGTGAACTTACTCTTAGACCGATTGGCAAAGAAATCCATAAGCCTTCAGGTAAAGAGCGCGTCGCCCAAAAACCCGAAGAATGGCAAACGAATCAAAGCGGGTTATTTAGTTAATATGAAAATCTATAAGACGTATTCTCATCTAAACGGAGAGGAATTCTTAGTAGTGCATAAAAATAATTTGTACGAAGAGATACGTTCAGTAATCGAATCTGTTGATTCGTCAAAATACAAGACGAAGGAGTCAAGGGAAAGGGGCAGGGTGGGCAGTATGGTTTACAGCCCGGGGGAATTAAATAAAGCTTTCAAAGAAAATTTTACTAAATTGGGATGGAAAGAAAGGCGACGAGATTTTTTTGTTTCGGATAAGTATGGAGTTGTAAAGGTAATTGAACCGTTGTCCATGGAGGAACAAAAAGAATACCTAAATAAGATAGGCGAAGAACTAATTAAATCCTATAACCAGACTGATTATATTAAGGAAGGAGTTGCGGTTGAAGTACAACTCGGTAAATACTTCGCTGTTACTTATGATTTATTTGTAAAGCATTTATCTTTTTACAATGCGGGTTTTATTGACGTTGGAGTGGAAATTGTCCCTAGTAAAGAATTACAAAGTCAAATGTCTTCCGGACCGCCTTTTTTTGAAA
The DNA here is from genome assembly GCA_040902265.1 of Anaerolineales bacterium. Taxonomy (GTDB): domain Bacteria; phylum Chloroflexota; class Anaerolineae; order Anaerolineales; family UBA11579; genus JAMCZK01. The sequence goes on from JBBDXQ010000061.1 coordinate 5,466, forward strand.
AAGAAGTTCATAACGTATTGCGTCACGGCCGCGGTTCCCCGCCAGTCCCCATAGTGATAATCGGCGTAGGGCCATAAGTGCTACCAAGGAAAATCTTTCCATCCCCACTCACCAGCGTCGTAACTTGCGCAAAGTCTAAGTGTCAACGCGACGATCGAGACGAGTATTGCATAAGGAAAGTAATCTCGCCTGCGCTTATCCAGATTGCCGAGACACGATAGGTTTCGACCTTTTATATTCAACCACTTGCTTTTGAGCTATCTACTAAAACTCATCACGTAATGTTCTTCACCCACGCTGGTGAGCACGCCTTCGTAGGGTCCGAATGTTTGTCCATCCACCAGGATGGTAACCGAGTAAGCGTTAGCGCCCGTGTACCCGCAATCGCGGAAGTACTTCACATACACTTGGTAGCCTCCAAAGGGGGCTCCACCCGCCGGCCAGAAAACGTTCTCCACCGGCGCGTCATTATCGCAGCCGGCGTTGGCGTCCACATCCAGCGTGCCGCCACTTAGTGAGGACGGGTGGCTGAAGTAGATTTCCTCGCCGGACGGGTCGATCACATGCAGGTCCAGGTCCACTGGGTTCTCCCAGCGCAGCGTAACTTGCACGTCGCCAGTGCCCAGCTGCGGCTCGGGGCCCTGACCGCCGATGGCAGCCATCAGGTCGGGCAGCCACTGGTTGAGCGCCGGCTTGACGTATGTATCGTAGGAGGCTGCTATCGCCACCGCGGCCAGGAGCGTCAGGACCAGCAGTCCGAGGCAGCCGCTGCGTAAGCAGGACTTCGGTTTGGGTGTCACGTCCTTCGGTGCGCTGGCTTCAGCAGGGGGCGTGGCGACGGAATCTGCCGCGCCGCTGGCAGCCGCCTGGCTGCTGGCAGCAGCTTCTTTGGCCACCTCTTCTGCGGCTAGCAGCTTGCCCAGCAGGTTTTTGGCCTGCTTCCTGGCCTCGCCCTTAACTTCGCCTTTTAGCTCATCTTTGAGCGCATCGATAAACAAGTCGAACGCCCTATCCCGGATAGGCTTGAGCAGCAACTCAGCCCCAGCTCCCACGCCGCAAGCGCGCAGGGTCTTCTTGGCATCCAGCGCCTTGTCGGCGGGCAGCTGGATGAGTTCGTAGTTTAGTTTGGTGGGCAGCTCGAGGCGGGAAGCCAGCAGCAGGATGACCTCGCCCACGGGCAAGTCATCGTGTAGCAGTTGGGCGTGGCGCTTTCCCCCGGGATGGCGAACAGCCAGGGCAATCTCGCTCATGGTTCCTCCTTGGCAAATGATACTACGAGAGGGAGGACCGAAGGAAAAGCGTTAGGGGGTGTTGAGGATCTGTAAAAAGAAATTCTCGAAATCGGCCTGGTTGGCTCCGGTGGCCACATTAATCAAAGCGCCATTTGGGTCAATAACTGTCTGGCCACTATTAGGCCCCTCGACGGATACAACAGACAAGCGCATATGTTCAAAATCAGCCAGGCTTTCATTCGCCAGGATAGCGGCCGCCAGAGTGTCCCAAAAAGAATATTGGCCACTTTCAATCGCTGCATAATGTTGTTCCATGGCAGCGTACACAAATTCGACCACGGGGGTCAGGCGCTGGCTGCCCAGGAGCGCATAAAACTCAGCTGTCATGGGAGCATAATTAGTGGCATCCAGGGGTATCAGTGTGATCGGGGTTCCCGATTCAAGGACCAGCTTAGCCGCCAACGGGTCCGCGTAGAAATTCCATTCCGCAGCTTCATTTTCTGGCACCGCAAAGCCCACGTTGCCCGGCACCCTCACAGCCCCGCCCATGATATAGAGCATTTCGACACGTTCTGCAAGAGCCGGTGAAACAGTTAATGCTTCTGAAATATTGGTCAGCGGTCCCAAGGCTAACGCGGTCACCTTCTCGGGGCTGGACGAGATTAGCTCTGTGAGTAGCTCCACCGCACCCATTGTTTGCGGGGATTCCAGGCTGGCCGGCAGCTCCAGGCCAGCCAGATCGTCGACCCTCTCGCGCCACTCGTTGGGAAATTCATGCCCACCTTCCAGCGGCGCCTGCCGCCCGCAGGTCACCGGGATGCCGCTTTCACCCGCCAGTTTTATTAATTCCAGTGCGTGCTGCACGCCGGCGCACAGTGCGCTTCACCGGTACCGACTACTGTAATGGCTATCACACATTGATATCCGCGCGCTGTAATAGAAAAAGAATTCCCAGCCAATCATCAAAGGCCATGTCCGTATCGATGATCACATCCCTTGCGGACGGCGAAAGTGGAATAGCTTTCGGGGTTGGCGCCGCGACCGGGGCTGGGGCACAGGCTTGCATGAAGAAGGCCAGTGCCAAAACTACGGAATAGATCGATTTAGATTTCATTTTGTTTGGAATGGGTAACAGGGCGGTTGCCCGCCCTGTTTTGCTTAGCGCGTGGCGGTCTTGGCGACCGGCACCGGCCCGCGCTGCAGTTGAAGGCCTAAAACAAAATAGGCGCTTACCGGGAGAACATACAAAAAGTTTATCAAGCTGAAGCTTTCCAGGATGCTGGCACGTGTAGCAAACTCGTAAATCACGCCGATCACCACCATGAGGGGCACGATCCCGCTACCCACCAAAGGCAAGCCGTTCCAGTACGGCAGCAGTTGTTGGCGCGCACAGGCGAGGCCAAAGATGGCCTGGCCGACTAGTTGGGCCATGAGGCCAAAGAAAAACATGTACCACCAAACTTCACCTGGTTGCTGCAATGCCAAGCCGAGGGTGCCGATGCATGCAACCCCAGCTCCCAAAGCAGAAAAGGCGAGGGCGTTCTTAACACCGGGGCCGCCCGATTGGCCGTAACGGTTGCGCAGGGCTAACGTACCCACTAGCAACAGCAGCATACTTAGCGGGCCAACCCCGAATGTTGCGAATTCTCCCAAACCAAAAAGCAAAACCAGTAAGCCGAAAGCGCCGATCATCAGCGCCCAGCCTCCTAAACGGATGAACTTTTCTTTACTCATGTGGGTAAGCTCCTTAAAGTGTTCCTCAAAAGCGGTTTTGAATAGATCAAGCAAGGTGGACGCCCACAGCGCCAACAGCGCGCTGCCTCCATGTTGGCCAATTGCTTCTCGGCTGCAGTCCTTGAAGAGTTGGGCCATCAGGGGTCCATATTCCTGCCGATACTCACGGGGATAAAGCACAAGCAAGCGCGTGAAAGCGCGCTGCGAAAAATTCAGAATGGGCGACGTGGTTAGCTGTGGGTTGGTGATCATGCTGCCCACTCCTGCCCCTGGGTTAAGAGTTTCTCTTTGGCGCGCGCCATCTGCAACAGCTTGTGCAGGCGTTCCACCTCGGAGTGAACTACCTTGTGCCCCAATCCGGATAGCTTGTAGTAGCGGCGGCGCTCATCGTCTAGCTTCAAGTCGGGGCGCTCGTCTGACTCTTCGATCAGTCCCATATCCAGCATGCGTTTGATCGCCTGGTATAGAGTGCCGGGCCGCAGCACTACTTCGCCCTCGGTCTGCGCCGTGACTTCTTTCATAATCCCGTAGCCGTGGCGTTCCTGGTCCATCAGTGCCAGCATGATCTGAAATACGGCTGGGGTGAGCGGCGATTGCGAGGGTGTGGCAGTGGTTTCCATACATCCTCCTTATATATCCATCGTGGATATAGTTAGCGCGGATATAATAAAGATATTCACGGTTTTTGTCAAGCTTTTGTCTGCCGGAGCAGAATCAAATGGACTTCCCTATAACTTGCTATCCCGCATTCCCAGCCTTATAATTACCTTTACAACTTAAGCACCACCCGCGATGACCGGGACGAGTACTGCTCCACGCCGTCAACAGAAAGCCGAGGCCGCGATTGAGAGCCTCCGCAGACAGCCGGCACGAAAACCACCCGCGAGCGAAAGCCTCAAAAGCGCATGCTGAGTATGGCGAACGGGCGCTCCCGATATAGGGCAAACGAGATGGAAACCGGGTAGCAACTGCAGGGTTTCCAAACTTGGGTGGAACCGCGAGCTGACGCTTGCCCCAAAACATGGGCAAGCGCTTTTTGTTTAACGTCCCAAGGTCAACGTCCCGCGTCAAGCTGAATCAGTTTTTGACATCGGACTTGGGACATTGGACAATGGATAAGGAGTAAACATGGCAGAGAAAAAAGTCGTACGCTATGAAGAATCGCATCTCTACAAGATACGCCATTCGGCCGCGCATGTGATGGCGCAGGCGGTCAGCGAGCTGTTCGCGCCCGGCGAAGCCAAGATCGCCATCGGCCCGCCTATCGCCGAGGGCTTCTACTATGACTTCGAGCTGCCCCGCCAGCTGACCCCCGAGGATTTCCCCGCCATCGAGAAGCGCATGCGCGACATCATCGCCGAGGATCTCAAGTTCAAGAAAGATGTCGTCTCGGCGGCGGAGGCTAAAAAGCAATTTAATGATCAGCCTTATAAGCTGGAGCTGATCGAAGGCCTGGAAAAAGGCGGGCTGGACGAATATGGCAACCCGCTGAAAGAAAAACCGGAGATCTCGTTTTACACGCACAACGGCTTCACCGACCTGTGCCGCGGGCCGCACGTGCCCTCCACAGGAAAGATCAATCCTGATGCGATCAAGCTAATGAGCATCGCCGGCGCTTATTGGCGCGGCGACGAAAAGAACAAACAGCTGCAGCGCATTTACGGAACGGCTTTTGAAGCCGCCAAAGAACTAGAGGAGTATCTCTGGCAGCAGGAAGAAGCCAAGAAGCGCGACCATCGCAAAGTGGGCAAGGAGCTTGGTCTCTTCTACTTCTCGGACGATGTTGGCCCCGGCATTCCGCTGTTCACGCCGAAGGGTGAAATGCTGCGCCACCTGATGGAAGATTACGTGCGTCAGACGCAGACCCGCTATGGCTACGAACACGTGTGGACCGGCCACTTGGTGAAGGAAGACCTGTATCACAAGTCCGGCCACTACGAAAATTACAAAGACTCCATGTTCCCGCCCATGGTGGATGAGGATGTGTCCTATCGACTCAAGCCGATGAACTGCCCCAGCCACATGACGCTATACAAAGAGATGGGCTTGCATTCCTACCGCGAGTTGCCGATGCGCTTCAGCGAGTTCGCCACGCTGTATCGCTACGAAAAATCTGGCGAGCTTTCCGGCCTGGCACGGGTGCGCGCCCTCACGCAGGACGATTGCCACACCTTCTGCGCGCCGGATCAGATCGAGCACGAATTTACCCTCTCGCTTAACCTGATCCGCGAAGTCTTGCAGCGTTACAAGTTCACCGATTACCAGGTGCGCCTATCCCTGCGTGGCGACGAAGGCAAATATGTGGACGATCCCGAGAAGTGGGACAAAGCCGAGAAGGCGCTGCGCGCCGCCATGGACCAGAACAAAGTGGACTACTTCGAAGCTGAAGGCGAAGCCGCTTTCTACGGTCCCAAGGCGGATTTCCTCGCCAGGGATGTGCTCGGCCGCGAGTGGCAGCTATCCACCATCCAGGTGGATTTCATCCAGCCGGCGCGGCTGGGCCTCAAGTACATCGGCGAGGACAACCAAGAGCACACGCCCGTGGTAATGCACCGTGCGGTGACCGGCACCACGGAACGTTTCATGGCCACGATCATCGAACATTTCGCCGGCGCCTTCCCGGTTTGGCTGGCGCCGGTGCAAGCCGTGCTGATCCCCATCGCCGACCGGCACCACGATTACGCACGCCAGGTGGCCGAGCGCCTGCGCTCCAACGGCCTGCGCGTCGAGGTGAACCACAGCAGCGACCGTATGGGCGCCAAGATTCGTGATGCGCAGGGGCAAAAGGTGCCATACATGCTGGTGATGGGCGATAAGGAGATAGAAGCCGGGCAGGTGGCCTTGCGCCTGCGCTCAGGCGAAGACCTGGGCGCTATGGCCGTAGAGGATTTCATCGCACGCGCAAAACTGGATATCGAGAAAGGCGATTAAAATGTCTACGTTTAACATCCCAAGTCTTTTGTTTTTGACGCCGGACTTGGGCCGACAGACGTGATATGAAAGCCATCCAATTCGCCTTCTCTTTCCCGCGTTATGGCCTGGGCTTGGCCCTGGGTCATTGGGCGCCGGGTATCCTGTGGAGCGGTCTCTCCTGCACCGTGCTGCGCGAGGTGCCCGAACCCAGCCTGCCGGGGCCGGACTGGGTTAAGGTTAAGACCAAGCTGGGGGGTATCTGCGGTACCGACCTTGGCACTATCTATCTAAAGACCAGCCCATATTATTCGCCCTTTAGTTCTTTCCCTTTCACCTATGGCCACGAGAACCTTGGTCTCATCTCTGAATTAGGCGCAGAGATAACTGGTTGGCAGGTCGGGCAGCGCGTGGTGGTAAACCCGATCCTGGCCTGCGAAGCGCGCGGCTTCAAGGAGTTCTGTCCTTTCTGCGCCAAGGGCGAAATTAATCGTTGTGCGCGTTTCACCCAGGGAACCCTGGCGCCTGCCATCATGACCGGCGCGGCCCGCGACACCGGCGGCTCCTGGAGCGCGGCCTTCGTCGCGCACCGCAGCCAGCTCTACGCGGTGCCGGATAATGTAAGCGACGAGAACGCCCTGATGATCGAACCCTTCAGCTGCGGGCTGCACGCCGTGCTCATCGATTTTCCCAAAGACAACGAGACCATCCTCATCCTGGGCGCCGGCACCATGGGCCTGGTGACCTTGGCCGCCCTGCGCGCCCTGGGCAGCCAGGCGCGCATCCTCGTCTCGGCGCGCTACGCCAACCAGGCGGAAGCAGCGACGCGGCTTGACGCCAGTGAGGTGCTGCGAGGCGGCGACTTGTACGCGCAGGTTGCCGAACGCACCGGCGCCACGCTGCTTAAGGCCACCATCGGCAAACGCGTCGTGGAAGGCGGCGCTGACCGCGTCTACGAGTGCACCGGCAGCGATAGCTCCCTGGATGACGCCAACCGGCTGGCGCGCAGCGGCGGCAAAGTGGTGCTGGTGGGCATTCCTGCCATCGCCAAAGGCGTGGATTGGACTGCCATCTTCTCGCAGGAGCTGACCGTATTGGCTGCCCGCCAGTTCAATAATGCCGAGCCCTACAAAGGCAAGCTCTGGCGTTGCTTCGACCTGGCTCTGGACCTGATGGCCAGCGGCAACGTGGACCTTGGCTGGATGGTGAACCGCAAATACGCCTTGGTGGATTACAAGCAAGCCCTTGGCGACCTGGCGCAAAAAGGTTCGCAGGGGATCATCAAGGCCGCCTTCGAATTCCACGCGTAACTCTTCAACCATTCACGGTTAAACACAGCAAGCCGCCATAGGAGTTGGCGGCTTGCTGCTGAGATGTAGGGTCTGTTGGAGCCCGCATCTCGAAGGAGGAGAGAAAAGAGATTAACGCGCCACGTAGGCGCCATCTACCAGCAAGGCTTCGCCGTGAATAAAGGCGGCATCCGCTGAGCACAGGAAGGTGACGGCTTTAGCGATCTCTTCGGGAGTGCCCATGCGGCCGATGGGGTGCAGTCCCTCAATATGTTTACGCATCCCCTCATTGCTGGTGATGCCGGCCCGTTCCAGCATGGGGGTGAGGATAAACCCGGGGCACACCGCATTGACCCGCACGCTTTGAGCCGCATATTCAAGCGCAGCCACCTTGGTCAGGCCAAGCACGCCGTGCTTGGCGGCCACGTAGGCAGCCGCGTTGGCAAAGCCCACCTGGCCCAGGATTGAGGCCATGTTGACGATGGCGCCGCCGCCCGTTTTAAGCAGGGCGGGGATCTCGTATTTCATCGAGAAGAACACACCGCTCAGGTTTACGCTGATCACATTTTGCCAATCCTCTGCCGTCATCTCGGCGATCGAAGCCGAAGTGCCGCCTATGCCGGCGTTATTGCAGGCGAAATCCAGCCGGCCAAAAGCTTCCACTGTCTTGGCCACCATGTGTTCGCAGTCGCTGGCCTTGGCAACATCTGCGTGGATAAAAATGGCCTGACCACCTGGCTTTTTGATCAGCTCCACAGTGTGCTCACCCTCCTTGGTATCTACGTCCGCCACGGCCACCCTGGCACCCTTATTTGCAAAATCCAAGGCGGTAGCCCGGCCGATTCCGGTGCCGCCTCCGGTCACCAGGGCAGCTTTTTCGAGAAAATTGCTCACGCGCACCTCCTATATTTAGTATAAAAAATTGACGAAGCAACCGTTGTTTTTATAATCGGCTTGGTCAGGTTTCCACAGGGGCTTATGCCCTTATCATCTTCCCTTAAGGTGAGGCTAACTGTCCCAAGCAGCGGCATAACCGAATTTCCGCAGGATGCCGAAGAAGCTGCCGCCCCTGGTTAGCCATGCAGATAAAGCCATGTACATCGAGAAAGGCAGCTCTGCCCTGTCCCAGGCCTGAGCTCTTCTGTCAGTTACAATCGCAACCACCCCATGGCTGATCTAACGTCTCCGCCAACCAGCAGCCGGCGTTTGCGCAAGCGCACCGGCATCGGCGTCGCCCTCATCGGGTTGCTCGTATTCCTTCTCGGCGCCCAACCTGAATTGTTCGGGCTGGCCCGCAACCCCATCGTTGGTTTTATTCAGATCGCCGTCTTCCTCTCCGGGCTCGGGTTGATCGCCCTGGGCGGCTACTTGGCCATGGAGAGCATGTGGCGTGATCGCCCCAAGCCGGTGGTGACTGAGCTCGGCGCTCGCCTGGTCGGCACCGGGTACGTGATCGCTCTCGCCTCGGGGATGGCGGATGTGTTTGGCCTGGGCACTCGCCCGCTGCCTTCCGTGCCCTTTTTTGGCTACTGGCAGGGGTTTGGGGTCTTGATCGGTCAGGTCGTGATGATCATTGGCTTCGTGATGATGTCCCCATTCTGGGCGGAAGTTGATCTGAGAAAAGTATTGGCCAGGCTTAGCAAGAAGAAAAACAAAAAAAAGAAAGGACGCAAATAAAAAGGGCCTTCTCAAAACAGAAGACTCTTTATAGCATTCAGAAAGTCTTAGCTATTTTCCATCCGCAGCTTGTCCATTGCGGCCAGCATGTCTTCGTTGTTGTCGAATTTAAATTCCGGCAGGCCGAGCTCGGCAGCCTGAGCGGCTTCTACCGCTTCAAGCTTGGCCAGGTCTGCCTGGTCCACCACCGTTCGATTAAGGTCGGCGATCTTGGCATGCAGGGTTTCCACCGCGTTTTCCTCTTTAGGAGGCACGCTTTCCAGGAAACCTAGCATGGCTCGCGCTGCGTTGGTGCCATCCTTGCGGGCCACTCCCACCAGGCCGGAGCTGGCTTCGCGCGACCAGCCTGCCAGGAAGACGCCCGCCAACGGCTGTTGCAATTCAGGGTTATAGGCTTCGTAAGAAATTTCATCGATCGGAAAGCGCGGCTGCGGGTTCTTGGCATAGTCGCCCCACTTATCCAGGGGCAACCCCAGGCTGTCATCCACCCGGTCTCCTATGCAGAAAACCACCGTATCGCAGGGGATCTCGCGGAAAGTCCCCAGGTCGACAGCCTTGGATTGGCCGTCGGCCTTAGCCACCAGGGTGGTGTCCTCTACTTCGACAGCGCGCACCTGCCCGCGGCCATCGCTCAGGATGCTTTTCGGCGACGCCAGGAATTCCAGGCCGAAGCGCGTCTCAGACACCTTCTCTTTAGCCGTCTCGAGGGCTGAAAGAATAAAGTCTTTAGCGGCTTGTGCATCCTGCCCCACTGCGCTCATCACCGGCGCGGTGCGCTCAAACTCGGCATCCAGCGCGGCCAGGTCCAGGTTGCACGCCACCGTTTCCATTTCTTTCTTGGAGAATTTAACATCCGCTGGTCCGCGGCGGGCAATGGCGAGCACTTCTTCCACCTTGACCGTGCGTACCAGCCAACGGGCGATATCCAGCATCACGTTGCCCACACCAATGCAGACTACGCGTTTGCCAAATGGAAAGCTTTGTTGGCTGAAGGGCGGCAACCGGTTGTAGTGGTAGACCAGGTCCTTTGCGTGATAGACGCCGGGTTGGTCCTCGCCAGGCAACCCCAGGCGTTTGGTGCCCTGGGCGCCCACGGTAACCAGGGTGCCGTCAAAACCCATCGCCTGCAGATCCGCCAGGCTGATCTCATCATCCAGGCTGATGGGCAGGTTGCCAATATATTCAATATTGGGTAGTTCGAGGATCTGGCGGAACTGGCGGCGCAGCCCGTCCTTCATCTTCAACTTGCTTGGGTAAATGCCGTACTCCGCCAGGCCGCCGGCTTTGATATCTCGATTGAGCAGCACGACCCGCACGCCGGCCATAGCCAGCTCGCGGGCGGCAAATAAGCCAGCCGGTCCAGCTCCCACAACGGCAATCGAATAATTGGAAAAGTTTTTGTCTGTCATTTCGCTGCTCAACCTCGGCATTCTATCTTAATCCATGCGGCATGAGTCTAAGAAGGCTCTCAGAACGCCACCTGGCGCACTTGTGCTATAGTTTGGGACGTTTTCCCGAGTGAAACAAGGTATGGATGTCCTAAAAACCACACTAAACAACGGGCTCAAAGTCCTGCTTAAGGAGATTCACACCACCCCCATCATCAGCCACTGGCTTTGGGTGCGGGCTGGCTCGCGCGACGAAGGTCCCGGGCTCAGCGGTGTATCCCATTGGGTGGAGCATATGCAATTCAAGGGAACCCCGCTCTTCCCAGCCGGGAGGCTGGATAAGGATATTTCACGCGACGGCGGGTTTTGGAACGCCATGACCTACATCGATTGGACCGCCTATTTCGAGACCATGCCAGCTGACAAGGTCGACCTGGCCATTCGCCTGGAAGCCGACCGCCTGGTGAACAGCGCCTTCGATCCCCAGGAAGTGGAGTCTGAGCGCACGGTGATCATTTCCGAGCGGCAAGGCAACGAAAACAACCCCATGTTCCTGCTGGATGAAGACGTTCAAAAGGCTGCCTTTGAGCAGCATGCCTACCAGCACGAAGTTATCGGGCGTATGGCCGACTTGGAGACCATCTCGCGCGACGATCTATATAACCATTACAAACGCTTTTACGTGCCGAACAATGCCGTCCTGGCCATGGCTGGCGATTTTGATAGCCAGCTTATGTTGGATCGGCTGCGCCAACTATATGAAACTATCCCCGCTGGCCAGGCGCCCCAACGCCCGGATGCCGTGGAGCCCGTGCCGGTCGCCGAGCGCCGCGTCATCACCAGAGGGCCTGGAGAAACCGTGTTCGTCAAGGCGGCCTATCGCTCACTGCCCGCCACCCACCCCGATTTCTCCGCATTGACCGTGGCCGACAGCCTGTTGGCTGGCCCCAGCAACCTCAATATGTTCAGCGGCGGCATCTCGAATAAAACCTCGCGGCTTTACCGCCGCCTCGTCGATGGAGACCTGGCTGTGGGTGTAAGCGGCGGCTTGCAGGCTACGATCGACCCCTTCCTTTACGACATCACCATGGTGGTACATCCTGAACGTAAGCCCGAGGAGGCTATCACCGCCCTGGACGAAGAGCTGGCTCGCCTGCAGGAGAGCCCCCCGAAACCAGAAGAATTAACCCGCTCCGTAAAACAGGCCCAGGCGCTGTTTGCCTATGGCAGCGAGAGCATCACTAACCAGGCCTTCTGGCTTGGCTTTGCCGAGATCTTCGACAGCTATGCCTGGTTCGAAAACTATTTGGAGCGGCTGGCAGCCGTGACGCCGCAAGATGTGCAGCGCGTCGCCCAAACTTATCTGCATGCGCAACGGCGTGTGCTGGGTATCTACCAGCCGGATGGCCTGCTCGAAAGCAGCGGAGCATGAGCACCACGGCAGCCCTTTCATTGTCTTCCATCCCCGGTGCCGATGACATCACCCGCGTGGTCTTGCAGAACGGCATCGTGGTGCTGGCTCGCGAAAATTCCAACGCCTTGTCAGTAACCCTGCGCGGGTACCTGCCTGCGGGTAGCCTGCTGGACCCCGACGACAAATTAGGCCTGGCTGATTTTGTGGCCGATGCCCTGATGCGCGGCACTGCCAAACGTGAGTTTCAGGCCATCTACGACGCCATGGAATCCGTGGGCGCCAGTTTCGGGTTCGGCAGCGGCACCCACACCGCCAGCTTTGGTGGTAAGTCGCTGACCGAGGACCTGCCCTTATTGCTGGATCTGTTGAACGAAGGGTTGCGCGCTCCCCAATTCCCCGCCGACCAGGTGGAGAAATTGCGCGCCCAATTGCTCACCGGTTTAGCCCTGCGTGCCCAGGACACACACGATATGGCTTCGCTGGTCTTCGAAGAGTTGGTTTATCGCCAGCATCCCTATGGCCGGCCCGAGTCTGGCCACCCGGAAACCATCGGCGCCATCACCGTGGACGATCTGGTGGCCTTCCACCGGTTGGCCTATGGGCCGCGCGGCATGGTCGTCGCCGTGGTAGGTGGCATCCCCCCCGAGAACGCTGTAGAGCTGGTGCGCGCGTCCCTGGAAGATTGGACCAACGCCGAGCAGACGCCGGTACCCGAGTTGCCGGATTGGGAAGAGCTTCCTGAGCGTATTTACAAACGTCACGCTATTCCCGGCAAGAGCCAAAGCGATCTGGTGATTGGTACGGCCGGTCCCCCGCGCCTTGCGCCGGATTTTATGGCGGCTAACCTGGGCAACAGTATCCTGGGCCGTTTCGGCCTGATGGGGCGCGTTGGGGATGCAGTCCGCGAGAAGGCTGGCATGGCGTATTATGCCTACAGCAGCTTGTCAGGCGGCACTGGGCCAGGCGCCTGGGATGTGGCCGCTGGGGTCAACCCGGCCAACGAAACCAAAGCCATCGACTTGATCTTCAAAGAGCTGGAGCGTTTTACCGGCGAACTGGTGAACGAGGAAGAATTGAGCGACAGTCAGTCCAACTACGTCGGCAGCATGCCTCTCTCACTGGAAAGCAACAGCGGGGTGGCGGATGCCATGTTGAACATCGAACGCTATCAACTGGGTCTGGATTATTACCGCCTGTATCCCCAATTGATCCAATCGGTCACCCGCGAGCAGGTGCGAGAAGCGGCGGCTAAGTATCTCCAGGTGGGCAAGTTGGCCGTGGCCGTGGCCGGCCCCCCGCGTATCGAGGTCTGATGGCCCTTTTGCTGACCGGCATCGACATGATCGAAGTGCAGCGCCTGGAACTCGCCATCCAACGGCACGGCGATCGATTTTTGCGGCGGGTCTATACTGAAAAGGAAATTGACCAGCTCAAGGGCAACTTGCCTTCGCTGGCCGCTCGTTTTGCCGGAAAGGAAGCCGTGGCCAAAGCCCTCGCCACCGGCATCGGCCCGGTCAGCTGGCTGGAGATCGAGATCCTGCGCGGCCCCGCCCGCGAACCCCTGTTGACCCTGTATGGCGAAGCCAAGCGCCTGGCCGAACAGCGTGGCGTGGAGCGCTGGGCCATCAGCCTTAGCCACACCCACCTGCACGCCATCGCCATGGTGGTCGCCAGCTGACAGGAAAACACACTGCTGCAATATTCTTTCTATTCCTTTGCGAGCCTCTAGCTGCCCGACGCCGAATTCCTTTATAAGCTTTGCTCACTAAATTTATAGCTGGGGTTTAGATACTGTTGTTTTTTCATAGGGCGCTACCGGCGAAGCAGGTTTATAATCCGCCTTCCTTAATTCCCATTAACCTCTCAGGAGTCACATGCGCATAATTCGTCTCGTGTTGCTCGGCTTACTTGCTATTATTGTTGTCCTCGTTCTTGGCGCTTCAGCCTATATCTATCTGGCTATCGACGATTCCTTCCCTCAAACTAAAGGTGAGATTCAATTGCAGGGGCTGAATGGCCCGGTGGATATCTACCGCGACCAGGCCGGCATCCCCCACATCTTCGCCAGTAGTGAGCACGACCTCTTCTTCGCCCAGGGCTATATCCATGCCCAGGATCGCTTCTGGCAGATGGACTTCCAGCGCCATGTAGGCGCCGGTCGCCTTTCTGAGCTGCTGGGCAGCGCCACTCTGGATACCGACCTCTTCCTGCGCAGCGTGGGCTGGGAACGCGTAGCCCGCGCCGAACTGGAATTGCTGGACGCCGAGACCCTGGCCACCCTCCAATCCTACGCCGATGGCGTCAACGCCTACCTCGCAGATCACCAGGGCGCCGAACTCAGCCTGGAATATCTCTTCCTGGGTTTGCTCAACAGTGGTTACCAACCCGCAGCCTGGGAGCCGCTTAACTCTCTTACCTGGGCCAAGGCCATGGCCTGGGACCTGCGCGACAACATGGATACCGAGATCGAGCGCTCTGTACTTCTGGCCACCCTGCCGGCTGAGCGCATTGCTGAATTATTCCCGGCTTACGACCAGACTAAACCCGTCATCGTGCCGGGGTTTGCGCCACCTGCCTTGCGTGCGCACAACCCAGGCGCTGAGTTCAGCTATCCCCAACTGCTTGCTGATCTAATGGGCCAGCTCACAGATCGCGTCGCTGCGGCAGACAAATTATTAGGCGGCGACCCCTTCGGGGAACTCGGCTCGAATAGCTGGGTCATCTCTGGAGAGCTCTCCAACACCGGCGCGCCTCTGCTGGCCAACGATCCGCACCTCGCCGCAGGAATGCCCTCTATCTGGTACCAGATCGGCTTGCATTGCGCTCCCAAAGGCCCGGATTGCGACTACGAGACGGTTGGTGTCTCCTTCGTAGGCGGGCCAGGCATAGTAATTGGACACAACCAGCGCATTGCCTGGGGGTTGACCAACGCAGGTGCGGATGTGATGGACCTGTTTGTTATCCTGGTCAATCCCGATGATCCCAACCAATACGAAATGAACGGGGCTTGGGAAGATATGCAAATTATCGAGGAGATTGTCGAGGTGGCTGGCGGGGAAACCGTGACCCTGCCCGTGCGGCTGACCCGTTTCGGACCCATCATCTCCGAAGTATATGGCGAGCTTGAAGATTTCGATCAAACATCCGGCCTGGGCCTGCCCGAAAATTACGCCATCGCCTTGCGCTGGACTGCGCTGGAACCCGGCACCACCCTCCAGTCAATCCTTGGGATCAATCGCGCCCAGGATTTTGATGAGTTCCGCGCGGCCGCGCGCCAATTCGTGGTGCCGTCACAGAACCTGCTCTACGCGGATGTGGACGGCAACATCGGCTACCAGTTGCCGGGGCTCATCCCGCTGCGTCAGCTCGCCGATGGCCGCTACCCGCTTCCCGGCTGGCTGGATGATTTTGATTGGGTGGGCTATATCGATTTCGATCAGCTGCCCTTTGCCTACAATCCAGACTCCGGCTACATCGTGGCCGCCAACAACGCAGTGGTCGCCCCCGATTATCCGCATTGGATTGCAGATTACTGGGACTATGGCTTCCGGGCCCAGCGCGTCGTCGACCTGCTCCAGGCGGCGGATGGGCCGATCGACATCGCCTACTTCCAACGCATGCAGGCCGACAGCGTCAACCTGGCCGCGCTGGATCTGATCCCCTCTCTGGAGTTGATCGATTTCGAGGATGCAGGTCTGGCCGAACTGCGCGATCAGCTGCTTGCCTGGAACGGCGACCAGACTGTCGATTCCCCAATGGCCGCGCTCTTCAATGTCTTCTGGAGCGAGTTACTGTATGCGACCTTCGCTGATGAGCTGCCTGAAGCATACTGGCCTGGGGGGAATTCTCTGTGGTACGCGGTGGTCAGTGATCTGCTGGCTGACCCCGAGAACACCTGGTGGGACGATACCACCACCGACCCGGTCGAGACCCGCGACGAGATCCTGCGCACCTCTTTTGCCGCCGCGGTGGCCGAAACCAGGCGGCTGCTCGGCGCGGATGCCAGCCGCTGGGCATGGGGAGAAGTACACCAGATCACCTTCGTGCACCAGACCATGGATTCTTTCCCCATTATCAGCGGGCTATTCAATCGCGGGCCTTACCCAGTCTCGGGCGGTAGTTCCATCGTGAACGCCACAAATTGGGACGCGTCCCGGTCCGATTTTTCTGTCACCAGCCTGCCGTCCAAGCGCAGCATCATGGACCTGGGCAACTGGGGGAATTCGCTGCAAGTTAACACCACCGGCCAATCTGGCCATGCCTATCACCCGCATTACATTGATATGGCCGAAACCTGGGTGGCGGTTGAGTATTTTCCAATGCATTGGGAGCTGGAAGCTATCCAGGCGGACGCAGAGGCGCACTTGCGTCTGGTTCCGTAAAATGGCTGCATTCAAGCCAAATTACTTTTGGTTTTTATGTGTGATTCGCTGAACCAGGGTCATACCTGCGCCACGCCGGCGCAGGTAGTAAAAGTAAGCTATACCGCTTGCCATCATTACTGCCAGAATAATGTATCCGATGGTCTCGAGGCTTTCGAATCCCTCGCTAAGCATTGACGCGGCTTGCAAGCTGGTGAACCCGAAATACAAGTAGATCAGGTTGCGAACCAGGGTTCCTAGAAAGGAGTAAACCAAATAAGTGCGCATGTGCAACTTGATCAACCCGGCCACAAGCGAAACGGGGGCCGTTGGAATAATGGGCACAGCTCGCAATAAAAAGATCACAAAGCCATCCCGGCGCCCTTTGTTGAGATGGGAACCAAAAGCCTCCACTTCTTCGTGTGAGATGCCCAGGTATTTACCAAAGCGCCCGACAATAAGGTCCTCCCCCACATCAGCCAGGAGATAGACCAGCCAGGAACCAAAGGTTTTGGCCAGCCCACCGACCAGGGCCAACAACAGGAGTGAACTTAGCGGATCACCTGCCGAGGCAGCCAAAGAGCCTGCCAGCGTCATCACCAAAGGGGATGGGATGGGGGCGATCACTTCCTCCACAAACGCGGCGATAGCAGTGAAGAGAGGCAATGGCAAAACCAGGGCCAGATCATGCAGGATGTTGATCACGTAGCTGATAAATTCACCCATTTAACAGATCCTAGCCTTTGTTTTTATGAAAGCCAGCCTGCGGTTCATTCGTACCAGGGTAAGCACACAAGCCAGCGCCAGGAACACCAGGACCGGCGTGGCAATGATGGCAAACTCGGCCGGCACCAGGCCGCCGCTGGCAGTGGTCAGCGTGGCCGCAGTGAGGAGCAGCACCATGCCGTTCCACAGGCCGTGGATGGCGATATTGAGCGCCAGGATCCCCAGTAGCGGCAGGTATTGTTTGGTGTTCTTTGCGCGTACTAACGCGTAACCGCTGAGTGCAGTTGTAAAGATATGCATGATGGTAGCCCCGATGCGGCCAGTGGCTGCCACAAACAGCGTCTCGGGTTGCGTGTTAAGCGCCAGGTTTTCGACCAGGGCATATCCCGCTCCGCACAAGGCTCCCAGGGCAAAGCCCTGCGCTTCGTTCAATTCCCGGCGCAGCAGCAGGGCTACGCCCAATGGCTTAAGCAACTCTTCGATCAGGGGAACAAAGAAGCTCAGGCTTATGAATACGGAGAACAATATGAAGGGGTCCTCAAAGAATGGAGCCAGGTTTTGTAATAGCAGATCAGGGTTTTGGGCGGTGGCATTTTGCAGGGCCTCAGTTGCATGCGCCAAGGCAGGGTTGACTTCTATATAGATTGCGAACAATAAGATGAGCACAAACAGCCCGATAGCCTCTATGACAAAAGCCAGGATCGGTGTGGCCGCTAAGCCGCTGCCGAACGCACCCCAGGCGCGCTGCGCTGAGCCGGGTTGCAGGTCGCGCAGAGCCACCCATAACAGCCAGGCGATCAGAATCAGGGCGGCGGATATGTGAGTTGCCAGCACCAACCATCCCCAGCCCACCCCCACGGCCCAGCTGCCAGCAGCCACCAGGGGTGGAAAAAGTAAAACCGCCAGGCCCAAGCGTCGGCTAGAGATTTTAAATGAGGTGGGAGCGCTACCCAGAATGCGGCGCAACGCATAAAAAGTGGAGGGTAGCAGCAAAACGCCAAACAGGAAAGCTCCCCCGACTGGGATGAGGTCCGCCAGGGAGGAAAAAAGCTGCAAACCATCCGCCGCCGCTCGAACCATGCTGCCTAGCAAAGCTGCCATAGCCAGCATCCAGGCCAGCGAAATACCCACGGCTCCTAGGCCAAATTGAGCAATGGTGAGCCAATCGAGTGTGGGCGGCTTCGGTTTTGTGACGCGGCGGGGGCTCAATGCACCTCGATGGTGACGTCGAGAATCAAATCACCAGGAGGAAAGTCAGCGCTCTGAGAGGGATCGCGGGCTGTCAGGCTCTCTACTATGTCCAAGCCCTGGATGACTTCGCCGAAGATAGTGTACTGAGCGTCCAGGTGAGCAGCAGCGCCGAGCGTAATGAAGAATTGACTGCCATTCGACGTGGGACCTGAATTGGCCATCGCGAGCAGGCCGGCGCGATCAAAAGCGAGGCTGGGGTCGGTTTCGATGGCAAAGGAATAACCTGGTCCGCCATAACCAGTGCCGGTCGGGTCGCCGGCCTGGGCAATGAAACCCGGTAACACTCGGTGGAAGGTAACGTTGTCGAACCAATCATTCTCTGCCAGGAAGACAAAGCTGTTCACCGCCAAAGGAGTCAGGTCCGGGAACAACTCGATCACGATGTCGCCTTTCTCGGTGTGCAAGGTGGCAGTGTAATTGGCTCCAGCCTCCAAGCCCATTGTCGGGCACTCATCGAATTGGCGTTCGCGCAGAAACTCCAGCTGGAAGATCGTATCCAGGCTTATGGCATCCAGAGGGCCTGTGTAAGGGAGGCCATTGATTAGGATGAACGGAGTGCCACTGATCTGCTGCGTCTGGCCCGCCTCCCAGGCAGCCTGGGCTTGCACAACTAGCTCCTCATTGTGCAAGTCTTCGTTGAATTGCGTAGTGTCCAGTGCTAGTCGCTCAGCTGCATCCTGCAGCCAAATCTCGAATTCGGCCACACTCAAGCTGCTCCACTCCGCCTGCATGGCAAAGAGTTCATCATGCATTTCCCAGAACAACCCTTGCCGCCCGGCTGCTTCGGCTGCCTGTACAGAAAGCGCAGCCTTGTCGTGCACCGGCTGTTCGGGTGAACCGATCAGCGGGTAATGGCGGAAAACAATACGTAGGTGATCGGGATAGCGCGCTTCGAGTTCGGCCAGCACACCGCTAAGTTGGGCGCAGTAAGGGCATTGGAAGTCACTGTATTCAATAAGCGTGACTTGCGCGTCGCGTGAACCGCGCTGCCAATCCGCCTCGCTAACTTCGTCAAAAGGCAGGCTGGCAATGTAGTCCGCGCGTTGTGTAGAGCTGCTCACAGAGGTGCAGCTGGAAGCTGGCAACGTAGCGCTCTGCAAGGTGGGCAAAGCGTTGGTCGTGGGCACTACTGACCTGGCTGGGGCGCAGGCTGCCATCAAGAGCACAATCAGGGAGAGGCTGAAGGCGCGCATAGAGCGGTATTGTATCAATGGAAGGGACGGAGAGCGGGGTAAAGAGACTCGCAGGGACCAGTTGATCCTGATCGTCTGTCCTGATAATTATTCACTGATGACCATTTACGGCCTCTCCGCCAAAACCCTTTGCAGATCCTCGAACGAGGTCAGCCAGGCCATGCGGTTTACAAATTCGATCAGCGAATCAGAACGGGTGCGCAACTCGCGCACGGCAGCCCCAACCGGGTCCTCACCGGCAGGGCCGATCGGCGTATCTGCATAACTGCCATAAAAGGCGAAATAAGCCTGGTTGAGTTTGCGGATAACGTAACCATGCTCCCAAAATAAGAGACGCTGCACCTCCATGTACGTTTCCGCCTCCTCGACTTTGCCTTCGGCCAACAGTGCATCCACCCGCACGCGGGTGGCATGCATCTCGGCGCGAAAATCGAAGATGGGCGCTGGCGGCTGGCTGGCTGGTTCCGGCGCTTCGGCGGACTGAAGAGCGGGCGGAGGTGGGACCAGTTCCGGGTAATAGCGGGCGATTACGGCCTCGCTCATTTCCTTGCCCACAATGTTGGCTGTGGTCTCGTTCATCGTAGTCAAGTCGCGGCTCTCGAAATACAAGAGGCCTAGCGGCCGCAACGTCAAATAATTGTGCGCCCACTCGTGGGAACTGACTTCGATCAGCCAGCGCAGGTCGCTGCTCTGCGCTACCATGGTTGGATAGACCCCGATGCCTCCCACCGGCACCACCAAGGTGGATAAGTTGAGCCCATTAGCCACCTGGTCTTCGATGGCAATATGGTCTTCGAGGGTCAGTTCAGTGCGCAGGGATATATTGGCTGTCTGGGCGATGCTATCGCGCGGCGAGGCGATCAGCGCCCAGGGTAGTGGGGTGCTATGGAAGAGCAGCGGAGGCAACGGCTGCCCCAACAAGGTAAACCCCTTATCGGCTAAGATCGCCCCGATTTGGGTCTGCAGGATACTTTCGGCCAGAGGTGCCATGCGGCTGCGCTGCTGAGTGAACTCATCCAGGGGGGCATTGAGTTCCTCGCTCTGCACGGCCACGCTGGCCTGGTTTGGATTGGCATGCAAGGCGCTTAGCTCGCCTTCAGCGCTCTGGATCTCCCGCACTAGGGCCATGGTGTCACGCACAAATCGGCTTTGGGCTTCCTCATCCATATAACGTTCAGCGCCCAGTGCTGCCTGGCTTAGCTTCAGGAGGGAAGCATCGGCCACCCAGGTGATGTAATCAAATTCGTGATCCCAGGTATAGGCGTGCGCTCCGGCCTCCTGACCAGGGCCGCGGGGAGCAGCACCTGTTAGGCATTGGCTGAGCAGTAAGAGAACAAGGAACGGGGCTACCCGGCGCATCAAGGCATCATAACGGGCTAGCGCGGGCAGCGTCAAATGAACATTTGCTGAATGCTATAATCACTCTTCATGAACTTTCTCATCACTGGGGCAGCTGGTTTCCTGGGTTCCGCCCTGGCGAACCAATTATCCCGCGAAGGTCACTTAGTGCGCGGCCTGGACGATCTTTCCAGCGGCGAACCGCAAGCGCTTTTTGAGGATGTGCACTTCACCCGGGGGGATGTGAACGACCGCCCTAAACTTTGGACCTTGCTGCAGGATGTGGATTGTGTCTACCATCTGGCAGCGCGTGTGCTAGTGGCCGAATCGATGCTTTACCCGCGCGAGTATAACGAGGTAAACGTGGGTGGCACAGTGAGCTTGATGGAAGGCATGCGCGATGTGGGTGTGCGCCGGGTGGTGTTTGCCTCTTCGGGGGCGGTGTATGGTGACCAGCAGGAACAACCCCTGCGTGAGGATGCCCCACCTAACCCACGCTCTCCATACGCTGTTTCCAAACTGGCTGCTGAATATTATGTGCGTACGATAGGTTCCCTGTGGGGCATTGAGACAGTTTGCCTGCGCATCTTCAACGCTTACGGCCCCGGCCAGCACTTACCGCCTTCCCATCCGCCGGTGGTGCCCAACTGGCTTCGCCAGGCGGTGCGTGGCGGCTCGCTGGTGGTGCATGGCGACGGCAAGCAGACCCGCGATTTTATTTATGTGAACGATGTGGTGAGAGCCCTTGTGGGCGCTTCTACCGCCCCTGATCTGGATCAGCTGGTGCTCAACGTTGGTAGTGGGCAGGAAACCAGTATGCGTGAGCTGGCCCAGCTCATTTTGGAGGTGGCCGACAGCGAGGCCGAGACACTGAATGCGCCACGTAACGAGGTCGGAGTTTCGCGCATGTGCGCCGACACCGAACTGGCAGCCAAGATGCTTGGTTTCAAGCCGCGCACTTCCCTGGTCGATGGGCTGAAGTTAACCTTGAAAGAAGACGAACGTTTCGCTCAGATGATAAGAGCCTAGCCAGCACCACTTCCTGGGACACGTTATAGTATTCCTATGCCAACTCAGACCGCGGTTTTTGGCGGCGGGTGTTTTTGGTGCACCGAAGCCGCCTTCCAGGATCTCAAAGGTGTCTCCAGTGTTGTGCCCGGCTATGCCGGCGGCCAGGTTGTGCAGCCCAGCTACCAACAGGTCACATCCGGCGCAACAGGCCACGCCGAGGTGGTGAAGGTAACCTTCGACCCCGAGGTGATCTCCTACGAAGTTCTGCTAAAAGTTTTCTTCACCGTGCACGACCCCACCACGCGCAACCGGCAGGGCAACGACATCGGCACGCAATACCGTTCGATCATTTTATATGCTGATGATCTCCAGAAGAAAGTGGCGGTGGAACTCATCTCCAGGCTCAACCCGGAGTTCGATGGGAAAATCGTCACCGAGTTGCAATCACTAACGGACTTTTATGAAGCCGAGGAATACCACCACGATTACTTCAAGAAGAACCCCAATGCTGGCTATTGCCAGGTGATCATTTCCCCCAAGGTTGCCAAACTGCGCAAGGAATTTAGCTCACTACTAAAATAATAAATCCCTTGTCAATCAGTAAGGGATCCACCGAAAGCGATATTCGCATCGTTTTGCTCAATGCAACTCTGTGCTGCCTGGCTCTGAGGTACACAGACTTGTAACAGATATTGTTATAGCTGCGCCACCAAGTCCCAGGTGACGCCAAACGGGTCAGCCAGGATCGCGACCCTCACCGGTTCGAACATCAATGTGTTCTGCGGTTCTTCGCCAGTAACGCCAGCTGCGATAAAAGCCGAGTACAGCTTATCCAGCTCTTCCGCGCTCTTCAGGTAGATGGGCACTTCGACATTTGTCGGGTTGCCAGACTTCGCGGGAAACAAGGTCAACCAGGACGATCCTAACCGCCAGCCGTGGGTATTGGCACCCTCTTTGTAGATCGGTTCGCCGAATACTTTGGTGATGAAGCTCAATGCAGCCTGGTAATCTTCGTAATACAACGTTGCGCCGATCACCCCATGTGTGGCAAACCGTTCGCGCGGCACCGGGTCGCTAAAAAATGCCTTGCGATATTCTTCGTAGTCCACTAATAATCCCGTTTCGCCCAGCCCGCGGTCGGCTCCTGTTCCCAGGGATATACAATGAAGGCGTCGGTGCTTGCGGCGAAATAATCGGGCCGCGTGGTGCCGAACAAATTGCGATGGGGGTTGAAATGCATCACGCTGGTGAATGGGATACCGCCGCCCGCTGAGACGCGGTTCTTCACGGCGGTGCTGGTGCGCCCCGAGCCCCATACGTCGTCCACCACCAGCAGGCGGCGGCCGCGCAGCAGGCTGTCTTCGGGAAACTGTAGGAATTGCGGCCAAACCAGCATGTTATCGCGTGGGTTCTCCAGCATGGCGGGGAAATTGACCGCCGCCGTCAGAATTTCTTGCAGGCCCATGCGCTCGGCTAGCATACCTCCGGGGATAATGCCGCCGCGGGTGATGACCAACATGGCGTGGAACTCGTGTTCGAATTGCAGAATAAGATGGTCGATCAGTCGGGTGACCTCTCCCCAGGTCACCAGTTCTCTACGCAAAGCCATGGTTCTCCTCTTACCTGTTTAGCATTGTATATTGCATTGTCAAAATCCGCATTCAGCAATCAAAATCGAAAAAGATTTCTTCTCTCCTACCCTCTCGTTCACAGCACATTTGGCGGGTTCACCTCGACGCGCCAGCCCACAAGCTTGATTGCGCGGATTAGTGAGGCCGGATCCGGGCCGCGTAAAAGGATCTGCCAACGATATTCGCGCCGCAGGCGGGAATAAAAAGAGGGTACAGGTCCAACCATTTCTGTTGCGCGGCGCTCGCCTTTTTCTAGTAATCGTTCTACAGTCTTACCCATCAAACGGGCATCCTCTTCGGCTTTGCGAGCATCTCGATGGCGGTATTCCAGGCGCAGCAATTGGGCAAAAGGAGGATAGCGCAGTTCGCGCCGGTAGGCGCTTTCCTGGGCATAGAAGCCGGCGTAATCGTGTTTGGAAGCGGCGTATATGGCGTAGTGTTCCGGTTGAAAGGTCTGCAACACAACCCTGCCGCCCAGCGGGCTGCGACCTGCGCGGCCTGCCACCTGGGTGAGCACTTGGAAAGCGCGCTCCGCGGCACGGTAATCGGGTAAGTTCAGACCTACATCAGCCAGCACTACTCCCACCAGGGTCACCAATGGCAGATCCAGCCCCTTGGCCAGCATCTGGGTACCCACCAGCACGTCGGCTTTCTGCTGAGTGAACAATTGCAGAATCCGATCGTGTGCTCCCTTAGTACGCGTGCTGCTGCGGTCCCAACGCAATGTTTTCGCCTGTGGAAACATTGCGCGCACCTCGGCTTCCACTGTCTCAGTGCCTGTTCCATAGTGGCGGATCTGGTTGCTGCTGCAATTGGGGCAGGTCTTCGGCATCAGCCTTGCATAGCCGCAATGATGACATATCAAAGACTGTTTGTTTTGATCCAGGTGCTGGGTAAGCGGGTTATCGCAATTAGGGCAACGCATCACGTAACCGCAATCGCGGCAAAAGACGTAAGTTGCTGACCCGCGCCGGTTGAGAAACAAGATGGCTTGCTGCCTTTTTTCTAAGATCGCCTTCAACTCTGTTTGCAAGCTGCGGCTGAAGATGGAACGGTTGCCCGTCTTCAGCTCGCGGCGCATATCCACTAAATCGACTGGAGGCAGCTCAAGCGCCTCGGCTTCGTCGCTGATCTCCTTATAGCGGCCTGCCTGCCCCAGACGCTGGCGGTGGGCGCGAGCCGTGTCGCGGTGCGCCAAAATGCGCGCTGGCAGCTCCTGCAGCAGCCACTCGCCGCGTTGAGCGTGCGTATAGCTGCCGACATCCGGCGTGGCGGACCCCAGTAGGCAAGCAGCTCCCGCCAAACGCGCATAGGCTACGGCTGTGTCACGGGCGTGGTAGTGTGGTTCCTGGCCTGCTTCGTAATAGCTATCGTCATGTTCCTCATCCACCACAATCAAACCCAACCGCGCCAGCGGAGCGAACAGCGCCGAGCGCGGGCCAACGATCACCGGTAGGAGGCCGGAGCGGGCGCGCCGCCATGTGTCATAACGCTCCCCTTCGGAGAGTTCGGAATGCACCAAACCAACCTGGTTAGGGAAGCGGCCGAGGAAGCGGCGCACGGTTTGAGGAGTTAGCGCGATCTCGGGTACCAGCACGATAGCTTGGCGCCCCTGGGCAAGCGCCTTGGCCACAGCCTGCAAATAGATCTCGGTCTTACCAGAACCGGTAACACCGTGCAGCAACACAGGGGCAGAGTTGTTTCCCAACAGGGCAGATGCCATCTGTCTGTGCACTGCATCCCAGGCGCGGGTTTGGTCTGCAGTCAGCCGCGGGGGCAAGCTGGGGTCGTAAGGCAGACTGGCCAGTGGGTCGCGCAGGGTTTCGCGCTCACTGAGGAGCACCAGACCCTGTTCGGCCAATTTGTTCAGGTCATCCAGCTTTCCGCTGGTTTCAGCATAGAGCCAATCCGCGTCAAGCGGACCTGCCTCTTTTTGCAAGAGGCTCAGAATTTTTATACGTCGGGAGCGGGTAGCCGGAGTTTTGCCAAGCACGATTTCGTTTTCCGGGGCGGCAACGAAGCTGACAGTGCGCACTGTTTTTGGTTTAGCGCCCGGTAATGGAGGCAGCGCTTTGGTCGCCAGCAGCCCTTTTCGCGCCAGTGCGGCGGCCGGCGAGCGCCAATTGCTGCGTGGCAAGGCGCGGTTAAGTTGCCCGCCACGCAGGGGTCCGCGTTCCTTGAGCACTTTGATAATGC
>JBBDXQ010000062.1:0-27203 GCA_040902265.1 Anaerolineales bacterium
CTCTCCTTCCTGGATTATCATCCAGTTGTCTGGAGAGAAGCTTAGTTATACAGCTATGGAAAACAATTCCGTGGGAAAGAGCGTATACTAGCCGCTAATTGTCTAAACAATTTCCGGCTCAACCCCAATGAGGTGGGCTATATTTTGTTGATGATCTTTACTCCGCTGAGATTTGAAAATCCCTTATTTCTCTTAGGAACGATTATATTTCTTATAGGCTTCAAATTGGAAGCAAGCGCCCTCTATCATTTCAGAAGAACGCCGGTTGGCAAGCCGGTTGAAACTGGGCCTTATCGCCTCTCGCGCAATCCGCAGTGGCTAGGGCTGTTTTTTGTGCTTTTAGGGTCGGCCATGGCGGCAGGCATCTGGGTCTATATTTCAATCATTGTTGTTGTTGGCCTCATTTATCACCGCCAGATCCTCGATGAAGAAACAGCCTGTATAAAGAGATATGGAGAAGGTTATCGCCAGTAGATGAAGCGTATACCAAGATATTTCCTGTTTTTGTAAAGCAGGCTTGCGGATCGGGCCGCACCAGCGACAAGTGCGGTTACCTAAGGTGGCGAAGCGACGATTTGTTACTTGGCGCTCTAAAACCTGGCGCCCAGCGGCTCAGGGTCTCTCGGGCAGTATAACGTATCGAGGTGGGTAAAAAAGATTGGCGAACTCAATAATAAACGTCCTGGTGCATGGATTCTGCTAGCAAAGTCGTTGACTGCGCTGGCCTGGGCTACCCAGCGCGCCAAAAGCAGGCACTGATAATAAAATAGATTACAATTTGTTGCAGTGGTTGCGGACTGCAGTATCCAATGTCTGCGAATTTAAGCGAGATTAAAAATGAGTTTCTCAATTGTAAAATATCTGGGGATAACTGGTTCGGCAGGTTTAATTATTGGTTCAATGCTGCCATGGGCAACTATCCCGCTAATATTTGGAACCATTATAAAAAACGGGATTGAAGGCGATGGCATATTTACGGCAATAATGGGTTTGGTATCTTTATTAGTTCTTTTGCGAAAGCGAGCTGAATACGGCAAGAGGTTTTCGTTAATTTCTGCATTCTTTGGAGTTCTCTCTTTAGTAATCCTAGCAGTAAATTGGCCTTCCCTTTCAAATACTAGTTCTCCAATAATCGGTCAGGTAGGAATTGGAGCATACCTAACAGGCATAAGCGCTTTATTGCTTCTCGTCGCGGGGTTTTCTAAACCTGTTGATGAAGAGGCTAAAAAAATGCTATAGGCTTGAATTCCTCCGTTTGAGAAATTCAAGGAAGTGCATCGAAAGCCCTTGTTATCTCGATTATTCCTTCCCTAAATAACCTAGCCATTCTTGCTTTCTCTTTGCCCTTAAGCGGTTTGCTTTTTATTCCTGTTCGCCTAATAAGTGGGTGGCTCGTCGGTAAACTATTCCTTCGATCGTGTAATTGTTTGAATCTGTCAATTAGAACTGGATACGCCATTTCCAGCTTTGGTTTGCTCTTAAGAATTGTGCCGTAGTCTAGCGGATCAGCGTTTTTATTAACTAAGCTAATCGCTCCCGGAACATTTTTTAGATTTAGTTGTTGAACAAATGCTCTTAGAATTATTTCGCAAAACCCATCAATAATTCCTAACCAACCGGTAGGGTAAGAAAGAAACGATGAATTTGCAAGTACTATTGACTCGTGAGCTGATTGATATTCGGCTCCTAGTAGAGGCAACCAGTTTTGCCAGACAGGAAGATTGTGCCTGCTTTTTAACAGTTGAGCAATCGGGTTGGGTCTTGGGCGCGAGCGATTCTCAACTAAGCCCACGCCAAATAAGCTGTTTTGAACGACCACATTCATTTCGGAATTAGTAACTCCAAGGTCGATTGGCTTTTTTCGGCTAGATAGAAACGACCTCATTAGGCTAAGACCTGCGTCTGGCGTAGATCTGCGAAGCATTCTTTTAGCGGTTGCCCGAGCTCCACTCTTGCGAAGATCTAAATAGGGAGAAATTAATGACTGAGCTATAGGGTTGCTTTCATACTGCGCCCACCTACTAAAAGATCCAAGTCCATGTGTTTCGCATGCACAAAGAAACGATAACGCTCCAACGCGTGAAGCTATTCTATTACCTTTCGCCTTCACCGTGTCAATGGCTTGCTGCGAAGCCATTCGCATCTCGTCTGGATTCGACATCCGAGCAAGTAGTTTCCACATTTCGCCAATAACAAAGTCGTATGGGTAGTTTTGGTCTATTTGTTTTTTGCATAGATTTACTATTAGAGCTGACCTTTCGAAAGATTCTAAATAAGCCACGTACGCATCTGTATGTTCAGGATATTTTGGCCATAACCTCGCAACTGCATAAAGGATCCTTCTAGACCGCGGTGCCCTAAATAGCATATATCGGAATTTTGATTTGTCTGCAATCCTATCTGGTTTTTCTAATACGCTTTCGTCAAGTAAATCGATAGCCTCCATTTCAGTCAATTCACCTTTTTTTCTCGACTCCTGATAACCAAGCAGGTTAGGCATGCCTTCAAGTAACTCTTTGCGGTTTCTCAGTTTTCGAATCCCAAATTTACCTCGATTTGGAATTAGGCCAATTTCCTTACAGAAAATATCTAACTCAGCAATACCACGCTGTACCTCAATTCGAGAATCTCCTAGTATACGAATATCGTCTACATAACGAGCATAGTTGTATCTATCGCACATTTGCTCATCAATATCTAGGAAAAAACATTCAGCCAACACCCCGGATGCTGCGGTCCTTGAGGGATACCATGCTTGTAGTGCGTTCGATTCGAACTCCACTTTTGGAACCAAAGCTGAGCCTTACTTGTTAAATCCTCTCCTCCTCTACGGGGCGAGATAACTCTTAACAATTGATTATGGTCTAATGTCGCATAAAACGCAGACAAATCAAATGTTGCCATCCACCTATTACCCTTCGAGAATAAATCTAGTAAATTTGCTTCAAGTGCAAAATAACCCTCCTGCCATTCCTTGACAAAAAATATGCTTCCGTGAGGGTTCAGCAAATGACTGAAAACAGCCGTTCCTTCTAATTCTTCTCTTCGCTTTCGTATCTTTTCCGCGAATAAATTTGTCAGAGCTTGCAACACGATTTGATCTTCAAGACAAAGAAGGGTGATTGGCCTCTGCAAACCAGAGGAGGTGGGCATAAATATCCTGAGTGATTCCTTTGCTTCATATTCGCCATCAATGATTTTTCTGCGTAATTCGGATAAATTATTACTTAAATCAAGTTCGTAAGCTCCAATTACTGGCCGGAAAAACTGCTTGTAGTTTATGTTGCTCGCGGTAGTGATTCTTCTCCAAGCAAGGAGAAGGTTACTCGTTGTCGTTAGGTTAGAGAGATTCATAATTTACCCCTGCATCATATTCTTAAATTGTCCAGACGGTGATTTGAATCAATAAAACAATAGTTTCTTAGTTCTCTGACTCCCGTCGGCTTAACCTATCAACACATTTAGTCTTTTTTCCTTGTTGAGGAAAAGCGGAAATCATTTACACATAAATGATCAACATTCACTAAAGCTACAGGTGTAGCACTTCTTGCAGCCCTCTTCGTTCACCAGGGTGGCATGGCCGCATTCGGGGCACATTTCGCCTTTAACGCTGGCCGCCTGTCGCTGGCCAGCCACTGGCTCCTCCGTGGTGTGCTCATCCTCCCTCGGGAATTTGGAGTGGCCGTTGGTTGCTTTGACAGCACTTTCGGCTTGTTCTTCGGTGTCCTGTAAATATTGATCGATGGTCTGCGAGACGCCATCCGGCAGCGACCGCACCCGCTTGGGTCCCAAACCCAGCTGGCGATCGCCGCCCAGGCCGGATAGTTGGTTGCGTATCTCGGTGAGGCGTTGGCGGGGCGAGATAGGCGAAGCCAGGCGCAGGATGTAGGAGACCAGCCGCCCAATGGCCTCGGAAACAGCCGCAGTCTCGGAGCCGGCTTTGGCGCTGGTAATAAATGCTTCGAACGGCTGCTCATCCCCATTCTGGTTAATGGTCACAAAGGCAGTGCCCAACGGTGTTTCCACTTTATAGGTCGCGCCGTGCAGCACACCGGAGCGCGGCTTGCGACTCTCATTCCACATCGGCTCGGCCATGCTGGCCGCTGCGGCAGGCGTTTCTTTGCTCTTGGCAGTGGCGTGTGTTTCCAGCACCACTTTATCGCGCGAGCCGGTGACGTAGACAGTGATGCCTTTAGCGCCCAGTTCCCAGGCCAACATGTACGCGGTGGCCACGTCTTCTTCCGTGGCACCTGTGGGAAAGTTAACCGTCTTGGACAAGCTGTTGTCCACGAAGGCTTGCAGCGCGCCCTGCATACGCACATGCTCCTCGGCGCTGATATCGGCCGAGACCACGAAGGTGTGGCGGATATGTTCGGGCAGCTCAGCTACCTGCTGGCAGCTACCTTCAGCTAGTACCTGGGCGATGATCTTCTCGCGAGTGGCTGGGTCCAGGCCGCTGGCATCCAGCGCCTGCTGGAACATAGGGCTGGTGTAAGTCAGGGTGAGATCCTTGCCCTGGTCGTTGACATGACGCAGGTAAGCCAGCGCGAAGACTGGTTCGCAGCCATAGCCTTCGCAGCCGGAGACGGTAGCGATGGTGCCGGTGGGCGCAATAGTGGTCTGGCAAGCGTTGCGGATGCCATGCTCCTGGATGCCAGTGACAATCTCCGTCCACTCGAGTTTCGGGCGACCATAGTCGTGCTGATAGCCTCTCAGCGGCGTTGGGGGCTTCCAGGCGAGGTTCTGGGGGTCGTAGATGCTCCCTTGTATAGCCAGGAACGGCCCGCGCTCCCTGGAGAGAGCTATGCTGGTGCGCATGGAGTGGAAGCGGACGAACTCCATCACCTGGGCGCTAAACTCCTGCGCTTCCTCGGAGCCGTAGCGGATGCCGACGTGGTAGAGCAGGTCGGCCAACGCCATGATGCCCAACCCGATGCGGCGGGCGCGCAGGGCTGCTTCGCGCAAAGCAGGAACCGCAGGCACGTAAGCGTTCTCTTCGACGACGTCATCCAGGAAGCGAGTGGATAATTCGGTGCTCTGGCGCAATTTCTCCCAATCCACAGTGCCATCGGGGCCAAAATGCTGGGCCAGGTTGATCGAGCCCAGACAGCAATTTTCATAAGGTCCAAGCCACTGTTCACCGCAGGGGTTGGTAGCCTCCAGCGGGTATAGGTGGGGCACCGGGTTACCTCGGTTGGCTGCGTCGAGGAACAAGCAGCCTGGCTCCCCATTGTGGTGAGCTTGGGTAACGATCTTGCCAAATAATTCGCGGGCTTTCACTGTTTTATATACGCGGATAGGCAGCCCAGCGGTCTCAGCTTGCTCCAGGGTGCCATCGAAGCCTAAGGTGGCGGGGTCGGAAACTTCTACGAAGCGCAAATCCCAATCGGCGTCATCTCGCACCGCGCGCATAAAGGCATCGGTGATGCCCACGGAAATATTGAAGTTAGTAATGGCATTCTCGTCCGTCTTGCAGGTGATGAAATCTTCCACATCGGGATGATCACACCGCAGCACGGCCATGTTGGCGCCGCGGCGAGTGCCGCCC
The DNA here is from genome assembly GCA_040902265.1 of Anaerolineales bacterium. GTDB lineage: Bacteria > Chloroflexota > Anaerolineae > Anaerolineales > UBA11579 > JAMCZK01. Next base: position 5,549 of record JBBDXQ010000062.1, read on the forward strand.
TGGGCGATCTCGCCGAAGGCCTGGTCATAGACGCGCAAAAAGCCTACAGGGCCAGTGGCGCGCCCGGCGGAAGTCTTTACATGGGCATCCTTGGGCCGCAACCGCGAAAAGCCGAACCCGTTTCCGCCGCCCGTCTGCTGGATGAGAGCCGCGTCCCGCAGGGTCTGAAAAATGCCGGAAGAGGCGCGGCCCATATCATCGCTGATGGGCAGCACGAAGCAGGCCGCCAACTGCCCGATAGGCGTACCCGCGCCGGTGAAGGTAGGAGAGTTGGGGGTGAAGCGCTGGCTGCCGAGCAGGTCGTAGAAAGTTGCTGCGGTTTTCAGGGGATCGCCTTTCCATTTTTCCTCCCCCTTGCCTACATGGAATGCCACGCGCCAGTAGGTCTGCTCCACAGTCTCAATGGGCTGACCTTCGCGACCGCGGCGCATATATCTGCGCTGGAACACTTGCAAGGCGTTCTCGCTCAGTTCGATGCGGCCGAGCGCTTTGGGCAAAGGCGGCGTAGGCAGCAAGCCAAGCGACCCTTCTGTTCTCTTGGCTTTGTTCGCAATATTGGGCTTGGCTTGCTTTAACATTGTGGCTCTCCTCTAAACTAGACAACTTGAGACGAAAACACCGCAGCCTTGTGCGGAAAGGCCGCAAGTGCTTGCTTAGCTTGCAGCGATTAAGCTGTCGACTTCCTTGCGGATGGTCTGCAGGTCGTTCAACCCCAGGTAGACCAGGGCAAACCGAATGTAGGCGATCTCGTTCAAGTCCTTGAGTCCGGTGATCACCATGTCGCCGACTACGCGGGACGAGACCTCGGGTTTCTCCATTAGCATTAGCTTGGATTCTATTTGTCCCACTAAGTGGTCGATGTCCGCCGCCGAAACAGGCAGCTTGACACAGGCAATATGAACGCTGCGCGCCAGTTTATCGTGGTCGAATTCCTCGCGGCTGCCATCCTTCTTGATCAGCATGGGGGCTGCCAGCACGGCGCGTTCATACGTACTGTAACGCTTGCCACAGTTCTTGCATTCCCGCCGCCGGCGGATGCCGCCACGCGCATCATGAGTGGTGTCGATCACCTTGCTGCCTTCTTGATCGTGATCTTTACAATGCGGACACTGCATGATGTTTGTTACATGTCCCCCATATATGGGGAAGTTCTCCTTCGAGGCACTGTATTCAGGGTGAAAAGTTCGCCATTCTAGCACGCAGGGATTTTGAGCGCAAGTGGTTTATATAGTAAATAAGTCGAATTTCTAAAACTTTAAGGTTTGCGTGGAGTTTGCGTAGTTTATCAGGATAGCAAAGTGGGACTCATATTATTAGGCTGTGGGCATTTGACCCTTGTCCACAATTCATCACAAGCTATGCTCCCTCTGTTGGCGAAATTCAGACCTGAGAGAGAGTTGCGCATGAGAGCAAGGGCATTACTGGATAAGGGCCGCACGATAGCTGGACCTGGGTTCAACCGATGGCTGGTGCCACCGGCAGCACTGGCCATCCACCTGAGCATCGGTATGGCCTACGGTTTCTCGGTATTCTGGCTGCCCCTTTCTCGAGCCATTGGGGGTACTGCGCCCGTTATTTGCCCGGCGGACTTGAGCTTCATAGCCCAGGTATTTACCACGACATGCGATTGGCCCATCTCCATGCTGGGCTGGATGTATACCTTGTTCTTTGTATTCCTGGGTTCCTCGGCAGCCATTTTCGGTGGTTGGCTGGAGCGCGCCGGGCCACGCAAGGCTGGGGTAGCCGCTGCCTTCTGTTGGGCTGGCGGCTTGGTGATTTCCGCGATCGGGGTCATCACTCACCAGATCTGGTTGCTGTGGCTGGGTTCTGGCGTGATTGGCGGCATCGGCCTGGGACTGGGTTACATCTCCCCGGTCTCCACCCTGATCAAGTGGTTTCCTGACCGGCGCGGTATGGCCACCGGCATGGCCATCATGGGTTTCGGGGGCGGCGCTATGATCGGCGCCCCACTGGCCGACAGGCTGATGAACTTTTTTGCCACATCCTCAAGTGTGGGCGTTTGGCAGACTTTTCTGGTGCTGGCTGCCATCTATTTCGTTTTCATGATGGCCGGTGCTTTCGCTTACCGCGTACCGGCTGCAGACTGGAAGCCGGCGGGCTGGATGCCGCCAACCACCAATGGCAAGAACAACATGATCACCACGCGCAGTGTGCGGCTGGGCCAGGTGCTGAGAACGCCGCAATTCTGGCTCATTTGGGGTGTGCTGTGCCTGAATGTGTCGGCGGGCATCGGCGTGATCGGCATGGCTTCGCCCCTGCTGCAGGAAGTGTTCGGCGGAAAACTGATCGGCATCGTGGCCACATTCAACCAGCTTGATGCTGTGCAAAAGGTTCAGATCGCGGCGATCGCCGCAGGGTTCACTGGGCTGCTTTCGCTTTTCAACATTGCCGGTAGGTTTGTGTGGGCTTCGTTGTCGGATTTCATTGGCCGGAAAGCTACTTACTCCGTGTTCTTCGTTTTGGGAATCTTTCTGTATGCTTCGATCCCGACCATCGCCAGCCAGGGAAACCTTTTCCTTTTTCTGGCCTTCTTTTGCATCATCGTCTCCATGTACGGTGGCGGGTTCGCAGCCATTCCCGCTTACCTGGCCGATATGTTCGGCACCCGCATGGTAGGCGCTATTCATGGCCGCTTATTGACCGCCTGGTCGACAGCTGGCATCTTAGGACCGGTACTGGTGAATTACATACGTGAATACCAGATCGGAGCCGGCGTGCCGAGGGCTCAAGCCTACGATGTGACCATGTATATCCTCGCTGGACTGCTGGGTTTGGGATTGATCTGTAATTTATTGGTGCGGCCGGTGGCTGAGAAGCACTTCATGACCGAGGAAGAACTCGTCAAGGAAAAGCAGGCGACTGTTAATCCTGCTGCCGTCCAGGAACAGGCCATGGCTACTCAGCCGGGCCGGGCAACATCGCACCCCGCCTTGGTGGCCGGAGCCTGGGCTGCGGTTGGCATTCCACTCGCCTTCGGATTGTGGGTAACTGTGCAACAAGCATTGGTGTTGTTTAGGTTATTTGGCCCTTCCTAGAAAACCATAAGCTGGTACTTCAGCCTGCAAACCGCGATGGGTAAAGAAAGACCCGCTGTATCTCAGCGGGTCTTCCTTCTCAGGAGCCCGGGAGGATCGGGCTCGCTGGTTGGAGAGAGCGGCTAGCGCCTGCGATAGACTCTCCGGCGATTGCCTGGCTAGCTTTTAGCTGGCTATCGCAACGTCACTTCCCAACCCGTTTACGCAAAAACGTGGGGATATCCAGATCTTGGGTGTTGAAAACAGCAGGCTCTAAATCTGCTTCGTTCGCCTGGCTGTACTGCGGCGCGGCTTGCTCCTGCCCCGGCGCTTGGACACGTGGAGCAGTGCGCAGCATGCGCCGCGGCATACCTTTACGGTCGAAGCCAGTGGCGATCACGGTGATGCGCACTTTGTCTTCCATCTCGGGGTCGATCACGGCACCGAAGATGAGGTTGACATCCGGGTGCGCGGTTTCCTTGATTATGGCCGCGGCTGTGTTGACCTCGAACAGAGAGAGGTCCGAGCCACCGGTTACGTTGAACAGGATGCCGCGGGCGCCGTCGATGGTGATATCCAGCAAGTTGCTGGTGATGGCCATCTCAGCGGCCACCTGGGCGCGGTTTTCGCCGGAGGCTTCGCCGACAGCCATCAAGGCCGCCCCGCCCTCGGACATGATGGTGCGCACATCTGCAAAGTCCAGGTTGATCAGGCCGGGCACTGTGATCAGTTCCGAAATGCCCTGGATGCCCTGACGCAGTACATCATCAGCCACGCGGAACGCGTCCGTCAGGCTGGAGCGTTTCTCGACTACTTGCAAGAGGCGGTCATTGGGAATCACGATCAGCGTGTCGACATGGTCTTTCAGCCTGGAGATGCCAGCTTCGGCATTCTGGCTGCGGCGAGCGCCTTCGAACGAGAAGGGCCGCGTGACTACCCCAATGGTCAGGGCTTTAACTTCGCGGGCGATCTGTGAAATCACCGGTGCAGCGCCGGTGCCTGTGCCGCCGCCAATGCCGGCAGTAACGAAGACCATGTCCGCGCCGCGCAGCACCTCATACAGTTCCTCGGCCGACTCTTCGGCGGCCTTGCGGCCGGTTTCCGGGTCTCCGCCGGAACCCATCCCGCGGGTCAGCTTGTCGCCAATGCGCACCTTTACAGGCGCGTTGGAGAGCAACAGAGCCTGGCCATCGGTGTTCACTGCGATGAACTCAATGCCGGGCAAACCCTGCTCCATCATGCGGTTGATGGCGTTGCAGCCGCCACCTCCCACGCCGACAACCTTGATGCGGGCAAACGATTCCAGTTGGTTCCGTGATTTCATTTCTTCCTCCATAATTCTTTCTTTTTTGTTTTACTCTCCAAACCGTTTTTATTCTGTCCCAGGTCCTCGGATCGAAGTCAACAATGTCTTGACTTTGAACTTGGGACGTCGTGACTTTATGGCAGGAACCTTCCTGCTATTTCCTTGATCTTGGTCCAATCCAGGCTGGGGCGCGAATGGCCGTTCTCAGGTTCCTTTTGAGGGACAACCTCACTCATCAAGACCGCCCAGCGCAGCAACCCCACGCTGGTGGAATAAGCCGGGGACTGTAATTTATCCACAATGCCGGTCAGCTTTTCGGGCTTGCCCAGCCGCACTGGCATACCCAGCACGCGGCTGGCCAGTTCTGGCATGCCGCGCAGAGCGCCCGAGCCGCCGGTGAGCACCAGGCCGGCGGGCAATAGCCCATCGTAGCCTGAGCGTTTGATCTCCTGGTGCAAAAAACTGAAGATCTCTTCTACGCGGGCTTCGATGATCCCAGCCATCTCGTGGCGGTTGATCTCTATCTGCTTTTCATCACCGAAAGATTTCACCGCAAAGGTTTCTCCCGGTTCCACTTCCGAGGGCTGGCAGGAGCCATAGCGGATCTTGATGTCTTCGGCCTGGGAGAAGGGTATGCGCAACCCATGGGCAATATCTGAAGTGATGTGGTTGCCGCCTACCGAGAGCACCATGGTATGCCAGACTTCGCCTTCGATCAGCACGGCCATATCAGTGGTGCCGCCGCCAATGTCACACACCACCACACCCATTTCGCGCTCGGTTGGGGTGAGCACAGCCTCTGCGGAAGCCAAAGGGTTGAGTACAAACTGGCTGACGCCCACACCAGATTCAGCCACGCACTGTCGCAGGTTATCCACCGTGGAGGCCGCCGCGGTGATGATGTGCGCTTCGACTTCCAGGCGATAGCCATGCATGCCCACCGGGATCGCGATGCCTTCCTGCCCGTCCACGGTGAAATTGCGTTGGATTACGTGAATGACTTCGCGGTTATGCGGGATGGGTACTGCGCGGGCCACTTCAATGGCGCGGGCCACATCCTGGTGGTTGATGACCCGGCCGGCGATGCCCACCGCGCCGCGGTTGTTGAGAGATTCGATATGCGAGCCAGCCAGGCTCACCAGCGCTGAGGTGATCTCCAAGCCGGAACTGCGCTCCGCCTTGTCGATCGAATGGCCGATTGCGCGGGTGGCTGCGTTTATGTCCACCACGGTACCCTTACGCACTCCGGCCGAAGGCTCTATGCCCACGCCCAGTACACGCACTCGTCCGTCGTTCTCCACGCGGGCAACGACGGTGCAAACTTTGGTGGTGCCGATATCAATACCGACGACAATAGGAGCGGCCATGTCTAATAATCCATCCGGTAGTATGGCGCATGCAATTGCGCTACGCTTATCAAAGTCGGGGTCAATCTACGGGCGATCAGTTCGGTTAGGATGCTGCGATAGATAGCCATGCGCTGCACGATATCCGCATCGTCCTGGCCAAAGAATGCTTTCCAACCGCCTGGGTCGCTCCATCCAAAGCCTAAGGTCGGATCATAGATCAACCCCGCGCCTTCTGGCGCTATCTGGCTGAGAGTTTGGATGCTGCTGACCATTTCAGGGCGGATGAGCTGGTGCCGGCCATACAGGTCCGGTTTTAAAGACGGAGGAGCTTCCAGCGCGGTTACCTGGATCAAGCTTTCGCTGGTTTCAAGCGACATGAAGGCGACGCCGGCTGCATCCACCCAGACGGTGAGGCCGGCCTGCTCCCAGGCCAGGACGGGCAGGCGCTCTTTCACTTGCACCACCACGGCCGCGGGAAAGCCTACACCAACCGTTACTTTTTCTAATTCGGGAAATTGCACGCGGAGGATGCTTAATAATTTATCGGGCTGCACATCGAATATCGAAGATCCAGCCACGCGCAAAGCAGTGTTGATCGCTATGGCATCCAGGCGTTGCGCGCCGCGCAATTCGGCGGCGGACACGGTGAAAGAGCTGGTGAAAAGCATGAAATAGAGCACGGCGGCGCAACCTGCCACTGCCAGGCCCGACACTACACGCCAGCCTATGCGCACCGAAGGCAGGACTGGCAGGCGAAGTTCAGCGCCGGCATCGGCCAACTTCAAATAGCGGCGGCGGCGCAGGCGCACGCCTTGCTGGGCTTCCAGGCGGCGTTCGAATTCAGGGTTACGCGCCACCATGCGCGGCACATTCGCCTCGTTGGCAGCTGCGCGGCCGAGTAAGGGCCTGCCTTCGCGGCGCTGCACGCGGCGCGCGCGCACCAACTCTGCACGTTGTAAACTCTTTTCGCCGGTCGACATGGCTAGCCTCCCCTCGTGTATTCGAAGCGCTGTGCGCCGCGCTGAGCATGGCGATCGTTGGCGAGCTCGATCAGGCGGTCGACCAACTCTTCGCCGGGGATACCGCTAGCTTTCCACAATTGTGGATACATACTGATCTGGGTAAAGCCGGGAATGGTGTTGAGTTCGTTCAAATACACTTCACCGCTGTCTTTGTCTAAAAAGAAATCTACGCGCGCCATGCCGCTGAGGTCGACGGCTTGATAGGCGCGTATAGCCAGCTCGCGAATGCGTTCGGCGGTGGCCGGCGGAATTTCTGCTGGGATAGTTGTCTTGGACCGGTCATCGTGGTACTTGGCTTCATAGCTGTAGAATTCAGCTTCAGGAATTACTTCACCGCAGACAGAAGCTTCAGGCTGGTCGTTGCCCAAAACCGCAACTTCGATCTCACGCACGTTGTGGCCTTTTTGCACCACGATACGGCGGTCGTACTGGGCAGCGTACATCAGACCTTCAACCAAATCGGCGCGGCTGTTCACCTTGCTGACCCCAACCGAAGATCCCAGGTTGGCGGGTTTTACAAACAATGGGTAGTCACCCACGCCTTCGGCTATACGCAGAGCCGAGTCCAGGTCGGATTCCAATAGGCTGCGCAAAATAAGCGCTTGGTCTACCACGGGGATATTGTTAGCGCGCATCACATCGGCAAACAGGCCTTTGTCCATGCCTGCCGCTGAACCTAGCACACCTGCGCCGACATACGCCACACCGGACATCTCCAGTAGGCCCTGCAAGGTGCCGTCTTCCCCAAAAGTGCCGTGCAACACGGGGAAGACGATATCTACCTCGCTCAGCGTTTCCAAGATTTCCGTGTCGTTTTTCATTTCAATTCGTTTCAAGCCGGTGCGTGTAGGGTCCGGTAATAAAGTGACGGGCTGCAAAGAGCCAAAATGCTCGGCTTCCAGATCGACCAGCACATCCGGCCCCACCCACCAGGCTCCCTGCTTGCTGATTCCGATCTGCGTAACCTCGTACCTGCTCGTGCTCAACATGCTGAGTACGAATTCTGCGGACATCAACGAAACAGCATGTTCGCCCGAACGTCCACCAAAGACCACCGCCACGCGCAATTTCTTGGCCATGCCTACCACTCACCGACAAGGCCAATTTCCAACTCAAGCTGGATGCCAGCCTGCTGCAGAACTGCCTGCCGCGCTTCTTGAATAAGCGAAAAAACATCAGCAGCCCGTGCCGCTCCCAAATTGAGGAAGAAGTTGGCATGCAAAGGGCTGATCTGGGCAGAGCCAAGTTGCTTTCCTTTCATTCCAGCCGCCTCGATCAAGCGCCCCGCACTTTTTCCTGGCGGATTCTTGAACATAGAGCCCATGCTGGCGCCGGGTGGCTGGGTGAGGCGCCGGTAGGCCAGGAAGGCGTCCATCTGGGAGCGAATCTCGTTGGCGGTTTTTTTTACTAGGTTCAAGCGGGCGCCAAGGACTACCACTTCGCCAGCCTGGCTTTTTAGCCAGCTCTGGCGATACCCAAAGGAGAGGTCCTGTGCAGACCGTTCCTTCCTACCCTGGCTACGATGCAAGATGTCTGCCAAGTGCAGCGAGGTAGCCAGGTCACCGCCATGCGCCCCTGCGTTGCCCACCACCGCGCCGCCCAGTGTGCCCGGGATACCAGCCGCCCATTCGAGGCCGCCCAAGCCTTTAGCGGCCGCCTGGCGAGCAATGGCACCTAACCCGGCGCCGGATTCTGCCCATACAGAAGGGGCTTCACCTTCGGCGAAGCGCACTTCAGCCGCCTGGTTTTGGATCACTATTTCTCGCACCCCCGCGTCGCTGACCAGGATATTGGAACCGCCGCCCAGTACGATGAATGGCAGTTCCAGGTCCCAGAGGGTCTGGGCTGCCTCGGCCAGTTCCGCTAACGAATTAACTTCCAGCAGCGCGTCAGCGTTGCCGCCGATGCGCGCCGAGGTGTACCGCGCCAAGGGCATGTTCTCTCGCAGGCGCCGGCCGAAAGCCGAGCGCAGCGTGTCCAGGGGAAGCGTGGGAGCGGTCACTAACGTCAAATCTTCTTCACTCGCTGAACGATCCGGTTCAACACTTCACGGGTAGCCTGCTCTTTATTGAGATGCCCGCCTCGTTTTTTGGTCTTCGTAGCCACTGTAGAGCCATCATCGAGGGTTGACTTCTGTTGGGCCTCCACGAAGGGGGTAAGCGTTTGGGATTTGTTTTGCCTGTTAAGCATGAGGGTCCTCCTTTTTCAGCTCACGTAATAAACGCTCACTGAGCATGGTGGCATCTCCGGCGGACATAATAATGACCACGTCACCGGGTAGTAATTCTTTCATTAAGTAATCTCCTGCCTGGTCCAGGCGATCGGTAAAAACCGCATTGGAGTGATCGATGGAATTAATCAAGGTTCGCATCTCAAACTCCGCCGGTCGTTGTTCGCGCGCGGCGTAAACTCCGGTCACTAACACGCAGTCCGCATCGCCAAACGATGTTGCGAAGTCGCCCCACAGGGTTCGCGTTCGGCTATAGGTGTGGGGCTGCCATACTGCCCATAGACGGCGCCGGGGATATTGTGCACGGGCTGCAGCCAGGGTGCTACGAATCTCGGTGGGATGGTGGGCGTAATCGTCCACCACAAGCACACCACGCTCTTCGCCGCGCAGTTCGAAGCGACGGGCAGTGCCGCGAAAATCAGCCAACGCCATGGCAGCTTCCTGCACATCAAGCCCGAGCAGATCAGCCGCGGCCAGCGCTCCCAAAGCATTGCTCACGTTATGCAAACCTGGCACCTGTAAACGCACCTCAGCCATCGGTTTCCCGCCGTGCAACGCCTGGAAGGAAAAACCTTTTTCACTTTTCTGGCTCAGCTCGGCTGCCAGATAATCCGCGTCCATGTGGCTATGCGCATAACTGTAGGTGGCCCTACTTTGTTTCTTCGCATAGCTTAATAATTCGCGTGCTCCAGGATCATCACTGGAGGCTAGCAGGGTGCCATTAGGCTGAATGCGGTCAACAAAATGCTGAAAAGCCTGGCTAAAATCCGCCGGCGTAGGGAACAGGTCGGGATGGTCGTATTCTACATTTGTCACCAGCGCTAATTGCGGGGATAAGCCCAGGAACATATTGTCGTATTCATCGGCCTCGATGACAAAGAGCCGCCCTGCTCCAGCAGAGGCATTAGTGCCCAAGTTCTGGGAGACACTGCCGATGATGAAACCAGGCCGCTGGTTTAGCGCGGTCAACAGCCAGGCGATCATGGCAGTCGTGGTGGTTTTGCCATGCGAACCTGCCACAGCGATCACTTGCTGGTCTGCCAGCAAGTGACTGAGGAATTCAGCGCGCTTATAAAGCGGGATGCCTTTGGCACGTGCGGTTTGCACCTCCACGTTATCCTCACTAATTGCCGAGGACCGGATGACGCGGGCTGCGCCATTCACATGCCCGGCCGCATGGCCGATGTGCACCAGCGCCCCTGCCTGACGCAGCGAGGCTGCCAGTGTGGATTCTTCGCGGTCTGAACCGCTCACCTGCTCGCCACGCTCCAGCAGCACGCGGGCAATGGCCGAGAGGCCTGTGCCGCCGATGCCGATGAAGTGGGTATTGCCTTTCATATCACAACCACCATAACGAAGGTGAATGCGATCGCTACCGCGAAATAAATGGCCGGCACACCAAGCCAGGCTGGCGGCATGTAAGCCAGCAGGCTCAATAAGTCTGCACCAGGAGCAGAGACCCAATCGAAGGGGTAGTTATATATATCCAAGTAAAAAAGCAGCGAGCCGAACAGGAAATAACCGTTGATGGCTCCCACGGCCCCACCCAGGACGGCATCCTGGAAGCGTTCGCGCATGACTACGTCAGAGATGCGGCGCAGTTTGGGGCTTTGGTAACCAAAGAACGCGAAAACCATCAGGATCATTGCCCGCGCGATAAATTGGCGGCTTTCACCACCGGCTTCAAGGTAGGGTTGCATGAATGGAATGAATTCCAGGAATACGGTGATGACGAAAATGGCCAGCACCAGGCTGAATGTCACCAAAACCTCTTTTGACCAGCCGCGCATAAAGCCAATAAAGGCGAAGATAAGTACCAAGACCCAAAACAGAGTGTTTAGTGCGATCATGCGGATGGCTCCTTTTGCATGTCCATGGCGCGCCCGGCTAACCCACGCAGCAGTCCGGCAATTTGCGCAGCTGCCTCAGGCCGCGCCAGCGCGGCCATGGCCGCGCCCATGTGCTGTAAGCGCGCTTTGTCGTGCATCAGGTCGATCACAGTAGAGGCCAGCAAGACAGACATCTGCTCGTCCGGCAGGATGTGGGCCGCTCCGCATTCCTGCAAATATGCGGCGTTCACATGTTGCAGGTGGCCCTTGAGTGGGATGGGAACTAGTACCGCGGGCAGTTTGAAGTGAGGTAACTCCCCAAGAGTGGAAGCGCCGGCGCGGCACACCGCCAGGTCTGCGGCGGCGAAAGCCGCCCCCATATCGCCATGCAGGTACGGGAAGGCGTGATAGTGTGCCGCTTGGTTGGCTGGCAGGCTGGCAGCTGCGGCGCTCACGTCAGCCCAGTTGGCTTCACCCGTGATGTGGATCACCTGCATTTGCTCCAATACAGACGGCAGCGAGATCAGGGTCGCTTGGTTGATCGAGCGTGCCCCCTTGCTGCCACCAAAGACCAATAAAGTCGGCAACTCCTTTGACAAACCCAGGTGTTTGAGAGCCTCTGCACGCGTCCAACGGGTCATCTCTGTGCGCAGCGGGTAACCGGTCACCTTGACATGTTCCTGTTGCCGGAAATATTTACCAGCTTCGTCGACAACGGTGGCGATCACATCCGCAAACCGGGCGATCAGGCGCAAAGCCAAACCGGGTTGCAGGTCGGGGACGAAGACCAGGGTTGGCACATGGCGGCCGGCAACCGCCACCGGGGCGGCCACAAAACCGCCGGTGAAGAAGAGCACATCCGGTTTGAACTCAGCCAACAGTTGGCGAGCGGCGAAATAGCCGCGCGCCAGGAGCCACAAGTTGCGCGGCAGCATACTCAGGCCGATGAGATGCAGCCCGGCAGCTGGCAGGTTGCGCACCTGGTAACCAGCGCGGCTCACCAGGTCCTCCTCCATGCCGCCTTCGCCCCCCACCCAGAGCAAATCCAGGTCATCATCTCCCAACTCTTGAAGCACGGCGAGCGCGGGATAGACCCCGCCCCCGCTCGCCCCCGCGGCCACGAGCAGTCGCATCTAAAAGCCTCTCTTCCTGTTGGTGTTGTGTGCGCGCAACGCGCGAAATATTCATCAAGATACCCAAGGCGGCCAGGGTAGTTACCAGGCTGGAGCCACCAAAGCTCACCAGGGGCAGAGTGTTGCCGGCAAAAGGCACCAGGCCCACCATCACTGCCATGTTGATAAATGCTTCCATGGTGATCCAAAGGGTGATGCCGGCCGCAAGCAAGGAACCGAACATGTCGGGGGCGCGGCGGGCGATCAGCATGCCGCGCCATAAGATAAGGGTGTAGAACAGAACGGTGAGGAACACGCCTAAAAGTCCTAACTCCTCTCCGATCACGGCGAAGATACTGTCTGTGGGCGGCACCGGCAAGCCGGTAAGTTTGGTTTCTGATTGTCCCAGGCCCACGCCAAACCAACCACCTTTCACAAAAGCTTCGTAGGCGCGCAACACATGGTCGTTAGCCAAGGTGGGGTCTTGCAGGCCGGTGAGGTAATCTGCGATACGCACTTTGGCGGTCAGGCTGAATTGCATCACCAGCAAGCCCAGCGCCGCGCCGCCGCCCAGCATAGCGCCGATCTGCAGCACGGAGCCGCCCGCCAGGAAAAAAAGCATCCCGCCCAACAACACGATGGTAGCCGCCGCACTGATATCCGGCTGCATAAAGATCAGCCCGGCCATAACGCCAAGCATGAGGATCAATGGAACTAACCCGTATGTGACGTGCTTAAGCTCGGCGCGCTTGGCAAATAACCAAACGGAAAGGTAAATAATAGTGACCAATTTGGCCAGTTCGCCTGGCATGAAGGAACCGGCCACCAAGGCGCGAGCAGACCCGTAGCGAACTTCGCCTAGGATCAACACCGCCGCCAGGGCGAGCAGCATGCCGCCCATCATGAGCACAGAATACTTGCGCCAGAAATGATAGTGGAGGAAGGCGCAGGCCACCGCGGCGGCCAGGCCGACAGCGATGCTGCGCACTTGTTGGAAGAACATTTGTGTGGGGTCCTCATAATTTACCAGCGAGAAATCCCAGGAAGCCGAATAGACCATCAGAGCGCCGAACAGCAGGAGCGCAAAGACGGCCATCAGCAAGGGGACATCGAAGTCCAACTCGAGGCGCGGCCAGGCTGCTACCGGTTTGCGCCGGCGGCTGCGGCGCTCAAATTGCACCGGTTCCTGGTTTTGCATTTCTTCGAAAACCTGCTCGGTCATAATTGGTTCACCAATTGTCGGAAACGCTCTCCGCGTGCTTCAAAGTCTACAAATTCATCGAAACTCGTGCCGCCGGGAGCGAGCAGCACCAGGTCGCCGGGCTGCGCGGCAGTTGCGGCACTTTGCACAGCAGATTCGAGATCAGGAACCAGGGCATTGGGGAGCTCTGGAGCGAGCCGGTTGAAGACCGCGGAAAGCATCCCGCCGGCTTCGCCAAAAAATACCACCTGGCGGACGCGGTCTCTAGCCAATTTGGCCAAGTCTTCCCAGGGCAAACCCTTGTCGCGGCCTCCCAGTAGCAAAACAATAGGCTGGTCGAACGAGCGCAGGGCTGCCTCGGAGCGCTGCGGCGCGGTAGCGATCGAATCGTTGTACCAATCGACACCGTTAACGGTGCGCACCCGCTCCAGACGGTGCGGAGCGCCACGGAAAGCGCGTACCCCGCTTTGAATGGCTTCCAATGGGGCTGCTGCTGCGGCGGCCACGGCGCAGGCAGCTACTACGTTGAGTAGGTTGTGCTGGCCAATTAATTCAATTTCCGCGCAGGGCAACACTTGATGCTCGCCGTGTTCGTCGCGCAGCCAAACCGCGTCTCCCCTCACATATGCGCCTAGAGTGTCGGCTGGCAGAACCTGGCCGCTAAAAGCCCACAGCCGACCGCGCGCGCGTGAAGCCAGCATCCAAGTTGCAGCGTCGTCAATGTTGAGGATGGCGGTGCTATCGGTGGTCTGGTATTCAAGGATGCGCGCTTTTGCGGCAATATAATTTTCCATGCTGGCGTGCCGGTCGAGGTGGTTAGGCGCAAGATTGAGGATGGCGGCGATATGCGGGGAACGCGTCATCCATTCGAGCTGGAAACTGGAAAGTTCCATCACGGCCAGATCAGTTGCGCTCATTGCATCCACATCGGATAGAAGAGGATTGCCCAAATTTCCGCCTACCCAAGCCCGGTTGATCTGCTTGCCTTCCATGGCTTTAAGGATCCGCCCGACCAACATAGTGGTTGTAGTCTTTCCCGCCGACCCGGTGATGCCGATAACTTTGCAAGGAGCCAGTTCAAGGAAGAGTTGCGAATCGTTGGAGACTGGGATGCCGCGGGCCAGCGCAGCCTGCACCAGGGGCAACTCGCCGGGCACGCCGCCGGAAAGGACGAGCAGCTCAGCTAAATCCAGCAGGCTGCTTGGGTGCCCGCCCAGGCTCCACTCCAGGTCAAAAGCGCTCAGGCGTTGCCGCGCGGCGGCTAGTTGCTCAGCCGGCCGAGCGTCGGTAATGGCTACCCGCGCACCGTGGGCGGCCAGGTAGCCTGCGGTCGCAATTCCTTGTCGCCCTGCCCCAACCATCACTACGCGCCTTCCTTTCCAGTCCATTGCATCAAGTCAAAAGCCTAGGCCACAGCCAGCGCCACACCGACCATGGCGAACAATAAGCTCATCAACCAAAAACGCTGCACGATCTGTGTCTCGCTCCAGCCGGAAAGCTCGAAGTGATAGTGCAACGGCGACATTTTAAACATTCGCCGGCCGCCTGTAAGTTTAAAAAACGCCACCTGGATCACCACGCTGAGGATCTCGCTGGTAGGGATAATGGCGATGATGGGATACAGGATCCAGTGGCCTGTCATTAACGCCACCACGCCGAGGGTGGCACCCAGGGCCATAGCACCTGTGTCTCCCATGATCAATTGGGCGGGATGCACGTTGAACCACAAGAAGCCGAACAGCGCCCCGACAAGAGTGAAGCAGAATTGCGCCAGGAATACTTGTCCCTGAATTAAGGCGATGCCGCCAAAAGTTGCAAAGGCCGTGGCAGAGATCAAGCCTGCCAACCCGTCCAAGCCATCGGTGAAGTTGACCGCATTAGCCGAGCCCACGATCACGATGGTAGCTATCAAGTAAAAAAACAGGCCAAGATCGAAGGCTGTATCAAAACCGGGCAGATAAAGGTGCGGCACTACCAGCAGATCGCGCAGCGCATAAGCAAGTGCACCTCCCAAAACAAGCTGGATGATAAATTTTTCCCGCGCCCGTAATCCCAGGCCAATATGACGCTGGCGCAGCTTGCGTAGATCATCCAGGCTGCCGAGCAGGCCGAAGGCGATCATGGCTCCAAGCGGCACCAAAATGGAGCGCCCCACTCCACTGAGACCAATGAGCGGCACAGCGTTCAACAAGATCGTGACCATCAGCACCGGCAAAATGAACATCACGCCGCCCATGGTAGGCGTGCCCACTTTGATGGAGTGGCGCTGCGGGGCCTCCACGCGAATGCTGTCCCCCACATTGAACAACCGCAATAAGCGGATCAGCGGCCCGCCCCAGATCACGGTGAGGATGAAGCTGATGCCAGCCAGCACCAATGCGACAGATCCGCCGTTCATCGCAGATTCTCCGTTGCGGGCCGGTCTTCCAGGGCCGGCACGATGGTTTCCATTTGCACTGCGCGTGAACCTTTCACCAGGACGACGTCGCCTTTGACTAGCGACCTTTCGAGAAAGCTGAGCGCCTGGTCGCTGGTCTCAAATTGGGTGATCGCCGCGGCATCCAGGCCAGCCGCCTGGGCAGTCTCGGCAATGGTGCGCGCCCTGGGTCCCACAGTGATCAGCAGGTCGGCCACTTTGGCCGCCAGGTTACCCACTGTCTGGTGCCCTTGAACTTCGTAAGGGCCAAGCTCCAGCATATCTCCAAGCACGGCCACCTTGCGGCCGTCGAGTTCTTCCAGCAAGTTGAGGGCGGCCATTGTCGATTCAGGGGAGGCATTGTAGGTGTCGTCCAATAAAAGGGATCCATTTCGGCCTTGTACTGCCACCAGGCGCAATTGGGGATTGCCTATGCGCAACCCAGCCAGGATCTCGCCCCAGGCCAGGCCTTCGACCAGACCGACGGCGGCGGCGCGCAAGGCTGTGTGCACAGAATGGCGGCCAATCAATGGAATGCGCACGTTCAGAAGCTCGTCGCCATAATGCAGATGGAAGCGTACGCCATCCAGCCCCAACCCCTCGACTTCATCGGCGTACAGATCAGCGGACGGATCTAGGCCATAGAAGAAGACTCGCGCCTTGGTTTCCTCTGCCATCCGCTTGACGTTGGGATCGTCGATGTTGAGGATAGCCACCCCATCGTTCGGCAAACTACGCACCAGTTCGGCTTTACCCTGATAGATAGCCTCCTGCGAGCCGGCCCGTTCGGCGTGCACCGTGCCAATATTGGTGATAACGCCCACGTCAGGCACGGCGATATCCGCTAATAAAGCGATCTCGCCAATCAAATAAAAGCCCATTTCCAATACAGCCCGCTCATGCTGCTCAGTGAGGGAGAGCACATTCAGCGGCAGTCCGATCTCGTTGTTGAAATTCCCGGAGGATTTGAATGTGCGAAACCGCTGCGAGAGCACCTCGGCTACCAATTCCTTGGTGGTGGTCTTCCCCACGCTACCGGTGATGCCGATCACGCGCAGGTTAAGCTTGCGGCGCCAAAAAGACGCCGTCTTTTGCAGCGCAGCCAGGCTGTCGTCCACCAGGATGCAAAGAGGCAGATCACCTGCCATTTCTGGCTCAGGCTTACTGCCGGCACGCAGGTCAAGCGTATTGAATGACCCGGAGACTTCATGTTGCACCAGGGCGACAATAGCGCCTTTGGAAAATGCGTCGCTAACATAATCGTGCCCGTCCAGGCGCTCCCCTTGCAAGGCAACGAAAAGCATACCGCTCGCTGCGCTGCGCGAATCGTGAGTGGCGCCGGCAATCGGCTGCCCGGCACCGGCTAGGCGCTGGCCGCTAATAGCTTCGATCAGGTCGGCGAGGGTCAGCATCTAGTTTTCCTCAGCAGCCAGGCGCTGTGCATCGGGCGGGATATTCATCAGCACTACCAGTCGCTCGACGATATCGGCAAACAATGGCGCTGCGACTTCGGACGCCCAGATGGATGTCTCCGGCCGCTCCAACCACACGAAGATGATAAATTGTGGGTCATCCGCCGGACCCCAACCGATAAAGGACGTGTTAGTTTGGTTCGGATCGTAAGTGCCATTCGGTGTGGGGATCTGGGCTGTGCCTGTCTTCCCTGCCAGGCTATAGCCCGGCACCAAGGCTTTCGAAGATTCCAGTTCCAACGAATCGGTCAACATCTGCGCCATGGTGCGCGCCGTCTCCACTGAAATAGGCGCACCGGCAAATTGCGGAGATAGGTTGTATTGCGAGCCATCCTGCACAACGGCCTTCACAATGCGAGGGATCACCATCCTGCCATCGTTGACAAAAGCTGAGACCGACATCACCATTTGCATGGGTGTCACTGCCAAACCCTGCCCAAAGGTATTGGTAGCCAGGTCAGCGGGATACCAGCCGGTCTCGCTGGGAGTGCGCAGAGTGCCGCTGGCTTCATTGAACAGATCGACCCCGGTGGGATAGCCAAACCCAAAGGCCTTCACATATTTATAAAAATTCTCCTGGCCGACCCGGGAACCAATTTCTGCCAGACACACATTCAGCGAATGCTGCAAGCAGCCCAGCATGGTTTGCTCGCCCCAGGCCTGCCCATTCCAATTACGGATAGAAATGCCGCCAAAATTGAAAACGCCACGATCTATGATGATCGTATCGGGCGTAACCAACCCCAGGTCGATGGCCGCGGCCATGGTGACCACCTTGAAAATCGAGCCGGGCTCATAGATCTCTCCCACAGCGCGGTTGAATGGCTTACTGTCGGTGAAGATATTGACGTAATCCTGATAGTCGTTCAGGTCCAGGCGCGGGGTGGAAGTCATTGCCAGAATCTCACCGGTGTGCGGGTCCATTACGATGGCGGTGCCCGATTCGGAAACCGTTTTCTCGATGTGCTCATCAAGCACATCTTCAACCATGGCCTGGATCTCGCGGTCGATGGTCAGCACCAGGCTGGAGCCGCCGGGCACCTGGGGTAATTCCTGCACGCGATTGGGATCGGTGGGGACCCAGATGTTCTCCGGCAGGCCGGCCAGCAGGTCCTGATATTGCTGCTCGACACCAAAATTGCCGTTGCTGTCCTGGGTGACGAAGCCGAGCAAATTGGAAGCCAGGTCACGATCCGGGTAGCTGCGCGCCAGGTGCGGGCGGCAGATCAGTGCGGCTAGAGCCGGATCGTTGGAGCACAGGAACGAATCATCCTCTTCAGGCGGCAGGTCCACGTTGTAGGCGCGTAACAAGTCTACCTTTTCAGGCAGCACGTAATCAGTGGCGATCACATAGATCAGGTTCTGCTCCTTGGCCTGTTCGATGATCTCCAGCACACGGTTGTGGTTGGCTCCCACCAGAGCGCTCAGCGCCAGGGCTATGGCCTTAGGGTCTTGCTCTTTAAGCGAAGCAAGGTCCACCCCAATTTCATAAACTGTGCGATTACCGGCCAATAGGTTGCCATCTCGATCATAGATCTCTCCTCGCGGGGGGTAAATTGTCTTTAAAAGGCGACTGAAATATTCGCTTTGGTTGAGAAAGGCGGCAGCCTGCGCCCCAGTCTGCACGGAATAGGCGCGCCAAAAGATAAGCACTCCAATGAGGCCAAAAAGAAATGCCGTGCTGAGATAGCGCCAGGTATGTTCGCGCGGCATGGCTAATAGCCTCCCAGGACAGCCAGCATGCTGCTAAGCCAATCGAACAACGATTCGGTATATTCAGCCGGCAGACGGGCAGCTGTGCTAAATTGAGCGCCGACGCGCGGCGCCAACTGCGCCCCACTGGGGAGGCCCTGATATTCAGGTACCTTCAAATAAGTGAGTACATTCGGGGAGAGCGGCTTGAAACCCAGGTCAGTGGCGCGCTGCTGCATGGTTTCTATTGAGGTGATGAAGGCCAGCTTGGTATTGAGATCCTCGATCCTTTGCTCCAGGTCTGCAACACTACGCTGGAGGCTTTGCACCTGGCGTCCGGCGGTTGCAGCTCGGGCGGTGATGTTCAAATACAGTGCTCCGATCAAAGAAACAGCCACCAGGCCCGCGGCGATCAAGCCGATGACCTGCATCTGCCTCCGCCAAGGGGCCTGCTGGTAAGCCTGGATCAGTTCCTTAGATCGTTTCAACATATCTTCATTCTCCTCACCAGTAGGGGTGCATGGGGTATGCCAGACCCTTGGTGAGTTTGTTGTCCTATAGTCTCTCCGCCACCCGCAGCCGGGCGCTGCGCGCTCGCGGATTGGCCCGTTCTTCTGCTTCGCTGGGCCGTATGGGCTTGCGGGTGATTTCATTGATGCTGGCAGCATGCCCACAAGTGCAGCCGGGTTGTTCCGGCGGGCAGATGCAATCGCGGCTTTCGCGGCGCATGAAGAGCTTCACAACGCGATCCTCCAGTGAATGGAATGAGATCACCGCCAAGCGTCCTCCCGAGCGTAAGGCGGCCACAGCCTGCGGCAGCACGGCCTCCAGTGCGCCCAGTTCGCCATTAACCGCAATGCGCAAAGCCTGGAAACTGCGCGTAGCTGGGTGGATGCCGCTACGCCGGCCTCCCAGAGCATGGCTTACCACTCCAGCTAGTTCAGCGGTGGTTTGCAAAGGGCGGGCTTTCACAATAGCCCGGGCAATTTTGCGGGAGAGCCGTTCTTCACTGTAGCGAAATAGAACTTCTGCCAAATCTTCCTCCGGCCAATCATTTACGATCTGCTCTGCAGTCAACGCTCCCTGCGGGTTGAAGCGCATGTCTAGCGGTCCCGCCTGCTGGAAGGAGAAGCCGCGCTTTGCCTGGTCAAACTGCAGCGAGGAGGCGCCCAAGTCCAGCAAGATGCCGTCCGTCTGTTGCCAACCTATCGCGGCCAGGTGCTGCGCCAGGTCGGCATATGAGCCTCGCACCAACCGGGCTCGCTCGCCGAAAGCCGCCAGCCTTTGGGTGCCCAGCGCCAGGGCTTGTGGGTCCACATCCAGCCCGAGCAAGAGCCCGTCAGGTCCGCTGGCCTGCAATAGGCCGTGTGAGTGGCCGCCCAATCCCAAGGTGCCATCCACATAGCGGCCGCTGTTGCGGGGTTGCAGCGCTGCCAATACTTCTTGGTAAAGAACAGGTGAATGAGCAAACCCGGCGGGCGAGTCGCTCATCCGTTTTGGTTCATGATCAAGTTCAACTTGGCGAAATAGTCCGCGGTATTCTGCACTTTGTCCAGTTTCTCAGTTTGCCTGACCCACTCCGCAGGTGACCAGAGTTCGAAATGGCTGCCAGCCCCCACCATTACGACTTCATGGTTCAAGCCATGCCGCTCACGCAAGAAAAGAGGGACCAGGATGCGGCCGCTGGCGTCTGGCTCGACGCGTTGGGCCCGCGAGAAGTACAGCCGGCCGAACTCGCGCACTTCGGGGTCGGTGAAACTGAGCTGGCTGATGGCGCGGCCTAATCGCTCGAACGTGTCTTTTTGGAGTACGATCAGGATCGGGTCGATGCCTTCAGTGATATAGCCGCCATCTTCGAGCAGTTGACGATAGCGGGCTGGCACCGTGAGGCGGCCTTTTTCATCCATGGAGTGTCGGTATTCGCCTAGGAACATTAGTTCTACCTGGTGGGTTAATGACAGGAACGCCGTTGTCCGGCGTTCCACTTTCTGCCACTTAGACCCACAAGTTGACACAGTATAAACTTATTTTGGGGAGTACGCAAGGAAAATCCCCACTCCATCTGCAGCCAATTGTCATAGGTTGGGGAGCGGCGTGCAGTTGCGCCAAATGTGGGGGTTGGTTGCGAATCTTTTAAGGTCGAACTGTCCTAAATTACTGACACTGCCCCCCACTCGCACCCAAACACTTGTTAACCTTTATCTGTGAATAACTATATTTATCTGTTGATTCGTCACCGCTCACCTACCCCAGGGCTCCTCAATACGCTCCGCTTTGCTTGTCTAACCTCGCCATCGAACGCATAGCGTTGTAAGCCTCGGCGCGGTAGGCGGCATGCAGCAGCGCTGGCAGGTTAGTGGCGCGGCCAGCCTGCCGGTAAGCGGATTTCTCCGCCCAGATGCGATTAACCATGAAATTCAGGTCCTTTCGCAGGTCCATCGTGTCGTAGAACAAGCCGAGGAAAGTGTGCCGTTTGCGCAACGCGCCCAGAAGGCCACGATCGGTCCCAGTCGCGGAAAATGGGAACGAAAACGGCACACACTCCGTTCCAGTCAACTCCTGGACGAAGCGCACCGACCCCACGATCTCATCTTCCACCTGCTCTGGTGTTAGCAACGCCAACTTAGTATGGGTTTGAGTATGCGCGCCGATGGTAAAACCGTCTTTATGCAGGTCCACGATCTGTTCGCGAGTCAGATAAGGCTTGCGCCTGGTTAAATATTCCTTCACATCCAGGCCGAGCATCTTGGCCGCCATGTCGATCACTGGCTCGTCCTTGGGCTGCAACTCCATGATCCAACGCCGAAAGTCTTTATCATCCGCCAGTTTCAGATTCAATGCGTTGTTCAAACTGGTGATGACCATCCTGGCGCCGTCACGGGCTATTTCGGTGAAGCGCTCCAAACACAACGAAACCTTGTTGCGATAAAACATGCGTTGGTTATCCACCCAACCGCTGGTAATGAAAAAGGTGCACGGAATTCCATACTT
>JBBDXQ010000063.1:0-27046 GCA_040902265.1 Anaerolineales bacterium
CCACGCGCAACCATTGGATCAGATCACCAAGCTGGACCGAAGCCGCGCTGCGTTGGCTGTTTTTGGACTCATCCTGTTCATTCTGTTGTTCACCCCCATCCCGCTACAAGTTATTGAAGGCCCCTTCGGTGGTTAACTAGGGACGCGCTTCGGCTAAGAGTTCGACTAAAGCAATTTCCGGACCCAAGCTATACACCCAGATCTCGAAATCCGTTTCTCCATTGCCTTCCCAGCGGCGCACCCCTACCGCATTACCATCCACATCATAAGCCACCGCCAGGACCCACAGCTGGCTAGCGGACTGTCCCGCGGCGATCTGCAGCTGGCCGGTAACATGCGCTGACAAGCCTGTGTCCCCGACCTCAATATTCCTGCCGACAATCTCCACCCCAATGTAGGCCTCGTCATCCGCAGATACTGCATACGCGCTGAGCAATTGGCCACGAACCGCGCTCCATCCAACAGGCGGCGCGCTTCGATATGCCACCAAGGGCAGGGACTGACCAGGAAGGAGCACATTCATGGGAGGCACGGCTTCTAAACTAGCCAGAACTTCACCCTCCGGCGAAAGCAACTGAACTGTGCCAATAAGGTTTTCCAAGGGGAAATCGTTGTCGTTGTTCACCAGGAGAAAACACCACAATTCCCCGAGCGCGGAAGCATAGCACTCTACGTCAGCGAGCCGGGCTGCCACTGGAGTCGGGCTGGGAAGCGCGGTCACCAGGACCGCCCCTGCCGCGGGAATTACCAATTCAGTTCCGGGGAAAAGCAGCAACGGATCCACATCCGGGTTGGCAGCCAGCAGGCCTTGCACACTGATCTCGTTGCGCGCCGCAATGGCAAACATAGTATCGCCGGCGACGACTGTATAGACCTGCGGCGTGGCTGTGGGCAATACCGCAGTCGCTGCGATTTCAGCAAGGGTGGTGGTCGGGATAGCGGTAGCTGTGTGATAGAGGACCAGCGGCTGAGTAGGCGCCAGGGTGGCAGTGGCCCCGCCCGCTGCCGAGCAGGCCGCCAGCCAAAGCCCGGCGCTCAACACGAGACCTATCTCAGCTATTCGCGAACTCACCGCGGGATTATACCTAGCGGGTTTCCTTGTCCCTGCCCTGCCGCTATGTTAAACTCCACGCCAGGAGGGGTCAGCAAAGCTGAACCCGACAACTAATGGCTGGGAAGACCACGAAAGAAAAAATTCTGCAGGACGCGGTAGAGGCAGGCCAAAAAGGTCACAACGCCCGCGCTCGCAAACTGTTGCTGAAGCTGTTGCGTACCGATAACCAGGAGCCGCTTTACTGGCTGCTGATGAGCACGGCGGTCGAATCGCGCGAAGAGCGCATCTATTGCCTGCAAAACGTGCTCTTCCTGGACCCGGATAGCAGCGCAGCCAAGCACGACTTAGAACTGCTAGGCGCTGAGATCCCGCAAATGGATGTGCCTGCATTCGTCCCCGAGGAAACCGGGGATTGGCAGACGAAAGAAATTGCCGCTCCCAAGATCCCCAAAAAGAGGCGCAAACGCAAAGAGGAACCCTGGTCGATCAACTGGATCCTGGCCAGCCTGGGGCTGGGTATTGTGGTGATCATCCTGGGGTATTACGCAGCCGAGAACGGTTTGCTCTCCGTGCTTTTCGAAGTGACTCCCAGCCCCACTTTTTCTCAGTCGGGCACTTTGCCGGCTGCCGCCACTGCCACGCGCACCCAGCTTTCAGCTGGTACCGCCACGGGGCAAGCCACGGTGATTGCTCGCAGCCCCGAAGATATGTTGGACGCTACCTATACACCAACTCCGCAATACATCAACACCCCGCATGCGGACAATGAGGCTTTCAACCAGGGAATGGCCGCCTTGGGGGCGGAGGACTGGGGAAACGCGATCGCTTTGTTCGAGACCTACCTGGCGTCTAACCCCAACGCCCCGGATGCAGCTTACTATTTGGGGACAGCCCATCTTGGCGCGCAGGACCTGCTGGCCGCCCAGGCGGCCTTCAACCGGGCAATCACACTCGATGCGGAATTTGCGCCGGGTTACCTGGGTCGCGCCCAGGTAGGTATCGCCCAGGCAGAGGCTGCCACCAACATCATCACCGACCTGAACACTGCCATCCTTTTGGATGCTAATTTCGTAGATGCTTATTTGGAGCGAGCCAGCTTCAACCTGGGACGCGGCAATCTTGCAGATGCGGGCGCAGACGTAGCAAGGGCTGAGGCTATCGCGCCGCTCTCAGCGTTGGTGCAATATCACAAGGCGCTGATCGCCCTGGCCCAGGAACAGTTTTCAGTAGCTCTGCAAGCCAGCCAACTGGCGCTTTCGCTGGATCTGACTTTGCTGCCAAATTACCTGGCCAAAGCCAAAGCCGAACAGGGTCTGCTGCTTTATGCCGATTCGATCGCCAGCATGCAGCGCTATCTGAGCTTTACCGAGACCAGCCTGGACGCGCGTGGCTGGGAAATTCTCGGGCTTGGTTTTTATTTTAGCGATCAACGGCAAGCCGCCCTGGATACCTTTGAGCACGCGGTTTCCTTGGACCCCAATCTTGCCGAGGCTTCCTATTACCTTGGCATCCAGGCCATCGAGGAGGGTAACTTGCAGGCTGCCCTGGGATACTTCCGCGTAGCAGTGACAGGCGCTCCGGGTTGGTTCGAGGCGCATGCCAGGCTGGCGGAAGCCCTGCTAGCCACCGGCAATCCAAGCATGGCCTTCCTGGAAATTAACACCAGCAGCAACCTGTTGGAGACTAACGAGCAGCGCGCCATGTTCTTCTATTGGCGCGCCTTGGCGTTGGAAGCCCTGGGTTTGAGCGAGGACGCCCTGGCCGACTGGCGCAGCCTGCTGGCCCTGCCCGCAGACGCCATGCCATCCGAATGGCGCCAGGCCGCAGAAGAGCGCGTCGGATAAAGCGCAGCTCGGCCTAGCCCGCTTGTCAAGCCCCCATCCGAGAGCTATAATCGCCCGATTCGCCCACCCGAAATATCATGCCAACTTATACCTATCGCTGCCAAAATTGCAGCCACCAATTCGACATCTACCAGAGCTTCGTCGACCAACCGCTAAGAGCCTGCCCTAAATGCAAGAAGCACTTGCTATCCAAAGTGTACAAGCCATCGGGGGTCTCGTTTAAGGGATCGGGTTTCTATGTGACGGATAAGCGCAGCGCAGCGCATACGGCCAAGAAAGCGGCGAAGGCAACAGAAAACGGCAAGAGCGAAGTCAGGGCAGATAAAAGCGAAACTAAAACAGAAACGAAGACAGAATCTAAGACGGAGAAGAAAAGCGAAACCTCCAGCGAAAAAAACAAACCGGCTGCAAAAGCAGAATAATCTTCAGTCCGCTAATCTCTAGCCCCCCATCTCCAGCTATTATCCTTCTTCCAACATGCGCATGGCTTCTGCGGATGTGATCTTGCCTTTGTCCAGGTCTTCGAGGATCTTGCGACGTTCTTCCTCGGTGAGCGCCGCGGCACTTTCCTTGCCTGGTTCATAGCCCAGGGCTCGGATCACATCGTGAAGCCGGCTGCGAATGGTGGGATAGGACAAGCTGAACTCCGCTTCCATCCGCGTGATCTTGCCTTCGTTGCGCACAAAGGCTTCGACAAAATGGATCTGCTCTTCGCTGAGGCGCGCAAAAGGGCCAGACTCAAAACGGCCTTCGATGGCCGTCTCGCACTCACGGCACACCAGGCGGGTGACGTTGAGTTCGCCGTGGCACACCGGGCATTCGTGGGGGATTGCATGCATGGCAGGTAACCTCTTGCGCTGATTATAGACCGAGCAGGTCAAATGGGTCTACTGCCCAGGAGCATCAATGCGCAAGGTGCTCATCGCCGCGTCCAAAGTCTCAAGGTCACCGTTGCCACTCAACTCCAGGTAACGTTCGCCCAGTTCGGCCAGGTAGACCAGCGTTTCGGTCCCGTCAGTGAGGCGCAGCTTCAGGCGCACCACCCGGGCGCCGCCCAAGTCCAGCTCATCTTCCTCGAGAATGGTGTTGCCGGAATTGATGAAGGCATCCCGGCGCATGTCCAGACGCGCATCCAGGTCGCGTTGGGGATCCCATTGATAGATAGCTATCTGTAAGACACTCTCGCCCTCAGGTACGGATTGGATACCGCCCGGGCCGGGGTCCCAGGATGCAATCTGTACGTACTCGCCGCGCGAGCCAGCCTCGCCGCCAAGGATAAACCAGCCAGCCGGGTATTGCAGCTCGATGCCGGCTGCCACGTCAGTGTAGGTGGCGGCTTCGAAGGGCAGCCCGGCAGGCCCAGTTGCCAACGGCTTGTGTGTGGCGGCCACTGCGGTGGGCAGCCCGGTGGGCAGCGCAGATTGGGTGGCGGCGGCTTGCGAGTTGCAAGCAGTGAGTAGGAACAGGCCTGCAAAAACGATGTTTCGATTCAAATGTCCTCTTTTCGCCAGCGAAGTGCGCAGATTATATACAGACTGGGGCCGCGACTGTGGGCGGCTATCTGGTTGGCTGTAAGAACAACGCCAGCGTGGCCGGAAATGTTCCTGAACATGAGAGTGGTTTGAAAAGTTATTGCTCCTCTAGCGAAGAGGCAGGTTGGGTAACAAGTAACAACTTCTAATTGCTTGAGGGACGGAAACCGAGAGATGTATTTTGAATTAGTGAAAAGTTACCGACCAATAGCCTCAACCCGGCGATCTGTACATATAAACAAAAACATAAAGATATAGTGGGCGGGGGGACGCGAAGATGGAAAATAAAGCTCCTCGGGTAGGATTCGAACCTACAGCCTAGCGGTTAACAGCCGCCCGCTCTGCCATTGAGCTACCGAGGAAGGCTTGGCGATTATATTCGGGTGTATAGGGGAAGTCAAATCAGGTGGGGAAATCTGGTGAGTGGGAAAGATATTAGAGATTAGCAAGTGGGAATTAGACAAGCGACGATCCCTGAACGACTAATCGCCTAATCGACACCACCCGCTCATGTATAATCCTCTCGTTCACCCAGCGGAGAAGCTTGCATGGCCTTACAGGGCAACCTTCAGGATTTTACGGTCACCCAACTGTTAAACCTGGTCAATTTAGCCAACAAAAGCGGCGCCTTGCTTATCCAGGGTCCCAACGAAGAGGCGCGCCTCATTTTCCGTGAAGGTAAGCTGGCGAATGCCCAGCTTGCCAGTGAAGACGACGGCGCCCAGGGTGGCTTGCCCCAGGTGTTGCACCGCGCCGAAAAGATCAACGATGCCCAGTTGAACACGCTGCGCAGCCGTGCCGTAGGCATGAGCGACAAGGAGCTTGGCTTGCTGCTGATCAATGCCGGCTACGTCACCCAGGCAGACATCCTGGAAAGCCTGAAATCTTATTACGTGGGCATCATGCAGCAACTCTTCACCTGGGTGGAAGGCCGCTTCAAGTTCGACCCCAGCCAGGATGTGCCCGAAAACAAGATCCCGGTGCGCATTGCGCTCGAGAACCTGATCATCGAAGGCTCGCGCCAGTTGGCCGAATGGGAGCAGCTGAACTTCGAGATTCCCAACCTGGATATGGCCCTGGCGTTCACCGACCGCCCTGGCGTCAACCTGAAAAAGGTCAACCTCAACGTGGAAGAATGGCGGGTTGTTTCCTACATCAATCCCAAGAACAGCATCCGCCAGATAGCCAAGGCCAGCAAGATGAACGACCTGGAGATCCGTCGCATCGTCTACGGCCTACTGCAAGCTGGCCTGGTGAGGCTGGTGCGACCGGCAGGCGCGCCTACTCAGCTGGATGGTTTGCAGGCGGCTTTCCCCGGTGTGGAAAAAACCGAACAGAAGACATTGATCACCCGGCTGATGGACCGCATTCGCTCTATATAGGATTCGAGGCATATGCTCACCGTCAAAATGGTCGTTACCGGCCCCTTCAACGCAGGCAAAACGGAGTTCATTCAAACCGTTAGCGAGATCGATGTCGTCTCGACCGAGCGCAAGATCAGCAGCCCGCAGGAGCGAGTCAAAGAGACCACCACGGTGGCTATGGATTTTGGGCGCATCACGGTGGACGAGAGCCTGGTGCTCTACCTGTTCGGCACGCCGGGCCAAAAGCGCTTTGATTTCATGTGGGAAATCCTCTCAGAGGGCATGCTGGGGTTCATCGTCATGGTGGATAGCACCCGGCCGGAAACCTTCCGCGAAGCGCGCAGCATCCTTGAGGCCTTCCGCGCCTTCTCACCCACTCCCTACGTGGTGGCGGCCAGCAAGCAAGATCTGAAGGACGCCTGGGATATCGACGATATGCGCGTTGCTTTGCGCCTGGAAACCGGCGTCAAGATACTTCCCTGTGTGTCCACTGATAAGGACAGCGTCAAGACCACGCTGCTTGAATTGCTGGAGAGCATCCTGACTGAATTGGAAGGTTGACCACAGCCCTAACGTGACAATCGGGGGATAGATGCTGCCAAGCTGGTACTAATACACTAGAACACATCAACCCATGCCACGTTCTAACCGGCAACCCTGTAAAGCCAGGTCTGAATTGATATGCCAAAGATCCTCGTAGCCGAAGACCAGGTGGACCTGCGCGAAATGATCATCCTCACTTTGCGCATGGCGGGTTTCGATGTGGTGGCGGCCGAGGATGGCGAACAAGCCTACCAGCAGGCCAAAGCATCCCGGCCTGACCTGTTGATCCTCGACTTGGATCTGCCCTACCTGAGCGGCGCTGAGGTGTGCAAAAAGCTGAAAGCCCGCCAGGATTTTGCGCGCACCCCCATCGTGATCATTTCTTCTCATGACAACCCGGCAGAGATCGAGAAAAGTATGATAGCCGGAGCCCAGGATTACATCCGCAAGCCCTTCGAGCTCAACCAATTGATGCAAAGGGTGACTACACTGCTTGCCTAAAACTAATGGGGGGTTTCAAACAGTCTAAAACCAATCGTGCTAGAATCGCACAAAACAACCAGGAGCCATAAATAATGCAGAAGGGTATTTTCTTTCTATTAACCGCGGCTGTCCTGGCCGTGTTGAGCGCCTGTAACTTGCCAGGCGGCTCTTCAGCAGACCAGGTGCAAACCGCTGCAGCCGAAACCGTGAGCGTCAACCTCACGCAGAGCGCTTTGCTGACGCCCAGCGCAACCAATACCACGGAACCCACGGCCACTCTGGACGCCACCAGCACCCCGGCCGTGTCCAACACACCAGCGGCTACAGCCACTGCGGGAGGTGGCGGAGGCGGCACGGGAGGCTGTGACGCAGCCCAATTCGTGGCAGACGTGACCGTGCCAGATGGGGAAGAACAATTCCCCGATACGGAATTCATCAAGACCTGGCGCCTGCGCAATGCGGGCACCTGTTCCTGGTCGCCGTCCTATGCGGTCGTCTTCGTGAGCGGCAATGCCATGGGCGGTCCGGCATCACAAAACCTTACGGACACCGTGGCGCCGGGGACTACGGTAGATATCTCCCTAACCCTGAAAGCTCCACACGAAGAAGGCGATTACACCGGGTACTTTGCGCTGCGTAATGCTTCCAATCAATCTTTTGGCAGCTTTTATGTGCAGATCAAAGTCACCTCAGGCGGCGCCGGGGGCGGCCCTGGCGGGCTTACGATTAGCGCCAGCAGTGTTGGGCAGGTGGACGCGAACGGCACTGTTGGTTCAGCCGCCCACACCGGCGCCAACTCGGGTACCGGCGTGCACGGGTTTGCCTCCTTCAATATTTCAGGCATCCCCAGCAATGCCACCATCGAAGAAGTCGAAGTGGATTTCACCGGCTTCGACACGGTGGGCAACCCCTTCGCCAGCATGGGCTGCCTGCAGGCCTTTGCCGGCGCCTTCTTCCCCCTGGATTCCGGTGACTATTCAGCTGCCGGCGCTGGACCAGACATGGAATGGTGCGACAGCAACTCGCTGGATACTGTCTATGTAGTTGATGAGGTGGCAGATCGATTGCAGGCAGCATTGGGAACTTCAACCGTACTGGAATACAAGCTGCGCTTTAGCGGAGCGCCTAGCGGCAATGGCCTGGTTCGCTTCCTGAGCGGCGGTCTGAAGCTCATCGTCACATACACACAACCCTAGACAATCTTTGGCAGGCAAAGTAATAAAGTCCCTGCTTAAGAGCAGGGACTTTTTATATATGGATAGCGCCAGGCTAACGCAACAAATAAAGGCTAAAGCCCAGGAGCTGGGCTTTAGCCTGGTGGGAGTGACCAGCGCACAGCCGCCGGAACATATGGATAAGTATCGGAAGTGGCTGGCCGCTGGCTACCATGGCGACATGGCCTACCTGGCCAAAGAGCGCGCGCTGCAACGGCGGGCTGACCCGCGCAACATCCTGCCTGAATGCCAGTCCATCCTGGTGCTTGGCATCCCCTATAACGATCCGTCCGGCGCACCACAAGCAGCTGACGCAGCCAAGGTTGGCCGTATCGCTGCGTACGCCTGGGGTGAAGATTATCACCGGGAACTAAGGCCAAGGCTGCAGAGCCTGGTAGAGTTTATCGAGCAACAGGTTGGGCACGCAGTACCTAACCGATGGTACACAGACAGCGGCCCGTTGCTGGAGCGCGAACTTGCCCAACGTGCCGGCTTGGGCTGGATCGGCAGGAACAGCATGCTGATCAACCCAGAACGCGGCTCATATTTTCTTTTGGCGGAGATCCTGCTGGGCATCGAGCTGCAGACAGATATGCCACTGGACACAGACCACTGCGGCAGTTGCACGCGCTGCCTGGATGCCTGTCCGACTCAGTGCATCCTGCCCGACCGCTCCCTGGAGGCGACCCGCTGCATTTCCTACCTTACTATCGAGTTGAGAGGAGCCACTCCGCCCGAGCTGCGCGACAAAATGGGCGACTGGGTGTTTGGCTGTGATATTTGCCAGGTGGTCTGCCCATGGAATGAACGCTTCGCCAGTGAAAACGGAGACGCTGCCTTTGTGTCGAAAGAAAGCAAGCCCTGGTTGAGATTGGAAGCAGATTTGCGAATAGACACGACCGAGTTTAATCGCAAATTCAAGACTCGCCCGGTTCTGTGGACCAAGCGGCGCGGATACCTGCGCAACCTGGCGGTGGCTGCGGGCAATAGCGCTGATCGCGCTCACGTGCCGGCCTTAATCGACCTGTTGCAGGATGAAACCGAACCGCTGGCCCGCGGTCATGCAGCCTGGGCGCTGGGAAAACTAGGTGGCGACGCGGCTAAAGCCGCGCTGGCACTGGCTGAAAACAACGAAAAGGACGCGTGGGTCTTGGAGGAGATCAAACTCGCCTTGGAAACGAGGGGAATTAACTTACGGGTTGGCGGCGGAGGGAAGAGCGAAGTTTCTGCGCGATCCATACAGCGATGAACAAGGCCGTGCAGGCCAAGACAATTGCAGCCCCTGAAGCCACATTGAAGTAATAGGAGGTGTAGAGGCCAACAATTCCCGAGGCAGCCGCGATGGCTGCAGCCAGCACCATCATATTGCGCAGCTTTTTTGTGAGCAGGTAAGCGGTGGCCGCCGGGGTGACCAAGAGGGCCACTACCAGCGAAACACCCACCGTTTGCAGTGAGACCACGATAGCCACGGCGGTGAGCACCGAGAGCAGGATCTCCAGCCAGCGGGCAGGCAAACGCAGCGTTTTAGCCAAATGGGCGTCAAAAGACAGCACTAAAAATTCCTTGTAGAAAGCCACGATGAGCAGCAGGACTAACAGGCTGACGCCCGCGGTTAGCCGAACATCCGCGCTGGTAACCCCTAATACATTACCGAACAGGAAATGAGACAGGTCAACGGCGTAACTGCGCATGGTGGAGATCAACGCAATGCCCAGAGCAAACATACCGGCGAATACGATGCCGATGGCTGTGTCCTGTTTGATGCGTCCATCGCGGCTGAGGGCGCTGATGGTTACCGAACTCAGGATGGCAGCCCCCAGCGCCCACCAGAATAAAGAGGTTGGATTGCCGGCTGAGGCCATGTAACCGACCGCCAGACCGGGCAAGATGGCGTGGGAAAGCGCGTCGCCAAGAAAGGCCATGCCGCGCAGCACGATGTAGCAGCCCACCAGTGCACACACAACGCCCACCAGCACAGCCACCACCAGCCCGCGCTGCATGAATTCGTAAGCTAGCGGTTCCAAGAGCCAGCTACCCATGGCGGCCTTCTTCGTCGTGGTCGTGGTGGCCGCCGATATCGCCGAGCCACACTTTGCCCTCTTTAGTTTCTACGACTTGCATGTGGCCGCCGTAAGCCAGCGATAGATTTTCCACCGTGAGGACTTCCTTTTGCGCGCCGTAGGCGATTAGCTTGCGGTTTAGCAGTAAGATGCGATCGAAATGATCGCCGGCCAACTCGAGGTCGTGGGTGGCGAAAAGCACAGTGATGCCCTGAGCCTTTAGACCCGCCAAGATGCTGAGGATCTGCTCCTGGGACGGCAGGTCCAATCCGGCCAGCGGCTCATCCAGCAGCAGTAAGTTGGCCTCCTGGGCCAGGGCACGGGCGAGGAGCATGCGCTGTTTCTGCCCGCCAGATAACTCGCTGATCTGGCGGCGGGCAAACTTGCTGAGCTGCACTTGGTCGAGGCTCTGTTTCACTTGCGCCGCGTCTTTGCTGCCAGGCCAGCGCAACAAACCCAGTTGGCCTGCACGACCCATCATCACAACATCCTGCACGCTGACCGGGAAATTCCAATCTACGTGGCTGCTTTGTGGAACGTATGCCAGACACAGATATTCGGCAGGCAAGTGGCCGTGGATGTGAACTTCGCCGGAAGCCGGGGCCAGCAACCCTGCCAACACATTGAACAGAGTGGATTTACCCGCGCCGTTAGGCCCTACGACTGCGACGCGCAAACCACTTTCCACCTGAATCGAAAGGTCCTCAAGGACGGTGAGGCCATTGAAGCGTACGTTCAGGTTGCGCAGCTCGAGAGCAAAACGACTGTCCGGGTGAGGGGGAATACGCCCGGACTTGGCAAATTGACTTTTCACCGTGAGTTGTGGAATTCTACCGCGCGGCAGCGAAGTTTTTATTGGAGGGCGTTAACGATGGCAAGAACGTCATAGCGAATCAGATCGAGGTAGGTGGGTGCTGGGCCATCGTCTGCGCTGGGCGACTCGACATATAAGGGCACGAGGAAGATACCCGTATCTGTGGCGACGCGCTCGGCCAAGGCAGGGTTCATGCCAGCGCTCACAAAGATGGCTTTCACGCCAAACTGTCGAATGGCATCTTCGAGCTGAGCTACTTCGCCGGCGGAGGGCTCACTGACCGTACTGAGGCTGGGGATGATGGCGCCGACGAGCTTAAAACCGTAATGATCAGCAAAGTAGCCAAATGATTCGTGATCGGTGACCAAGATTCGGTCAGCGACCGGGAGCTTGGCGATCTGCTCAAGAGCCCATGTATCCAGCGCAGCTAGCTCGGCCTGGTAAGCTGCGGCGTTTGCGCGATAGGCGGTGGCGTGCGGCGGATCGGCAGCGGCCAGAGCGGTAGCGATGTTGGCTGCCCAAACTTGGACATTTAGCGGGTTCATCCACACGTGCGGATCGGCAGCTTCGTGCGCATGTTCTTCCTGTGTTTCATCGTGATCCTCGGGCTCGGCGGCGATAGGCGCGATGCCTTCCGATACGGTGATCGAGTTTAGGCCTTCTGATTCCAATAGGGGCTGGAGCGCTTCCTCTAACCCTAGGCCATTAACAAAGACCAGATCTGCATCAGCCAGGCGGGCGGCATCCTGCGGGGTTGGCTCGAAGGCATGTGGGTCGGAATCAGGCGGAATAAGTACGCTTAGTTCGATGTGTTCACCACCGATAACGGCAACCACATCGCCAAGGATCTGAGTGCTGGCAACAACCTTCAAACCTGGCTGACTAATCTCCAGGCTAGTACATCCTGCGCTAAGAAGCAGGAGAACAACAGAAAAGGCACTCAAGGAGTAGCGCATTCACAGTTCCCTTTATTGATATTGGTTATCATTATCATTATAGGGAGGCAAAATTTTTTGTCAAGTATCAATCTTCCTACATTTTTCACAGAGCCCAAAAAACTGAAGCCAATGGTCACGGATCTCAAAGCCGCTCTCCCTTTCCAGGCGGCTGGACAGGTCACTTATGTCATCTCCATGAAAAACTTCCACGCGACCACACGACTGGCACAGGAGAAGATGTTGGTGTCCTTCCATCGCTGAAATATACGTGTGGCAACCATCAGGCCGGTGCAAACGTTGGATCAACCCCAGCTCTTCTAGTTTTTCCAAGGTGCGGTAAACGGAAACCAAGCCTAAGCGTTTATGTCGCCCGCGACCAATCCCATAGAGGTCAGCTGCAGTGAGTGAAGTATCTGCTTCGGCCAGGGCATCGACCACGGCGCGACGCGATTTGGTTACGCGATAGCCGTGACTATGCAATTTGCTTAGCCAATCACCGGCACGCTTGGCCGCATCAGGTTTAGCTACAAGTTGAGTGTGGGCCATGAAAATTGATTATAACGCTCAGGGCAACCAGGTTGGCACGACGGCATCGTAAACAACCAGTTGAGCTTGCATAGTTTCCATATCCCAAAGCCAGACTTCAGATTCTGGGTTAGCCACTCCCAAAGGAACTCGATAAAAAACCAAACGGCGCGACCAAGGATCCCAGTTCACATTGGACACTAAGTAATTAGGTTCAGCAGTAACCACCAGGGCATAACGGCCATCCTGAGGCGTAACCCAGACTTCGTCCCCAGGGGCGGCGTCCAATTGCCGAACTTTCATCGCCACCCAAGCCCCATCTGGGGAGACTACCGGGCTACTGAAATTGGTTTCCGTGGATCGCGAATCGAAGAAAGGCAAAACATCCTGGGATCCAAAATCTACTCTAAAGAGGCTATTAACCGCGACCTGCTCACGTACCTGGACGTTGTAATAGACCAGGTGGCGGCCATCCGGGGTCCAGGTTCCAATTTCTCCCACATTGGACGACACATAAATCTCCTCCCCATTCCGCAAGTCTAGGACCACGATGCGACTCTGGACACCATCGTAGTAAGCCAGGCGCTGTCCATCAGGAGACCAGGAAGGCCCATAACCGATCTTTTGCACATCGGAGTACAGCCGAATGTCCTCCCTGGTTTGCGGATCAAGAAACCAAATGCGCGGGGCGCCATACGGATCGGCCTGAGTTAGCGGCGCTTGAACACGAGTGTACGCGATGCGCCCATCGACCGACCAAGCAGGAGCTGAACATCGGTCGGGACCGCAGCCAACCAGGATCTCGGCGTCACCACCGGTTCGGCTAACTGCCCACAGGTCAATACCGTTCTGTTCATTGATAACCGAGTAAACGATCTGCTCCCCATCGACAGAGACTGAGAAGTCAAAGACAGTGCTTTCAACACGAGTCAACTGCAGGGGCGGTTCAAACATATCCCGCAACACCCACAAGTCAAAAGTACCCCTTTGGCCGCGCATAAAGACAAGGCCGGGATCGCGCACTGTAAATGTCCAGATCAAATCGTCTAACAGATGATGTCCAAGCTGATCCTCAACACCGGTCTGCAAACGAACCGTGTAAGCGACCCCGCTTTCCCAAGCTTTGCTCGGTAAAAAGAACAACGTGTTCTGCCTCCAAATGAACCGCCCTGGAACTAGTGGGGAGATCCCAAAAGCGGCTTCAACCTCTTCAGTGTTCATGCCCTGGGCGAACTCGATGACTATCGGGGCGCTGGCCGCCGCTTGACTGCCGGAAGTAGGCAAGGCGCGCAGGATGGAAACTCCGACCTTGTCGCCAAGCAGGATCACAGAGAAGGTAGCCAACAGCAGCAAAGCAGAAAACGACCAAACCACAACGTCCAAACGGTTTGAACGCATGGTCACGGGAACAAATAAGGCTGAGGTGGAATAGCGATCTCTTTTATGCTGGCGGCGACAATGAGTGGGATCGGCTGGCCATCCAAATCGCCCACCTGGACCTTGCCGACGACATGGACCCACGAATTACCCGCCCAACTCGCTGCATCAAGGTTTTCTACGATCATGCCGATGGCGAATGCATCGGCCACACAGCAGGACACAGCGAAACGGCCAACCAAGAATTGGTTCTCCAAGAGCCGTGGGTCGTGATAAACGAAACCGATTAAGTCAGCCGTTTCGCCTTCGTATATCGAAGGGTCGCTGGCGAAGTTGAAAGCGCGGATCCAATCCAGCACGGTACGCTGATCCGAAGGGGCCTCTAGCTGAACGCCGGAAGTTTGCGCTCTCGCTCCCAACAAGGCATTCGTGGTGAGCCCGCGCAATTCAAGGGCGGAACTATCCAATGGTTTCGCAGGAACCAAGAATCCCAGTAAAAGCGGGACGGCAAGAAAAATGAGATTCCACTGACTAGCACCAGATCCGTGCCCGTGATCATACTCATGGATATGATGAGCATGCTGGTGATTTTGTTGCATAGTCCGAAGACGACGCCAGGCGACAAAGGCCAAGACCAAGAAAACCATAGCGCCAAGGGCGACCAGCCATAGAAAGCGTTGATTTATGTAGTAGTAAAGTGTGCCGGAAAATATTTTAACCAGCAAATAGGCGCCAAGGCCCATCAAAATAGCTGATTGGATAAGCCGGTAGGTTTGCGCTTTCATTCTATATCGCCAAGTTCAAGTTAATAAAGACGGAGGCCAGCAATACCATCAAAAAAGGCAGAAGGATCATGTAAAACACTGTTCGTCGTTTGAATACCTGCAGATAAAGTAAGGTGCTCTTGATATCCACCATTGGACCGAATACCAAGAAAGACAAAATGGATCCGGAAGTGAATGTGCCAACAAAAGCCAATGAGACGAATGCATCCACAGTAGAACAAATCGATAACAAGACCGCCAATGCCATCATGACTAGCACAGAGTACAACGGACCGCTACCCAAGGCCAACAACATAGATTGCGGCAACACAGCTTGGAGGAGCGCCGCAATCAGTGAGCCGATGATCAGATAGCGGCCCATCTCGAAGAATTCGTCACCGGCGATCTCCAAAGACCGTTGTATACGCTGGATGAGTGCATTAGAAGGCCGCGCTAGCGCCGGACGCAACCCAGCACCACCGATCGACTTACGCGGGGCGGCGCGCAACAGCTCAGCTGGCTGCTGTTGAACGGCAAAGACCAACCCCGTGATTACCGCAATGGACAGGCTTAACCCGATCCGCCAAAAAAGAATCGAGCCCCATCCATAGGCCGCATAGGTGCTGGTAATAACAATGGGATTTAGCACCGGAGAAGCCAGCAAAAATGCGATGCCCGCAGCTGGAGCCATACCCTTATGAAACAGCCGACGGGTAAGCGGCACAACTCCGCATTCGCATACCGGAAAAACGAAACCCAACATACCTCCGGCCAGGGCGCCCATAAAGGGGTTGCGCGGCATGAAACGTTGCACCGCTTCGTGATCTATGAATTCTTCGACAAACCCCGAGGCAAGCGTTCCCAAAAGCAAGAAGGGTGCAGCCTCGATGAAGATGCCCAGAAAAATGGTGACAAATGTATAGAACTCAGTGGGAAGAGTGAACCCAGTGGCAGCCCAGGATTGCAGGCTGAGTATGAGCAGAACGGCGAGGAGCGCCAAACCAAGGAGACCCAGGAAATTTAGAGCACGAGTCATAAGCGGGATTTTACCCAAAGCAAATTACGGGTTGATTCTATTTTTCCCAACCATATTGGCCAATGAGGGGTACAAAGGCTACGGGTACCAGTTCTTCGTAATCGAAACCACCATCTACCCGCCGCCACAACTGCAGCACCTGGCGGCCCGGTTCTCCTACCGGGATCACCAGGCGTCCGCGCGGCGCAAGCTGTTGCAACAGCGGCTGTGGGACCAACGGCGCCCCGGCGGCCACTATGATGGCATCGTAAGGTGCATCCTCGGGCCAGCCTTTGCTGCCATCGCCCTGATGCACGTGTACTTGTTGATAGCCCAGCTCCGCCAAGGCGCTCTGCGCGGCCTGCGCCAGGAGCGGATGGCGCTCGATAGTATGTACTTCTGCGGCCAATTCTGCCAATAAGGCAGCCTGGTAGCCAGATCCGCTGCCAATCTCCAAAGCTTTGTCAGTTTTATCCAGGGCCAAAGCCTGCAGCATATAGGCCACGATGTAGGGTTGGGAAATCGTCTGCCCGCTGAGGATCGGCAGCGGACGATCTTCATAAGCCTGGCTTTGTGCGGCCAATGGGACGAAACGATGGCGAGGCACTTTGCCCATCGCATCCAGTACGTGCGGGTCGCGAATGCCGCGAGCGGTTAGTTGCGTTGCCAGCATGGCAGCGCGCTGCCGCGCAAAACCAGGTTCACTGTCCATTAAAGAGTTGACCCTGCTCCCGAGCGATCTCCAATAACTTTTCAAAGTCATCCTGGGGCGCGGCCCGGTTCCATTTCTCCGCCCCGCATGCCTGGCAGCGATGCAGGATGCGGTAGCCGTTGTTTCTTATGGAGACCGCTGCAGGAATCATCAAACCTGCGCAAGCCGTCTGGCGATCGCCAGGGTTAATGTCCACATGCAGGCTGTAAAGGCAACGCGGGCAATGGTTGGTGTAGCCATCCCCCGTCACTGCCAAGCCGCAGTTCTGGCAAACGAAGTCCTCAACTGTGCGCTGAAAGCGGCGATCCATGTTTCTATTCTATGCCGGCCTGCAAGGCATCCGCAATACGCCGGTCCAGCCTGCCCATGGGCAGGCTGCCAAGCTGGCTGAGCGGCAGCCATTTATGTGTAAGCTCAGTTTGCACTTTGGGCCGAACGCTATTGAGGGGATGGTGAAATACCTGCAAGCGCACGCTGAAGTGGCTGTACGCATGCTCAAACTCTCCCAGCCTTTGTTCGAATACCAAAGCCAAACCCAGAGTTTGGCTCAACGCTTTTCTCAAAGCAAGCTTGGCGTTGAAGCGGCTGCGTAAAGGAACATTCGGAAACTCCCACATGCCTGCAAGTAGACCCGCGGCTGGTCGCTGCATAACCAGCACCTTGCCGCGCTGCTCAATTACTGCGGCAGCAAAATTACGCCGCGGCGCAGGGTTTCTCCTGGTTTTCGTTGGCCTTTGCTCCTGGGTCCCCAAGGCGGCAGATCTGCAATCAGCCTGCAGCGGGCAGGCCGCACAATTTGGCCGGCGAGGAAAGCACACCTTTGCGCCCAGGTCCATCAGCGCCTGGTTGTAGTCGGCAGCCCGTCCGCGAGGCAGATGTTCAGCAGCGAGCTGCCAAAACCGCTTCTGGGCGGCGGCGCTCCCAACCGGTATGGCCACATCGAACAACCGCGCCAGCACGCGCAGCGCGTTTCCATCCACTGCCGGCGCATCTACTCCGAAGGCAACCGAAGCGATGGCGCCAGCCGTATAGGCGCCAATTCCCGGGAGCCGCCTCAGTTCTTCCACGGTTGAAGGCAGCCTTCCGCCATAATCATTTATCACCATTTGGGCTGCTCGGCGTAAATTACGTGCACGGCTATAGTAGCCGAGGCCTTCCCACAGGGCGAGCACATCTTGTTCGGAGGAACTAGCCAAGGAGCGAATGCTTGGGTAGCGCCGCAACCAACGCCGATAATACGGCATCATAGTGTCCAGGCGCGTTTGCTGAGCCATGATCTCGGCTACCCATACGGCGTAAGGCCGGGGGTTGGCGCGCCACGGCAGGCTACGGCGTTCGACCGCATACCAACGGAGCAGTTTCTTTACGATCTTGGTCACTGGATAAGCCGGCAAGCCGGCTGCCGACTACATCTGGAATCCGCCGCGAGCGGCGACAACTTTGTAATCGAAATTCTCAACAAGATCTTCCATTTGGGAACCTAAGTCGTCCCAGGCGTTGGAATCGAGCAATTTGCGCGCTGCGTCCAGGTCTGGCATTACGGCTTCGGCCAGCAGACGAGGCTGTTCACCATAAACGGTGAGCCAGGCTTCGCTTAGTGCGACCCCCAGGCCTTCCAGGGCGGGCACAAACTTTCGGATGTGAAATTCAAAATAATCTTCTTCGCGTCCTGGCTGGATGTCCCAACTCATCAGCAGCTTGACCGTGCTCATCAGGAGGTCGCTTCCAATACGACCACCTTGGTTTCCTCTGGGATGGATGAACGAGTCACTTTCAATGAGGGCACAGGTTTTTCGTTGGAAAGACCCATCTCTTGCAGGAATTGGCGCAGAGCAAGCAGCTTCAAGCTGCTGCCGGGAGTTTTGTAATGCATGGGAATAACTATACCCGGTTCGATCATGGCGATCACTTCAGCGGCCTTGGCTGCATTCAGCGCGTTTCCCCCGCCGACTGGCACCATGAGCACGTCCACCGAGCCAAAGGCTTCCACCTGTGTTTGGGTTGGCACTTTCTGCATATCGCCTAGGTGCCCGAGGGCGACTCCGTCATAGTCAAAAATGTAGACCATATTGCTATTCTGCTTGCTCTCTTTAATCGCCACTCCGGTAATGAAGATGCCGCCAATTTCATATTCGCCGGGGCCGCGTAATTCCCATTGGAAGCCCTTGACCCCTTTCACAAAGTTATGGCCAGGGGCATCGTGACTCACCGTGACAATATCGCCTTTGAGCTTTAGTGCCTTGTAGCCCACGCTGCTGTGGTCATAAGGATCGGCCACGATGGTGGGTTGGCTGCGCTCAGTGACACGAAAACAGGAATGTCCGTACCAAGTAATTTCCATTCACTCTCCGGGGTGGGCGCGATTATACTTCGCGGTTCCCAAGCCGTATAATACCCGCGTGCCTAATTTGAGATTGGAAAAGAGAACCAGCCCGCATGGACGGGTAGAGAAGCTGCATGGGGGATGGCGGCTGGCTTTAGACCCGGGCCCGGCTGGCAGCTACCGGCTCGCCCAACTGGACGATTATTTAAACTTATCTCGCAACGCATTTCCACACCGGGCTCCGTTCACACTTTCACTGCGGGCGCGTGCTTCGAATACATCTCTGCCCGGGACGTGGGGTTTTGGGTTATGGAACGATCCTTTTGGCTTTTCGCTAGGTTTCGGTGGCACTCGTGGCCGCCTGCCAGCCCTGCCGAATTCAGCCTGGTTCTTCTTTGCCTCGCCAGAAAATCATTTGTCGCTGCGTGCCGACCAGCCGGGTAACGGCGCCTTGGCAGGCAGCTTCAGGGCAGCGCATCTGCCTTCGCTTTTGTTTGCCCCTGCCGCCCTGGCCCTGCCGTTGTTGTTGGTGCCAGCCGCTTCGCGCGTGTTTCGCAGCTTGGCAGCATCCTTGTTCCAGCATAGATGGAGCCAACTATCTTTGTCTTCATCGGAATGGCACGATTACGCCATCGACTGGCAAACTCACCTGGTTTCTTTCCGAGTGGACGGCGTATTGATTTGCGAAACGCCCGCGCCACGGCCTCCATTGGGTCTGGTACTATGGCTGGATAACCAATTCGCTGCATGGCAGCCGGATGGCCGCATTGGCCATGGCACCCTGGCCACGCCCCCAGATTGCTGGGTAGAGCTCAGCGACATCCATTTAGGCTCTGATTAACACTACTCAAACACCCATGAGTCCGAAACTAAACCGAGTTTGCCTCACTCCGCGCGTCTCAGGGGTTGGTGGCATGGTCTCCTTCCAGGCTAAGCTAACCGCGGGGTTGGCAGCCCGCGGTATCCAGGTCACCAATGATCTGGCTGATCAGCCTTATGACAGCGTGCTGGTTATCGGCGGCACGCGGCAGCTGGTGGACTTGCGCCGCGCCAGACGGCGTGGCCTGCCCATCGTGCAACGGCTGGACGGTATCAATTGGCTGCACCGCCGCACGCGAACCGGGGCTCGCCATTGGCTGCGTGCCGAGATCGGCAATTGGCTGCTGTCCTATATTCGTGAACGCCTGGCAACTCGCGTGGTGTACCAAAGCCGCTTCGTGCAGGATTGGTGGCAGAAGCGATATGGGCCGGGACCAAGGCGGCAATACATTATTTACAACGGTGTGGACCTGAAAACATACAACCCCAACGGAGAAGGGTTTCCGCCAGAGGACCGAATTCGCATATTGATGGTGGAAGGCAGCCTGCAGGGTGGCTATGAACTTGGCCTGCAGAGCGCAGTGGCGTTAGCAGAAGGCTTGCAGCTAGAACTTGGAAAAACTGTAGAGCTGGTTATCGCCGGCCAGATAGAAGAAAAACTGAAAACCAAATGGTCGCAACAAAGCAAGGCGCTCATCGAATGGGTAGGTGTGGTGCGCAGGGAAAATATCCCTGCGCTTGACCGCAGCGCGCACTTGCTGTATTCGGGCGATATAAACGCGGCCTGCCCAAATTCGGTGATCGAGGCGTTGGCGTGTGGGTTGCCGGTGCTGGCTTTCGATTCCGGCGCGCTCAAGGAACTGGTCACCGCGCAAGCCGGCCGAGTGGTGCCCTATGGTGGTGATCCATGGAAGCTGGAACCTCCCGAGATTGAAAGCCTGGTGCGCGGCGCCAAAGAGATACTTCAAGACCAGAACGCCATTCGCAAAGGTGCCCGAACCAGAGCGGAAGCAGTCTTTGGCCTGGACCCGATGGTGGAGGCTTATATTCAAGCCATGGAAATTAAAGGTGGCTAATGCGTTATTGACCTTAGCTTCGGCTGCGGCGCGCTGGTTGCCTGCGCCTCTCAAACGCGGCCTTTACCAGCTGGGTCCGCTGAGCCGCAGCCTGCGGGCGGCGTTAAACCGCTCGGCGCCTGCCGGCCTGGTAGAGACAAAAGTAGCAGCCGGAGGGTTGGCCGGGGCTACCCTGCTGCTGGACTTGCATACGGAAAAAGACTATTGGTTGGGCACCTATGAGATGGACCTGCAGCAGGCTATCC
This sequence comes from Anaerolineales bacterium, assembly GCA_040902265.1. Classification (GTDB taxonomy): domain Bacteria; phylum Chloroflexota; class Anaerolineae; order Anaerolineales; family UBA11579; genus JAMCZK01. The sequence continues at coordinate 20,703 of JBBDXQ010000063.1, forward strand.
GCGATTGGGCAAAGCCGGGCATGGTAGCCTTCGATCTAGGCGCAAACGCTGGTTATATAAGCCTGATGTTGGCTCGGCAATTGGGACCAAAGGGAATGGTGATGGCCTTTGAGCCGCTGCCAGCCAACCAAGAACGCTTGCGCGCCAACCTGAACTTAAACCCAAACCTGGTGGTCAATCTGGTCCCTAAGGCAGTGGCCGAGCACAGCGGGGCACACATTTTCCAAGTACACACCTCGGACGACATGGGAAAATTGCAGGGGTCAGCCGGCCGCCAGGCAGATTATTCCGGCAGCATTCAAGTAGAAGCGATATGCCTGGATGATTTTGTTTACAAAGATAAACACTCGCCTCCCGATCTAGTGAAGATGGATATCGAAGGTGGGGAAGTATTAGCTCTTGCTGGAATGAAAAAAATGCTGAATGAGAAGCGCCCACTGCTTTTTATCGAACTACACGGACCGGAAGCCGCCCGGGAGATTTGGAGACTGCTGCAAAAAGCAAATTACTCTCTGCACCTTCTAACCAAGGGCTATGCGCGCATCCAAGATGTGGATGCTTTTGAATGGAAGAGCTATGTGCTGGGCAGGCCGGCTGCATGAGCGCCTACTCGGGTCGCGTCGGATTGGTGCAGCGCGTATTGCCTGCTTACCGCGCGCCCTTTTTTGATATGTTGGCTGAGCAATGCCTGGGTGGGCTTTCCGTGATCGCGGGCGAGCCGCGGCCAAATGAAGCCATCGCAGCCAGCCGACCATTGCATAAAGCTACAGTTACGCGGACGCGCAATTTGCACTTGCTTAGCGGCCCGTTCTACCTTTGCTGGCAGCAAGGCCTGATCGGCTGGCTTAAGCAATGGGATCCCGACATATTGATCGTGGAAGCCAACTCGCGTTACCTCAGCACTCCGCCAGCCATCCGCTGGATGAAGCAGCGTTCCAGGCCGGTCATTGGCTGGGGTTTAGGCGCGCTGCCTTTATATGGCCTTCTAGCAAAGTTACGCCAGTCGCGCCGTCGCGCCTTCCTGAGCCAGTTCGATGCCTTGATTGCCTACAGTCAACGTGGCGCGCAAGAATACGGAGCGTTGGGATTTCCGCATCAGCGTATTTATGTGGCCCCCAATGCAGTCGCCCCCCGCCCAGAAGGGCAAAGACCACAACACGCAACTGCATTGGATGGAAAAGCCACGCTTCTCTATGTCGGGCGCCTGCAGGCGCGCAAGCGGTTGAACAGCTTGCTGCATGCTTTAGCTGGGCTGCCCAAAGAACTACAGCCCCGGCTGCAGATCGTGGGTGATGGTCCTGTGCGGGGTGAATTGGAACAACTGGCCGTGCAGATCTATCCCGCGGCACAGTTTACTGGAGTGCAATACGGCCAAGCGCTGGAAGAACTATTCGTCAAGGCTGATCTTTTTGTGCTACCTGGTACCGGCGGGTTGGCCATCCAGCAAGCCCTGACGCATGGCCTGCCCCTCATCGTAACCGAGGGCGACGGCAGCCAGAAGGACCTGGTGACGCCTGCCAACGGCTGGTTGCTACCAGCAGGCGATGTAGCCGCCTTGCGTGACGCGCTCAGCGAGGCGCTCTCCGACCCAGCCCGGCTGCGCCGCATGGGGGCGGAATCCTTCCGCCTGGCGCAAGAAAAATTCAACCTGGAAGCCATGGTGGCAGGCTTTGTGACCGCACTCAACGAGGTCTGCAATTAATGCGCCTACTTTTCGTAGCCGACGGGCGCTCGCCCACCGCGTTGAATTGGATCGAATACTTCACCAAGTCGAATTATGAAGTGCACCTGGCCAGCACCTTTGCCTGCCAACCCGACCTCAAGTTAGCGTCGCTTCACATCGTGCCTGTAGCCCTCAGCGCATCCGCAGGCGAGAGCACTCGCACCAGCTTGCGCCGCCTGATCCCGGCGGCCTGGCGCACCCAAATGCGCTCCTGGCTAGGTCCGTTGACCCTGGCCTCCGCAGCTGGCTCCCTGCGGGACCTCGTCCACGATATAAAACCAGACTTGGTGCACGCCATGCGCATCCCCTACGAAGGCATGCTAACGGCCACTGCTGACATTGATGCACCCGTGCTGGTGTCCGTTTGGGGCAACGATTTCACCTTGCATGCGCGCTCAAATCCTCTCATGGGTTCTGCGACCCGCAAAACGCTGGCGTATGCCAGCGGCTTGCATACCGACACCCAGCGTGATCAGCGGCTGGCTGCAAAGTGGGGCTTTGACCAGAGTAAGCCAGCCATGGTCTTGCCCGGCAACGGGGGTGTGCGCTCAGAGATCTTCTTCCCAACGAAACATGTGCTGCGGGACTTGAAAGTGGTGAACCCGCGCGGTCTGCGCGCTTATGTGCGCAACGATGTTTTCTTCCAATCCGTCCCGAAAGTGCTGGAACGTTTTCCCGGGGTGCGCTTCGATTGTCCTGCGATGCTTGGTGAGCCCGAGGCTGATCGTTGGGTGAAAAGGTTGGGCATTGCGCAGGATGTGAACTTATTGCCGAAGTTGAATGCAGCGGACCTGGCGGAGGTCTATCGAGCCGCACAGGTGATGGTTTCGCCCAGCACCCATGACGGCACGCCTAATAGTCTATTGGAAGCCATGGCTTGCGGCGTTTTCCCTGTGTGCGGTGACCTGGATTCTATTCGCGAATGGATCCGTCCTGGGGAGAACGGGTTGCTGGTGGACCCGGCTGATCCTGACGCGCTGACAGCCGCCATCATCCAGGCGATCGAAGACACAGATCTGCGCGCCCGCGCAGCAGCACAGAACATAAGGGAAGTAGCCGAGCGTGCTGATTATCCACAGAACATGAAAAGAGTGGAAGTATTTTATTCGGAACTGGTCTAGCAGAATGTTCTTTTTCGAGAATTTAGATGCAACAATCCGATCGTTGATGCTACAGGAGTTCGAATATGATGTTGAGCGCGGCGCTAACTTCATAGACCCGCGCCTGATCAGCAAGATGAGCGATATCTATTTACAACTGCTGCGCGTGGCAATACAAAGCGGGACGGCAGAGAGTTTTTCGGACGCCATTGACCACCACCATTTGCTGAAAGAAGAGGAAACCAGGCAGGTAGGTGAAAAGACAATCCTAGCCAAGGTTCCCAAGACAGCGAACCACACACTCGGTGAAGGGGAATTCAATCGCTACTATATGCGGGCGATCTGTTTGCAGGCAATAAAACTAGGCCATGCAAACGTTGAGATTTACCGTGCCAAGCCGGTGCAAACAGCGCGCCGTGAAGCGCAACACGGAGTTGGTACGTTTAAGAATGCAGCGGAACTATTGCAACACTTGCGGGCTACCAACATCAGTGTGGATGGCGTTTTCCCTGGAGCAAATTCTGGAAAGAGCGTCCGGATGGTAGGAAGCCCGGCTTAAGCAGTTCAGACTGTCATTTTCCTGGGCGTCTTTCGGTAGATCGCCAATATCTCCCCTGGATTGTTCGATGTCGTTTTCGTCCGACATTTTGCTATCTCCAACGGGGGGATGAGTTTTGGGCAACTTAAGTTTAACTGTGGATGGCACGCCCCTCGGCCACATGGGCAACTTCCATCAGCACCTCGGTCAGGCTAGGGTGCGCATGTACATTGCGCGCCACCTCAGCGGTAGTCAGCTCGGCCATCTGGGCGATAGTCAGCTCGGGAAGAAGCTCAGTGACTTCAGGGCCGATCATATGCGCCCCTAGGATCTCGCCGTAGCGCGCATCAGTGATCAGCTTCACCCAACCAGCGTAGTCGGCCAACCCCAGCGCTTTGCCATTCGCTTGGAAATTAAATCGGGATACTTTCACTTCGTAGCCCGCCTCTTTGGCCTGCGCTTCGGTAAGCCCGAAGGATGCCACCTGCGGGTGGCAATAGGTTGCCTTGGGCATCATGCTGTAATCCAGGCGCACGGTCTCCACGCCAGCGATATTCTCAGCACACACAGTTCCCATGGCTGAACCGACGTGAGCTAGCATCAGCTTGGCGGTCACGTCGCCGACAGCCCAGATGCCGGGCACGTTGGTGGCCATGCGATCATCAATCAGCACCTCACCGCGCTGGCCGAGTTTAACACCCACCTGCTCTAGTCCCAGGTCCTTGCTGTTCGGGCGAAACCCAATAGCCAGCAAAATCTGTTCGGCTTCCAAGGTCTCCTGGCCGCTTTTGCCAGAAACGGTGACTTTTACCTTGGTCTTGGTCGTTTCAACCTTCTCCAGTTTGGTGCTGGTCTTGATGGTGATGCCATCCTTGGTCATTGCTTTATCCAGCTCTTTGCTCACCTCTTCGTCTTCCAGCGGAGCGATGCGATCCAGCATTTCAACCAGGGTGACCTGGCTGCCGTAGGAAGACCATAAAGTGGCAAATTCCAGGCCAATGGCGCCACCGCCAACAATGATGACGGATTTAGGCAACTTCTCCTGCAAAATAGCAGGCCAATAGGTAAGCACCTGCTCGCCGTCTGGTTCCACCCCGGGAATGACCAGAGCACTAGCGCCGGTGGCGATGATGATGTTTTTGGCTTTATGCTCGCTGGCTTCACCCTTCTTGGGTTTTACGGATACAGTGTCTTTAGCGGTCAACTTAGCAGTACCCATGATCACATCGATCTTATTCTTCTTCATCAAGAATTCGACGCCCTTCACCAAGCGTTCGGATACCTTCCGGCTGCGCTGGACTGCCGAGGCATAATCCAGCTTGAGGTTACTGAACGAAAACCCGAATTCTTCGCCCTTGGTGCGCAGCGTGTACGCCACCTCGGCGTTTTTGAGCAAAGCCTTTGAGGGAATACAACCTACGTTCAAACAGACGCCGCCGAGGAACTCTTTGTCCACAACGGCAACCTTATTGCCGAGTTGGGCTGCCCGGATGGCAGCCACGTATCCGGCCGGGCCGGCGCCGATAACCAGCACGTCGTAATTAGCCATGAATAATCCTCGCTTTCAAGATTGCGCAATTGAAATGTGTAACACGCGGTTGCGTATTACATAAATATTCTATTCCCATGATTCCAGGGTGGCTTTGACCGTCCCCAGGAAGTAATCTGCCACAGCGCCATCCAAAATGCGATGATCGAATGTGAGCCCCAGATACATCATGGAGCGGATGGCGATTGCATCGTCGATCACTTTCACCCGTTTTTCGATCGCTCCGGTGCTTATAATGGCACATTGGGGTTGGTTGATGATCGGCGTGGCGAAAAGCGATCCACTGGTGCCGTGGTTAGTCAGGGTAATGGTACCGTCTTTAACCTCTTCGTTCTTCAATTGTTTACTGCGTGCCCGCCCGGCGAGGTCATTGATGGCTCGGGCTATTTCCAACAAGGATAACGCGCCAGCGTTCTTGATGACGGGCACGATCAGGCCGTCTGGCTCCAACGCTGTGGCAACTCCAACGTTGATCTGTCCATGAACGGCTACGCCTTCTTCGGACCAGGACGAGTTCACGATCGGATAAGCCTGGCAGGCAGCCACAATGGCAGCAACCAAATAGGCGGTGAAGGTGAGATTCACCCCTTGGTGGCTAAAGGCAGTTTTATTAGCCGCACGGTGGGCGGTGACCGAGCTCAGGTCGGCTTCCATGATGGTGGTGACATGCGGCGAGGTGTGCACACTGCGCACCATATGCTCGGCGATCGCTTTGCGCACCGGGTTGAGTTTCATCACCTGGCCGGGGATGGCATCCACAAAGGCCGTAGGAAAGAGCGGCTTAGCCCGGCTGGCTGCTTTTGGCGCCAACTGGACGTGCACCTGGCCGCTGGCAAGCACAGTTTCAATGTCTTGTTTAGTGACCCGGCCCCCCTGGCCGCTGCCCTGAATGCGGGTCACATCCAGGTTGTGCTTTTGAACCAGCTTTTTTACTACAGGGGAGGTGAAGGTGGCCAGGTTCTGGCCATCAAATTTGGGTGGGGTAATTTGCCCAGCAACCACTGGCGTGCTTTTAGCACCCCCCGACTGGATGTAGGCGAGCACATCTTCCTTGGTTATGCGGCCACCAGCCCCAGTACCGCGTACAGCAGCCAGGTCGACCTTGTTTTCAACGGCGATGCGGGCTACCAGTGGGGATACAGCGGAGGCGGAAACGGAAGCGAAGGAGGAGGCTGATACTGGTGTGCTTAGCTGGCGCGGCGTGGCAGAAACTATTGGTTGCATTACTGGCTGCGGCTTCACAGCTGCAGGAATGGGCTGGAGGGCACTAGGAGCGGCTTTTTCAACAGAGGGATTGGCAGCTGTTTGCGGGGCGGCGGCTCCACCGCTGCCCTCAGGGACCTGCTCGCCAGGCTTGCCGATCCAGACAAGAATGCTGTTGACCGGGGCTGTGGAACCCTCGGCAATCATCACTTTCAGGACAGTCCCGCTAAC
>JBBDXQ010000064.1:0-26203 GCA_040902265.1 Anaerolineales bacterium
CGCAGTTAGTTACCAGCGGTGCCTATCACTGGATTCGACACCCATTGTACACGGGCAGCATGATGGTGCTGTGGCTGCTTCCTGGCTTTTCGGTTAACGGGTTTGCGTTCGTAGTGGGGATCAGCCTGTATTTCATTGTAGGAGCGCTTTTCGAAGAACGTAAGCTGGAAGGTTTCTTTGGCAAGGCTTACCGGAATTACAAGGAGCGCACGCCGATGTTCATCCCCTGGCCGCGTAAAAAAGTTTGACAGTGGAGAAAGGCCGCTGGCAATAACCATCCGCTGCCAGGCTCACCTTCTAACCTGGTTCCAATCAAGTCTCGAAAACAATCTTCCCCCCTCATTCGGTAATAATGTAGCGCCTCTTGACACTGGTTTATGCGAAGGTATAATAGAACGAATGTTCTGATGTAAAGGAAATTCATATGGAACTTGGTGAACTCTTTCTGATTGAGGACCAGCGCATGAGCCTGGAACAGCGCGTATTGTGGGCGGCCGAACGCTACAAGCGCAAGTATGGCCAGCAGCCCACCTTGTGCATGCTCCACCCCAGCCTGATGGAGGGTGAGCGCAAGCGTATGGGCGTATTGCGCCTGGTTGCCAAGCGGAGTGTATTGCCTAACTACCTGTGGCTGGGTGCTCCGGCTGATGCAGTGGTTAAACCGTTGGCAGGCTAAGGCTGGCGACGAAAGTTTCCATCGCCAGATCCGCTTCCATCTTCCCCGTTTTTATCTGCTCATCCATCACCAATAACTGTTGATATATGCTTTCCAGAGTGCTTAAGGAAAAACGGCGCGCCTGTTCTGCCAATTTTTGGGCGCGATATGGGTGCATGTGAAAGTGGCTGGCAATGTCGACGTCCTTCTTACCTGCCTCGACCATTTCACGGCTTTGCAGCAACAAGCGAAAATGAGCCACCAGGCTGAAGAACAGCAAGATCCGTTCGCGCTCAGCCAGTAGGGTTTGCAGCAATTTCATAGCGGTGGCGCTGTTGTGCGCCGCCAGAGCATCCACCAGTTTGAAGAAATCTCCCTGCTCGCCTGCAGGCAAGCTGACCGCGGCCACATCCGAGGCCTGGATGGGGCGTTGGTAACCAGTGTAGGCCAGCAGCTTGTCGATTTCCTGTTGGGCGGCAGTTGTATCGCTCCCGATCAGCAGCTCAAGGGCGGCAGCGGCGGCAGGCCGCATATCGCCGCCTAGTGTTTTTGTACGCTGCTGAAGCCAGCTTGTCATTTGAGCGCCCTGGGGCAACTCAAATTTGCGCACCTGCACGTCGGCATCCTTAGCCCACTTCAACAGCCAGGGACGGCTTTCTTGTTTGGCGTCCAGGGCAGGAATCTCGATGAGCACCAACTGGGTGCTTGGTGCTAAGTCCTCAAGGAATTTCAGGAAGGCCACCTTCGGTGCAGCTGCCGAAAACGCTTTGGCCGCACCGCGCACCGCAACCAGCCTTTTCTGGCTTAGGAAGGGAACTGCCTGAGTAGCATTGCGCAATTCATCCAAGGAGATGGCGCCTTCAATGCGCGTGGTGTTCATATCTGCGGTGGCAGGATCGCCGAGTTGGCTTTGCATTGCACCCACCTCGGCGCGCATGGCGGCTTCATCATCGCCGTGAAAAATAATGATATTGGCTGGGTCGCTCATGTACTGTGTGTGACCACCCTGTGAATGGTGAGGTTGCCGCGCTTGCTCCGTTGGATGTCAAGAACCTCGAGGTCCCCGGGCTCACTGCTGGTGGTGACCCGCTGCTGAATACGCGTGCCCAACGGGCGGGCGGCCATCAATGCCAGCGTGCTGAACAGCACAGCCAGTGGCAGCCGGTCCAGCCAGGCGCGGCGCTGGCTGGCCCCGCGCATAGCCAGGGCGCTCACCAGGCCTGTGACTGCCCCGGCCGTCATCAGATTGGTACCGCAATTGGGGTGGATCGCCAACCAGCGCTGCCCAGCTCGCAAGCGGCGGAGCGCTTCGGCGACAGCGGCTTGTACTTCTTCTGTGTTCAGTTCACCCAGCAGCCAGAAACCGCCCGCATCTGAGCGGCCGGCAAAACTGCGCTGCGAATTCTTTTGGGACAGAACATGGATGGTGGCATGTTCAAGCCCATGGTTGCGGCGGGTACGCAGCAACCATGGGCTTTCTAGCAGGGTGCGTAAATTAGCCAACTATTTCTTCGCCTTGGCGCGGCTGGCCCTAACAGGGGCGGCTGGCGCGGATAGCTGCAGGTAGGTCAAGGTCCACGCACTATGTAAATAGCTCTGGATGAGGCCACTGATCGCCAGGTAAAAGGGCAAAGCAATCAGGAGCAAAATACCCGAAGTGAGCAACCCGCCACCCACAGCATTGGGGTCTTTGCTTATGAAACCAAGGATGGCGGGCAGCGCGATGGCAGCCATGGGTACCAGCAGGATAACGCCAACTACAAAGCCACCCAGGATGAGGATGATGGCAATGCCAGCCAGGGGACCCAGCTTGGAGCGCATCAGGTCCCAAGCGCGGCTAAGCGCAAGACCTACCCCCTGTTGGTCCCGAACTAAGGCGACATTGGCAAGCTGGGTGTAGACCCCATAGGCCAGCGCCAGGGGAACGAACAAACAGATCATGCAAACTAATCCAATTCCCAGGGTGACAATACCAATGGGGATGGCCAGCAAAACTAGGACGATCACGGCAGCGATCGGGATCAAAATCAGGATGAAGTTCAATCCCAGGGCGGAACCCAACATACCCCAGCTTTCAGAGGCGAGGGAGCTAAAACTTACTGGCCGACCGGCGTCGGCTTTCAAGATGCCCTTGATCAAGCCTACTTTGCCGAATTTACCGATGACCCAGATTACCTGTCCAATCACGAGGGCGGCGCAGATGAAGGCTACTATCAGAGCCATCCCGCCTTCATTTATAAATCTTTCAAAATCCTGTCCCCAGCGTTGGAATTCGAGGGGTAGATTTCTCATATCTCTCTGGTCGGTGCTGTAGTTAAAGCCGCCCCCTCCAAAATTAGCTCCACCGCCGCTGCATGAGGCCAGGATGCCGAAGATCCATAGCACTTTGTTCTTCCAGATAATTTCCCAAGAGCGTCTTAATACCGATCCGAAATCCATGATTTCTCCTCTTATTCCCATTCAATAGTGGCTGGTGGTTTGCTGCTTACATCATATACCACGCGGTTAACGCCGTCCACCTCGTTGACAATACGGCTTGAGACTTTGGCAAGCAGGTCATGCGGCAGCCGCGCCCAATCGGCGGTCATGTAATCCTGGCTGGTCACGGCGCGCAGGGCCACACACTCCTGGTAGGTGCGCTGGTCGCCCATCACCCCGACACTTTTCACCGGGAGCAGAACGGCAAAGGCTTGCGCCAGGGCCGCCTCTTCGTGCCCTACCAAGCCGGCAGCTTCTAGTTCGCTGGTGAATATGGCATCTGCCTGACGCAGCCGCTCCAGGCGCTCGGGGCTCAGCGCTCCCAGGCAGCGGACTGCCAGACCAGGACCAGGGAACGGTTGACGCCAGACCAGCGGGGCCGGCAAGCCCAGGTTGACACCCACGCGGCGCACTTCGTCCTTGAACAAATAACGCAGCGGTTCGACTAACTCGAAATCCATATACTCTGGCAGGCCGCCCACGTTATGGTGGGTCTTGATGCGCTGGGCTTGAGACCGCTCCGGGGCGCGCGATTCGATCACGTCGGGGTAGATGGTGCCCTGCAGCAAAAAGTGTGGATTGCCCAGCGCCTTGGCTTTAGCCTCGAAAAGGCGGATAAAACGTTCGCCGATCAGGCGGCGCTTTTCTTCCGGGTCGGTGACGCCGTGCAGTGCACCGAGGAATTCCGCGGCCGCGTCCACCACCACCAGTTCGATGCCCAAGCCGGCTTGCAGGGCTTGCGTGACTTGCAGGCGTTCCCCCTGGCGCAGTAGCCCGTTGTCGACAAAAAGGGCAACCAATTGGTCGCCCACCGCGCGGTGCACCAGGGCGGCCGCCACGGCGGAATCTACGCCGCCACTGATGGCCGCCAGCACACTACCGTTGCCTACCTGCTTACGAATGGCCGCAACGGAGTGCTCAACGATATTCTGCGGGCTCCAGGTTGGGTCCGCGCCGCACACGTCGACGGCAAAGCGGCGAAGGATCTCGGCTCCGCCGGGGGTATGCTGCACTTCGGGATGGAATTGGACACCGAAAAGCTTCTTGTCCAAATCGGCCATGGCAGCCACCGGTGCATTGTCGCTGCCCGCGATGGGCACAAAGCCGGCCGGCGGGTGCTCAATGCGATCGCCATGAGACATCCACACTTGCTGCGCGTTGTCGAGCAGTGGATTGTCGGCAATGGCGTGGATGCTGGCAGCACCGTACTCGTGACGGCTGGCGGGGGCTACTTTGCCGCCCAAGGCCTGGGTGAGAGCCTGCATGCCATAGCAAATCCCAAGCACCGGTTTTTTGCTGGCCAGCACATAATCCGGGACCTGTGGCGCGCCTGCAGCATAAACAGAAGCCGGGCCGCCGGATAGCACAAAGCCCGCCGGCTGGTGGGCCATCACGTCAGCCGCGGGAGTATCCCAAGGGAAAAGCTGGCAATAGACCTGCGCTTCGCGCAAACGCCGGGCAATGAGTTGCGAGGTTTGCGAACCAAAATCGAGAATAATGATCATGCTTGAAACTCGAACGTCTTACCTTCCATGCGAGTGATCGCTACCAGGGAAACCACGGGTACACCCAGCGTTTCAAGTGCCGCTCGTCCGTTCTCGAAGGTTTTCTCAATAAGAGCGCCAATGCCCACGATCTGCGCTCCAGCAGTTTGCGCAAGGCGCGCTAACCCCATGATGGTGGCGCCGGATGCCAGGAAATCGTCGATGACCAGCACTTTCTCTTTGCTAGTCAAATATTCAGGGGAGACGATCAGTTCCACGGTGCGGCCTTTGGTGTGGGAAGGTGCCAGGGTGAGGAAAACCTGGTCAGGCATGGTGATCGGCTTATGCTTGCGGGCGTAGACCACCGGGATGCCCAGATGCAGGGCAGTTGTAACCGCAGGGGCAATACCGGAGATCTCAGCGGTGAGTACCTTGGTGGCCCCCAGATATTTGAAGTGGTCTGCCAGTTCGCGGCCACAAGCATCCATGAGGGCAGGGTCTACCTGGTGGTTGATAAAGCCGTCTACTTTAAGGATGCCCCCGCCTAAGTTTTGGCCTTCTTTAATGATGCGATCCTTTAGCTCTTGCATACCTGCCTTTCGATCATGATGAAGATGTAGGATTTTACAATGGGATTCGGGTAAACAGGGTTCAGGTAACCAAGGAGCGGTTATTCGGCTGGGCAAGAAATAATGTCCCACAAAAAAACAAAGCAGGGAATTCTTATGCTTAATTGAGCGTTCACCCGAATGGATGGTCTGTATGCTAGAATCGGTGCGTTCGCTTAGGCGAACTTTTGTTATCTACCCATGACCCCTAAATTCGTGCTCGCATCCAACTCTCCGCGCCGCAAAGAATTGCTCGCCTTGGGCGGCCAGACATTTGAGGTGGCGCCGACGGCTATAGACGAAGCTCCGCGTCCGGACGAGGAACCGCGTGGCTATGTTCAGCGCCTGGCCGGTGAAAAAGCACGGGCAGCTGCCGCCAGCCAAGCGCCGGGAGCGCTGGTGTTGGCTGCAGATACCACCGTGGTGCACAACGGGCGCATCGTGGGTAAACCCCAGGATGCTAAAGAAGCCAGGGCGATCCTGATGAGCTTGCGAGGTGAGCAGCACACTGTATTCACTGCCATCTCCGTTGTGCGAACTTCGGATAAAAAACAACTGGGCGATCTGGCCGGCACGCGGGTGCCGATGCGCGAGTACAGCGACGAAGAGATCGAGGCCTATGTCTCCTCCGGCGACCCACTAGACAAGGCGGGCGCTTATGCGATACAACATGCCGGCTTCCACCCTGTGGCTTCCATGGATGGCTGCCTGGCCAATGTGGTCGGTTTGCCGCTATGCCACTTGAAGCGTACGTTACTGAAACTAAATGTTGACTTCGACACAGATCTGCCCAATGCCTGCCAGGCACACTTTTCATACGATTGCCCGGTGACAGGAGATATCCTCGCGTGGCGCCAATGAGACTTATCGCTCCCCTGCTTGCCCTTGGCCTATTGCTGGCTGCCTGCGGAGGCGGTATCGGCAGCGCCCCTGAATTACCCACGCCGCACGTCAGTGTTAATTCTGCGCCAAACGCCGAAGACACAGCCAGGGCGTATCTGAGCGCCTGGAACGAGGGTAATTACACCGCCATGTACGAGATGCTGTCAGCGGCCAGCAGGCAAAACATATCTTCCGAGGAATTCCAGGCGCGCTACGCCATGGTGGCCACGCAGACTAATCTTTTCCGGGTGGATTTCGAGATCCTCTCTTCGCTGACCAACCCGGGAAACGCCCAGGTAGGGTACCGGGTCACTCTAAACTCGGCGGTGATCGGCGCGATCACTCGCGAAACCGGCATGAACCTGGAGCTGGAAAGCGGACAATGGCATGTAGTGTGGGAGGACCGCATTATCCTGCCCGAGCTGGCTGGTGGCAACTCCCTGAGCTTAGAACGCTTCGTGCCCACCAGGGGCATTATTTACGATAACGATGGCGACCCCATCGCTGCCAACACGGCGGCAGTGGCGGTAGGTGTATATCCTTCACTAATCGAGGGTGGAGACGAGAGCGATGTACTCAGCGAGCTGGCACGTGTAAGCCAACGGCCAATTGCTGAGATCAGCGAGCTCGTGTTCCCCGAAGAGGGCGAGGCCGAATTTTATGTGCCTATTGCCGAAGTTTCCCAAGAGGAGTTTGATGTACGCGCTGGTAATTGGACCAACCTCACCGGGATCTACTTCAACCAGTACACGACGCGTTTATATTTTGGCGGTGGTGCTGCGCCCCAAGCCCTGGGTTATTTTGGACCCATCCCCGCTGAAGAAGTCCCCAACTACATACCGCTTGGTTACCAGAGTTCGGATTGGATCGGACGTATGGGTATCGAGCGCTGGGGAGAAGAGTACCTGGCTGGCACGCGCGGCGGCGCGTTGTACGTGCTAGACCCGGCTGGCGCAGTGGTGACCAAGCTGGCCGAGACCGGCGCCCAACCGGCTTCTTCGGTAGTTACCACGCTGGATCTCGAACTGCAATTGCGCGCCCAGCAAGCCATTAGGGACTTCACCGGCGCCATTATTGTGTTGCAACGCGACACAGGGCGGGTGTTGGCCATGGTGTCTTCGCCGGGCTTCAACCAAAACTGGGCAGACCCGGCAGATGTAAACAGTTTCTGGTCTACCTACTTTCCCGATAATAGCCAGCGCTTTTTTAACCGCGCCACCCAGGGGCAATACCCCCCTGGCTCTATCTTTAAAGTGATCACCTTCTCAGCTGGGCTGGAGAGCGGATTATTCCAGCCCGAATCTACTTTGGATTGCACCCAGCAATGGTTCGGCCTGTCTGGTATTGTGCTGGACAACTGGACGGTCGAAAAAGAATTGCCAGCGGACGGCGTTTTAAATTATCTGCAGGGGCTGATGCGCTCCTGTAACATCTGGTATTACCAGATCGGGTTGGACCTTTACAACGCAGGCATGGTGGATGCCATCACCGAAATGGCGCGTGGGTTTGGCTTGGGCAGCGCCACGGGCATCCAGGAAGTGGCTGAATCCAGCGGGTCGCTTTCCGCTCCAACTACAGACGATGGGGACACTGGCCGAAACCAGGCGGTTCAACAAGCCTTTGGCCAGGGTACGACTGCCATCACTCCTTTGCAGGCCGCGGTCTACGCAGCCGCGGTGGGTAACGGCGGCACTCTGTACGCGCCCCAGTTGGTAGACAGCGTTGTGGACTCAAATGGTGTGGCAACCCTAAGTTTCGAGCCCGAAGCCACAGGCACTCTGCCTATCAGCGAGACCACTTTAGTGAACCTGCAAAATGCGATGCGCATGGTGGTGGCTGACCCGCGTGGCACGGCCCAGCGACAATTTTCCGGATTTAGCATTTCCGTTTCTGGCAAGACGGGAACTGCTACAGCTGGCGAAGGCCTGGACCCGCATGCCTGGTTCATCGGCTACACGGATGCCGGACGGCCCAACCAGCCGGACATCGCCATCGCCGTCATGGTGGAAAACGTTGGCGACGGGTCAGAGTTCGCCGCTCCAATCTGGCGGCGGGTGGCCAGTTACTATTTCTTTGGCGCTCCGGACAGGCTGTATCCCTGGGAATCTGCCTTCGGCGTGCTCGACCCGATCTACTTCGACGAAACGCTGCAAGCCGAAGCCACCTCGACCGCTGAAGCCGAGGAAGCAATCGAACTGACGCCAAATCCTTGATGCTTAGTAATTCCCGTAAATTATCGGGGAGATCGCTACGCTTACTCCTGTGCAGAGCACTGGGAGTTCACTCGCAATGACAACCGCGAATGGTTTAGTGATTCGCTCCCAATCGGGTTTCTACGAAGTAGAGACCGAGAGCGGGGTTGTGCTGGCGAAATTGCGTGGGCGGTTGAAAAAAGGACGCGCCACCGGCGACCTTGTCGCTCTCGGCGATAGAGTAGAGATTTCCATGGCGGTGGGTGACGAGGCGATGATCGAATCCGTGCAGCCACGCAAGCGGGCACTGGTGCGCCGCGACCCGCGGCCTCAAGGGCTATACGAGCAGGTGATCGTGGCCAATCCCGATCAGGCCGTGTTCGTCTTCGCCTGCGCCGACCCAGATCCCAAGCTGCGTATGCTTGATCGCTTCCTGGTGATCGCCGAAGCACAGCAGATCCCTGCGGTGGTGGTGGCGAACAAAGTTGATCTGGTGGGGATGGATGGGGCTAAGCGGTTGTTCGGCCATTATAGCGATCTGGGATACGGGCTTTTTTACACGTCAGCGAAGAGCGGTGAGGGAGTAGAGTCATTGCGCTCTGCTTTGCAAGGAAAACTGTCGGTATTGGCCGGGCCTTCCGGGGCTGGTAAATCCAGCCTGATGAATGTAGTGCAGCCTACCTTGGACTTGCGTGTCGGCGAGGTGCAGCAAGGATCCGGCAAGGGAAAGCACACCACGGTAGAGCGCCAACTATTCAAACTTGAAATGGGCGGCTACGTGGCAGACACGCCGGGGCTGAAGGCGCTGGCTTTGTGGGACGTGCAACCTGAAGAACTGGACGGCTATTTCCCAGAAATGCGCGCACTTATTCCGAAATGCCAATATCGGGACTGTGCTCATTTGGAAGAACCGGGCTGTGCGGTGCGGGCTGCGGTGCAAACTGAGACGGTGCATCCCAACCGCTATGAGTCTTACCGATTGCTACGCTTGGGGGAGGCGAAGGAATAGGGATTAATTAGAGAGAATGAAAAAACGCTGCCGTTAGGCAGCGTTTTTTTATCTTTCATCTTTGTCTTTTTTGCGTCGTTGCACCCCGAGCATAGCAGCTCCAACTACACCCAGGATCATGCCAGTAAGCGAAACGCCGTAAGTTAGGAAGGCGATAAAGAAGGTTGTCTGGATATAGCCAAGCACCATCAGCCAAGGCATCACGAATCCAAAAAGGACCATGATGAACCCAATGAGCAGGATCTGTTTACCGCTTAATCGAAGTAAGGGGGGCATCTATTTTTGGTCTTGCTTCACCGCCGCACGAGTGGCGTCTAAGTTCGGGTCGTACAGCCAGCACAGGGTATGGTAATCGGGTTCCGGCATAAATTCAGGCGGATCCTGAACATTGCACAGGCCATCCATGAACTCCGGGCAACGCGGGTGGAAGCGGCAGGCGCGGGGCGGGTTGACCAGGCTGGGAGGCTCTCCCGGAGGCACATCTTTGTATTCGAGGGCGTTATTCGCATCCGGGTCCGAAGTGGCCGCCAGGAGGGCTTGGGTATAAGGGTGGCGTGGTTGTTTAAGCAGCCGGTCCATGGGAGCTTTCTCTACCAGCTTCCCGGCGTACATCACAAAGATGCGCTCGGAAAAATACCGCACAGTAGAAAGGTCGTGTGTGATGTAGATCACTGCCAGATTGTGGGATTCCTGCAGGCCACGCAGCAGCTTGAGGATCTCAACGCGCACCGAAGCGTCCAGCATGGAAACGGGTTCGTCCGCCACGATGAGCTTGGGTTCCAGGATCATGGCGCGGGCGATAACTACGCGTTGCTGCTGGCCGCCGCTGATCTGATGGGGGAATTTGGGCATAAATTCGTCTTGAGGGGTGAGTTTGACTTCCTCCATGACCTTATGTACCCGGCGCAGGCGTTCCTTGGAATCCTTTACACCATGCACGATCAGGGGCTCTTCCAAAATGCGCTTGATGGTCATGAACGGCGCCAGGGACCCAAAAGGGTCCTGCTGCACGTAGCCCACCTGCGAGCGGTACCACTGCAGGTCGCCTTTGTTATACAGGTTAATATCCTTGCCCTCGAAGGTGACCTTGCCTTCCGTAGGAATGTTGATCCCCAGAATGGTTTTCATCAGGCTGGATTTTCCGCAGCCGCTTTCGCCCACGATGGCGATGGCCTCGCGCTGGTGCAGGTCAAAGGTGACGCCATCCACAGCGCGCACATAGCCGGCATGGCCGAAGCCAAAGCGGCGCAGTTCAAACCAAACTTTCAGGTCTTTGATGGAAAGTAGAAGGTCGCCGGAGCCCCTCCCGTTGCCCGCGGGTTTTATTGCGGTCTTTGTTTCGGTTTTTGCTTTCATGCGTCGGCGCGCTCCTTGCCCGATTCATATAACCAGCACTTTACAAGCCTTTCATTGATGTTAAACATTGGTGGGTCTTGCTTGCACTTATCGAACACAAAAGGGCAACGAGCTGCAAAACGACAGCCTTTGGGAGGGTCGATCAGACTGGGTGGTTGTCCGACGATAAATTCAGGTTCTACGATCTCGCGGAGGCGAGGTACGCTAGCCATCAACTTCTGTGAGTATGGGTGCAATGGTTTTTCAAAAAAGCGTTTGGCATCCCCGTCTTCCACGATCTGACCGGCGTACATCACGATCACACGGTCAGCTAGCTCACTGGAGGTGGCGATATCGTGCGTGATCAAAATGAAGCTGGCGTCCGTTTCCTTCTTTATCCGCTTGAGCAGGTTCATGATGTTGGCCTGGGTCAGCAGATCGAGGGCGGAAGTGGGCTCATCCATAATGATGAGCTCAGGATTGGTGATTAGCGCCATGGCGATGGCCACCCGCTGGCGCATACCGCCGCTCAATTCAAAGGCATAGCGATTGAGGAAATCCACCGGCACGCCGACCTTCTTGAACATTTCCTTGGAGCGTTCCAGGGCTTCTGCCTTGGTCAGGTCGAGGTGAATGATCAGCGGCTCAGCTACCTGGTCGCCCACTTTCAAGACCGGGTTCAGCGAATTCATGGCGGCCTGGGGCACCATGGACATCCTGACCCAGCGGACTTTATTGCGAAATTCGTCGTCGTCCATTTGCATGGTGTCTTGTTCATTTAAATACACGCGCCCGCTGTATTCAAGCACGTTGCGCGGCAGCAGCCTGAGGATGGCCTTGGCAAAAGAAGTCTTTCCACAGCCCGATTCGCCGATGAATACGACGGCCTCATGCTTTGGCAGCTTAAAATCAACGTCGTCTACCGCCTGAACCGTGCCTCTGGAGGTACGGAAATACAGCTTGAGACCTTCTACATTAAGTAGTGCTTTGTTTTCCATTTACTTAGATGGCTCTCGATCTTAGATGTCTCTTAATCTCGGATTATAAATGCGGTCGAGCGCGAAGCCCACCAGGGCAAAGCCCAAGCCGGTGATGATCAGTAAAACAGCAGGCTCCAATATCCAGTAGTAATAGCCATTATAGACCGCGCCGCCGCCCTGCCAGGCGTCTTGGATCACCTTTCCCCAGGTGGGCAGCACGGGGTCGCCCAGGCTTAAGCTGGCCAGGGTGGCTTCCAGGAATACGTAAGATGGCACGCCCAAAACCAAGCTGGGAATGAGCAGGGGCGTAATGCGCGGGATGAGGTAATTGAAGATGATGCGCGTGTTGCTGGAGCCATAGGCGCGGGCGGCTTCGATGTAGGGAGACTCTTTCACCTGAAGGAAGATAGCCCGGTAGCTTTTAATAGCCCCGCTGAAAATGGTAAGCGCCACTGTGACCAGGAGGATGGTCCAGATACTACGCGAATAGAACGTGCCGATCATGATCAAGAGGCTTAGGAACGGCAAGTTGATGCTGATCTCGGTGATGCGCTGGATCAGTTCATCCACCCAGCCGCCGTACCAAACTCCGACGGCGGCGAAGATCATGGAAAACACGGCTGTGCCGAACGAAGCGGTGAGGCCAAAGGCCAGCGCGATGGGCGTGCCCCACAAGATGGCAACGGTCAGATCGCGGCGTTGAGTATCGGTACCGAACCAACCATACACCTTGCCGTGCAGCAGGACTTCAGCCTTGGTGATGGTCGAATCTTCTTCAAAGGTGAGCGCATCGATCACGATCTTGTAGGTGCCCTTAAGCACGTCTATTTCTTCGGTTTCAGGGTTGTCGAAGAGAGCCAGGTCTGGGCTAATGCCCCCCAGGCGGCGCTTCAGCTTTTCGTCCTGGATCGCCCGGTAAGTCGTAGTGAAGGTGATTCCCTGTTCAGTTACGCGAATTTCGCGCCCGTCCGGGGTGGTCCAAAATACGCTTACAAAGGGAGAGCGGTTCGTATATTTTGTGGCGAAGTTAATGATCATGTCCTGAGGGACTTCATCGGCCTGAAAGTCGAAAGTATAGGTGATGATCGTGTTTTCGCCCGCGGTGCTATTTTCGCGGGTCACCACCGCGTTCTCGTCTTCCATCGTCAATATGATGGTTTCAGGCAGTTTGCTGGCTCGCCACCAATTTACCCAGACCGGGGGAACAACTTTGGGATTATGTCCCCAAACTGTTTCGCCCCCACGCCACAAGTCGATGGCTGTGTTATATGGAATGGCGAAAATGGTATAGATGGAGATAGCGAACAGCATTAAGATAAGCAGGATGCCGACTACTGCAGAAGGATATTTAAGCAGCAGTTTAAAACTGTTTTTTAGGTTTTGCATTTTTAGACCCTTGGTTTGTTTCTAGCTAACCGGAGCCGATTTTGACGCGGGGGTCGACCAGGGCATAAACGAAATCCAGGATGAAAACGGTCATTGCCAACAAATAGGCGTAGATGATCGTCAGGGCTACGATAACGGGAGTATCGTACAAACCGATAGCCGTAATGTAGGTACGTCCCAACCCTGGCCATTGGAAGACTCCCTCTGTGAGGATGAGCCCTTGCCATAACGAAATGACCAACAAAGCGAAGCTGGTGATAATGGTTGGTAAAGTCGGCCTCAGGATATAGCGGCTCTGAATTTCACGGTCGCTCAGGCCCTTGGCTTTGGCCATTTCCACGTAGTCTTCGCTGGAATAGATCAGGAAGAAGGTGCGCCAGTTATAAATACTTACGAAGATCGAGCTGGCAACAATGGCTAACGTAGGCAAAATGAGGTGTTTGCCGACGTTGAGGATGTAACCCAATTGATCTTTTGGTGGTGGGGAGTCGATCATGCCGCCAAAGGGAAGGATCCTGATAACAGCGGCAAAGAAAAGGATAAAAAATAACCCATAGAACCAGGCAGGCGCAGACGAGGTTGGCGATAAAGCCAGCACGATCTTGTCCCACACACTGCCATAGGACCGAGAGAGCGCTAGCGCCAGGAAAATACTAACGAAAAACAAAAACAGATTAGACGTACCGATCAGCAGCAAGGTTGGCCCAAGACGATCCAGGATGATGGCGCTCACCTGCCGGGAGCCGGTATCGCTGGCCATAAGCCGTGCGCTGCCAAAATCAAGGGTGATCGCGTTCCTGAGGTACGTGAGGCTGCGTACAAAGAACGGCTGGTCTAGGCCAAAGCGCTTCTCGGCCCTGAGGATCTCGCCTTCAAAGAATGCATTTTTCTCGGCCGGCAGCAGTGAAAGGTACTCGCGGTTGGTGCGCAACATGTTGCCGACGAATTCACGGATCGAACCGCGCACGATCTCGTCCACCTTGCCACCCATGTTGGCGATCAGGATGGTCAGGTACACCGCAATGACCACGGTGATGAACAGCATCACCAGCTTGTAGGCTGTGTATTTAGCAATGCGGCTAAAGGTGCTTTGATGCCTGGTTTGAGACGGTTTCTCTTCCGGTACGGCGGCTTCTCCAGCCAAACTTGGGTTCTGAACACTCATCTCTTCCTCCTGCTTCGTACTGCAACCTTCTTGTGGCGATTGCCGAATGATACCAAAGAAACGCAACTAGCATAATTTAGAAAAAGGGGAAAAACACAGGGGCAAGGCATTTGCCTTGCCCCTGCTTTACTGAGCTTGCCCGACTTCGCCGGACTGCGCTCAGCTTAGAGCTTCGCTACGTGTCGCTTTTGTTCCCGATTACTCGGTTACAAAGTCGAACGAGGCGAAGGACGGCAGAGCAACCGGGATGGGCACAACAGCAACTTCAAGCTTGTTGGAGCCAACCCCGAGAGCATCCGTGGTGTCGGCGCTCAAGGTGACGGTGTAGTGGCCGTCTTCGACCAACACGCCCTCACCGGTTTCGACGATCGCGCCTTCGGCATCATACAGCAGGTACTTCACCGAGGCAATATCGTCAGCCGCATACGGTTCGCCTGCGAAGGTCACGAAGACATCGAAGGTGGCTTCCTCGCCGGAGGTTACCCGGGCTTCGCCATCGATCTCAGCCGTTGCGATCTTCGGAGTGGAGAACTGAGCCCACTTGTCAGCCAGGTCGGTGAAATCGGGGTTGTGCACCAGCACGGCCGTCTTCTCTACCAGGAGAGCCTGGTCAAGAATGTACGGGCCAACGCCGGCCCAGAAGTGGCCGTATTCGCCATAGAAAGCGAGCATGTTTTCGTAGCGCGCCGTGGCTTCTTCAGCCGTGATGTAGGCGCTCAACACGTTCGGGAAGGGGATGTACCCGCTTTCAGCCGATGTTTGCAGGTAACCAGCCAGGATTTCCAGGCTGGGGCCGCCGATGTAGTTGGTCTGCTCGACTTCGGCAAGAACTGCCTTGTCGGGTGTGTAAGCCAGGGTTCCTTCGGCTTCAGCCAGGTTGGAGGCGGCAATCATGTGCCAGCCAGCTTGACCATAGCCGTACTCGGGCCACAGGGTGCCGCAGGGGCAGCCTGCCATCAACTCAGCATCCGAGAACCACACGTCGGTGTAGACCTCGATGGTGAGAGGATCGACCGAAAGGATGCGCCAACCCTTGAAACCGCCCTTGAACGCATCGAGTGCGCCAGCCTGGGCTTCATCAAAGATCGAACTGCCGGGAGTGCCGGTGGCAAAGGTCATGATCGTGTTCATGATGAAGTCGGCTGCGCTCATTTGGCTGCCATCATGCCAGCTGCGATCGTACAACTCGGCTGGGTAGTAAGTAACATGCTTGGCCAGGGATTGCAACCCATCAGGAAATGCTTCCCCAACGGTGATCCAGTTTTCGGTCACAGGATCCCAGTCGATCCAGGCATCTTCGGGTACAACGTTCGTGTCTACGAACTCCAGGTTCACATAGTCAAGGGTGGTGCCGACCGGATACCCTTCCGTCATGAAAATATCAACCTTTTCAAGACGCTGCGCCATTGGGAGGCCGGTATACGGGTTGGCCAGGGTGGCGGTGTCCGAGGTGAGTTGCTGCCACTGGCTGTCGTAGGTCCAGTTGGAGCCGCCCACCGGGTTTGAGGGTTCAACGAACAGGTCAGGCGTGCCCCACTGGAGCGTGCCACCTTCCTGATCGTCGAAGCGCAGGGTGAACTTGGTCATACCGCTGACGTCAACGCCGGCGGCCAAGTCAAAGGCCACGGAAACGTTGGGCTGCCAGGGGCTGAAAGCACGACCGTCGATCAACCAAATGCGGGTAGCCTGGTTGATGCTACCTTGCAGAGCTTCGCTAATCATCTCGCGGCGTTGTTCCAACGTGGTGAAGTTGGAGTTAGCCAGGTCGGTGATCAACGCGTTGTAGACCGGGTCGGTGGGGTAAGACTGCCACAGGGTGGCAAAGCCATAGGCGCTGTCGGGGCTGTCGAAGAACAAGAAGTCCGCAGCGTCATCGCGGGAAACAGCAGTAGCAGACCAGGCACCGGTGTAAACGTGCCACAGGCCATCAGCTACGTTGCCGCTAACCCACAGGGCTGCCAGTTCGGACGAAGTGCCGTACTGGCGGGTGACGGTGAAGCCGGCCAACTCAAGCTGTCCAGCAACATAGTCGCCCAAGGGGCGGCGGGTGCCGTCAGAGTCGGTGCGGATCAGGAAGATCAACGTAACAGGTGCGCCGTCAATCTCCCACTTGCCATCTGCACCCATGGTGGCGCCGTTGTCTTCCATCGCAGCAGCGATGTCAGCAATGGCTTGATCCGGGTCGTAGCTCATTTGAGACTGCAGACCACGGATGACGTCAACGTGGCGAGCGTAGTCCGCGAAAGCGGAAACGAACGACACATACTTGGGCACAGCCAGGCCGCCGTACACTTCCTGGTTGATGTAGTCGCGATCAACCAAGTTGTTGAGGGCCTTGCGGATGCGCACATCCGTCATGGGGTTAAAAGAGCCGTCAGTGAACTCAGACGGGTTGAGGGTCAATTCATAGTACAGACCGTACTGGAATGACCGTTCAAGATTGGCAGCATCGGAAGCCTGCACGTCTTGCGGGGTGGACAGGTTGGATGTGTAGATGTCAATGTCGCCAGCATCGATCTGCGTGATCGCTGAGTCGGCGCCAACAACCTTCATACCAATTTCATCCAACCAACCGCCAACGCGGGTGGTCTGCGGCTCGGGCTCTTCAGTTGGTTCGTCTGTGGGAGCATCAACCGCTTCTGTTGGCTCTACGGCCTGTGTGGTCGCAGCAGCCGGTTGGCACGCGCTCAGTAAAACGCTGAGAATGATCAGCCCGCTGAGCACTACCAAAAGTCGATTACGGTACATTTTTGTTCTCCTCCGAAAACATAAGATTAGATTGTTCTTAGGCTAATAGGCTTGAGGTTCTCGTTAGCAACCACCTCCTTTAGTGATATGTCTTTTATTGAAGTTTTGCGTTTTACACAATGCATTTAGTTTTGAAGGCAACGAAATGCGGGCAGTGAGGTTATTCTTTCATTATAGGGGATAAGTCGAGGTATTATGCCACAGATTTTGCGAATTTCAGAGTCCTATTAATCTTTTGCCCGCCCTAGTTTTACCTCGAAAGTGACCTGGATTTCAGCTTGTCAAGCAGCTCCGCCAGGGTCTGGATCTGCGTGTCCGGCTGAATGGTGCCGGCGTGATCACGATTGGCAGGTCGGTCGGCCCGGCGGGTGATCCAGATGCTGTAGATCCCGGCATTGCGCGCCCCCAGGATATCGGCGCCCAAGGTGTCGCCTACCATGACTGCCTCGCCGGGGGTAAGCTCCCAATGCTGCAGGGCGATCTGAAAAATGCGCGGGTTGGGCTTGCGCGTACCGCAAGCAGCTGAGCTGAGTACCAGATCGAAGTAGCCCCGAATGCCGGCATTATCTACCAGCCTCTGCACATCGGCATCGTCAGAGGCGTTGGACACCACTGCCAGGCGATACCCAGCGGCTCGTAAAGCGTCCAGGGTAGACAAGGCGTCGCCCTCGAGTTTCCAATGCGCCTGCGAAACGGCATAGAGTTGCTTGAGGGCTGGCGCCATCGTCTCGGGGGTTACGCCGGGGTAACCCAGATCGGCCAGCAGCGTGCGCAGCACATGAGCCGTGGTGTATTCGATGAATTCCATTTCACGCTGCAGGTAATATTCCTTGAGACGCTTGCGAAATTCATCCAGGAAACGTTCGGCGTTTAATGGCAAACCTTGCTTCTGTAGATGCTGCAGCAATTCTCGGTTGGCTTCTTCCGCTACATCGACCCAGTTTCCGTCGAAGTAGATCAGCGTGCCTCCCAGGTCAAATAGAACTGCTTTGATTGGACTTGACATTAGTACCCCCGTTCCAAGTCGAGCTGGTTCAACAGTTCTTCACCAGACACATAGCGGCGCAAGTTTTCTTTAAATAAACTGAATGCCCGCTCCATATAATGCGGGCTGAGCCCGGCCACGTGTGGTGAAATGATCACGTTGGGCATAGCCCATAGCGGGCTGTCTGCGGGCAAAGGTTCCTCCGGAAAAACATCCAACCCCGCTCCGGCAAGGTGCCCATTTTTTAGGGCTGCGGTTAAGGCGTCGTGGTCCACTACACCGCCGCGGGATACATCGATCAGAAACGCGCCAGGATTCATGGCGGCCAATTGGGAAGCGCCCAGCATGCCGCGGGTTTCATCGGTAAGGGGCACAGTAACTACCACCACATCGCATTCTTTGAGCATGCTGCGCAGCGCCTGGCCGGGGTAAAGCCGGCGAACCAGTTCTGCATTGGGGTCGCCCTGGCCGTCCACTTGGAAATCCTCTTTCACTGGATTCAGCAGATCTCGTTTGCTGGCTAGGATGGTCACTTCAAAGGATTGCATGAGGCGGGCCAGGCGCTGGCCAATGCTGCCGTAGCCAATGATGCCCACTGTGCTACCGATCAATTCTGTGGGCTGATAGCGGTCCAGCCGCTCGGTGGACCATTCGTTACGGCCTTGGTCAGCCAGCATGCCAGGCAGGTGGTGGCCTAAGGCCAGCACAAGCGCCAGTGCATGTTCGGCCACCTGAGGAGCGTTGGCGCCGCTAAGGGTGGTTGCCTGCAAGTTGGCTTGGCGGAGGATAGGCGCAGTCAGATGACCTTCTACGCCGGCGAAATGAAACTGAACCCAGCGTAGGTTAGGCGCCTGCTGTGGTTCGGGCAGCGCCTGCTGGGCGTAGAGAATTTCTGTGTGCGCCCACAAGCCATCGGGGATCGCCTGGCCCTGGCCGAAATTCTGCACCCGCACACGGTAATCGGATGCCAGACTTTCCAGCTCGTTTATCTGCTCTGGCTTAAATGGGACTGTGATCAGTATTTCTTTTTCATCACTCATGGCAGTTACATCCATCCGTATTAATTAACACGTGTTTTATCAAATCGTCACTCGCCAGCCCCATGAAAAAAACCTGCCGCTTGCAGGCGGCAGGTTTTTTGTATTGATAGGTTCGAGTTCATTACTGAGATGGCAGGCTTTCAATGTCCACCCACAGCCAATCGGTGCCGCGCGGGCCGACTCCGAATAAGCGGCCATCATCGCTGCGCAGCATCCAATAACCCTTGTAGTGGCCGGCCGGGCTGGGGGCAACCATTTTTACCTCGATCTCAGCATATTCACCGGGGAAAATATCCACTTCGGTAAACTGCGTTACAGATTCAGCTGCAAACAGTTCGCCTTGCACCCAAATGGCGGCAAAATTCGGGGTCCAGGTGCATGACCCAATGTTCTTTACCCGCCACATCTTGGTGAAGACTTTGCCCACGAACATCTGCGTTCCGTCCGGAATGGTCTCGATCTCAAAGTTAGCTCGCAAACAGGCGCCGTTACCGCCCCCGCTGCTAGAGGTAGCCTGTTGCGTGGGAGCAGGGGTGGGGGTGGGCGGTGTGCCTGTGACTGTAGGCGTGCTGGTAGGCAGCGTGGTGTTAGTGGCCGTGGGTTGTTCGATAGTCGCTGTGGGGGTGGGTGAAGCGGCCGCGGCAGTCTCAGTCAGGCTTTGGGAATAAATGATGGCTGCTTCGGTGAGCACCGCTGAAGAAGCGCCGGTCTCGCCGCCTCCACAGGCGCTGAGCAGTAGCGCAAGCAGGACAGTAGTTGCAAGTTGTAGTGTATGTCTCTGGTTCAAAGTCATTTCCTTAATTAGCCCGTTAGGCCCAGAATTGAGCCGCATTATATCCTCACGAAAAAGGAAGGACTAGTTGCTAATACCCTACTCACGTGGGATTCAACGGCATGGCCGGTTGGGGTTATTCCTTCTTATCTCCCTCATGCCCAAGCAGGCCCAACTTACGGAGTGTTCGAAAGCGAGCCTCAGGGTGATAACTAGTGGGCGGCTTTCTGAGCGCTAGCCAAGCAAAGCCCAATAACAACAGGGACCCAATCGCCAAGTCGAGCCGCACTTCGCCCACGCTGTAGGCGGCGAAGGTTAAGAAAAGACCCAACAGGCCAAGCCAAAGCGCGAAAGTTGCAACCCGCCTAAACATCAGCTCATTCCAGTATTTATTCGATCACAGTGTTGACCTGCTCACGCATGTAAAGCTGCAGGTAGTGATGGCCGCCGGCATTCTTGCCAGTAGAGCCGGATCCCTTCCAGCCACCGAAGGGCTGGAAGCCGGGCCAAGCGCCGGTGGTAGCACCCTGCGGACGGTTGGCATACGACACACCGGCTTCGATATTATCGAAGAACCAGGCAGCTTCGTCCGGGCTGCCATAGAAGCCGGCAGTGAGTCCGAAGTCCACGTCGTTTGCCAGGGCCATGCCCTCGTCCAAGCTCTTGATCTTGTGCAGCATGGTGATCGGGAGAAACATTTCAACCTTCCAGAGGCGATGTTCGCTGGGTATATCAGCAGCAATGGTGGGTTCACAGAAGTACCCCTTGCCGAGGTCTCCTTCGGTCAGTACTTTGCCTCCGGTTAGGAAAACGCCAGCTTGCGAGAGTTCTTCGGTGAAATTCTTAAAACTGTCATAGGCGCTTTGATTGATCACCGGCCCGAGGAACACGCCTTTTTGCGTGGGATCCCCGATCTGTAAATTGCGCGTGGTTTCAACCAATTTAGTAACCAGGTCATCGTAGACTTCTTCCTCAACATAGATGCGTGATGCGGCTGAGCACTTCTGCCCCTGGTTGCCGAACGCCGAGCGGAACAAACCTTGTACGGCGCGGTCCAGGTCGGCGTGACGCGAGACGATGGCTGGATTTTTTCCGCCCATCTCCAGGATCGCCGGGCGCGGATAGCGCCCGCGTGCGAAGCCTTGATAGATCGCCATACCGACATCCACAGAGCCGGTGAAGGTAACCCCGTCCGTATCTGGGCTATCGATCAACGCCTGTCCCACCTTTGAGCCTTTGCCGCTGACGTAGTTCACTACGCCAGCAGGGAAACCTGCATCTCGGAAGACTTCGGCCAGCAGCCGCGAAGTCCAGGAAGTGTCTTCGGCTGGTTTGT
This sequence comes from Anaerolineales bacterium, assembly GCA_040902265.1. GTDB lineage: Bacteria > Chloroflexota > Anaerolineae > Anaerolineales > UBA11579 > JAMCZK01. Next base: position 21,056 of record JBBDXQ010000064.1, read on the forward strand.
ACACCACCGTATTGCCTGCCACCAGGGCAGCGCCGATGGGTCCGCCGGTCAGTGCCGCGGGGAAGTTGAAGGGGCTGATCACCACCCAAACGCCATATGGTTTAAGTTTCGAAATGTTATTTGCCGTATACCCCTTCAGTGGGTCCTGACCCATTTTCACTACGAATCCCTCGTTGGCTTCCAATTGGGTGCAGGCATAGCGCATTAAGTCGGCGGTTTCGGCTGCGTCGGCCAGGGCTTCCATGCGAGTCTTTCCGGCTTCCAATGAGAGCACCGCGCCGAATTCGTAAATGCGCTCGTCGATCAGGTCGGCGGCTCTGCGCACCATGACGATGCGTTCCTGCCACGGGCGTCGGCCCCAGTCCTTGGCTGCGCGGCGGGCGGCTGCCATGGCGGTCTGGCCTTCCTCCGGCGTAGCGCGCTGGAAGGTGCCCAGCAGCATGCTGGTGTCTATGGGCGAGCGGTTTTCAGATTTATCGTTGGCGAACACGTCCTTGCCATCGATCCACATTGGGTAATCCTTGCCCAGGTCGGCTTTGATGCGCGCTACTGCCTCTTCATAACCTGTGTGCAGTTCCTCAGGAGGGTCGAACATCGTGGCGTAGGTGAGCCTGAATTTGCTGTTTCCAGCCATATCACTCCTGGTTTGGGGAAAAAAGGATTTTTGCTGACCCCAGTATAGCTCAGAGGAAAATCCCCGTCAAAATGCACCGGCATTCGCGCTTAAAATTTTCGTTTGCGGAAAGTTGCACAATCAACAGGCTGTGGTAGAATGCCGCGAGTTTGTGAGATTTTTGAGTTCGCCGCCAAATAAACCAGCGGACTTTCACTTGTAAGGACCTTATGCAGAACACTTGGCTCTTCATCGGAATTTTTATTGCCATTGCAGCAGTGTTCCCCCTTTTACCCATCGTGGTTGCCAGGTTTGTCGCACCGCACAAGCCCAATCCCATTAAGCTGGAGACCTACGAGTGCGGCATGGAGACGGTGGGTGATACCTGGGTGCAGTTCAAGGTCCAGTACTATATCTACGCCCTGGTCTTCCTGATCTTCGATATTGAGACCGTCTTCCTGTTCCCCTGGGCGGTGGCCTTCGACGCGCTGCCACTCTTTGCGGTGGTTGAAGGCATCCTTTTTATTTTGATCCTAGTGGGCGGGCTGCTGTATGCCTGGCGCACAGGCGCCCTTGAATGGTCTTGATCAAGCACAAGAAGGCTGGCCTGAATAGTTCAACCTTCTTTTTTTGTCTGAGGAGCTAGCGGAATGTCTTTTTGGCAGGACCCCGTCAATGTGATCGGCGAGTGGATTCGCTCTTTTCTTGCTGGCTTTCTTCCTGAGGCCTGGGTCACCTTCCTCTATACACTGTTAAGTGTTGTGATTGTCGCCTCCTTCGGGCTGATCATAGTCATTTTCCTTATCTGGCTGGAGCGAAAGATCGCTGCCCGCTTTCAGGACCGCCTGGGACCCAACCGGGCTGGCCCATTCGGCTTACTGCAAACCTTCGCCGATATGGTCAAGTTGGTCACCAAGGAAGACGTGATCCCGGAGAAAGCCGACCGGCTAGCCTTCAATATTGCCCCTATCCTTTCCGTGGTTGCAGTCCTGCTCATTTGGGCAGTGATTCCCTTTGCATCGGGATGGATCGGTACCGACCTCAATGTGGGCGTGCTGTACATCGCTGCAGTGGGCTCGTTTGGTATTCTTTCAGTATTGATGGCGGGTTGGTCTTCAAATAATAAATACGCGCTATTAGGCGCTTTCCGCGCCGTAGCCCAGCTCATTTCTTATGAAGTCCCCATGCTTATCACGCTCATGGTGCCGGTGCTTCTGGCGCGTAGCATGGGCATGATGGAAATGGTGCAGGACCAGGACCTGTGGTTCATCGTACTGGCTCCAGTATCCGGGCTCATCTTTATGGTTTCTTCCATTGCAGAGATTGGCCGCACGCCTTTTGACCTGCTGGAAGCCGAATCGGAGATCGTAGCTGGCTATCACACTGAATATACCGGCATGAAATTCGGCATGTTCTTCGCAGCCGAGTTCCTGCACGCCTTTACCATCGGGGTGCTGTTCGCCATCCTTTTCCTGGGCGGCTGGCGAGGCCCGGGTGCCGAAGAGTATCGTGTGCTCGGCGTCGTCTACCTGATGCTTAAAGGCCTGTTTGGGTACTTTATTGTGATGTGGGTACGCAGTACCTTGCCGCGTATTCGCATCGACCATATGCTGTCTTTCAACTGGAAGTTCCTCACTCCCCTGGCGCTCACGCTGCTCATCCTGACTGCCTTGGTCGAGAAGATATTTGAGGGCAGCGCCTGGCGCGTGCCCGCCTTGCTGATTGGCAATGTGGTAGTTCTGGTAATTAGTTTCCTGATCGTGCGCGTTGTTTCCCGCCGCACAGCTAAGGAACGAGTTACCTTCAAAAAACGCCCGGAGGCCAGGCCTGCTTAGATCCATGGCCGAGAGCATCGAAGCATGACTGCAGAACAAGCCATCTTCCTGTTTATCAGTTTCGTCATCCTGTTTTCAGGCTACCTGATGGTGACCCGCGCCAACCTGGTTCATAGCGCTCTGTTCCTGGTTGTGGCGCTGTTCGGGGTGGCAGTCATCTTTGTATTATTGGATGCCGGCTTCCTAGCTGTGGTACAGGTTCTGGTTTATATAGGCGCGATTGCCATCCTGATGATCTTTGCCGTTATGCTCACCCGGGGTAATGCTACCGAGGAGCAGGAAAGCGTAAACACAGGCTATGGTTGGGCTTTACTGCTCTCTTCATTGTTTGCTTTCGCCCTCATTGTTATGCTCGGCCAATGGCAGGAGATTGACGCCCTGGCGCCGGCCCTGAGCGCCGAACGCGACACGATTGTGGAGCTGGGAACCGCCTTGGTGTCGCCTGATGGTTATGTGATCCCCTTCGAAGTCGCTTCGGTGATGCTGTTGGCCGCGCTGATCGGCGCGCTGGTGGTAGCCCGACCGCAGAAGAAAGGCAAGTAGGAGCATGATCCCGCTTTCCTGGTTTCTCTACCTCGCCGCCGGATTGTTCGCTTTGGGGCTATACGGCGTGCTGGCACGCAAGAACGCCATCGCTATTCTGATGGGTGTGGAGCTGATGCTAAATGCGGTCAACATAAACATCGTAGCTTTCTGGCGATACCTGACCCCGCAGAGCATGAGCGGCCAGGTCTTTGCGGTAATGGTGTTCGCCGTAGCCGCTGCCGAAGTGGCAGTAGGCCTGGCGTTGGTCATCTCCATTTACCGCCGCCGCAAGACGGTGTCTGCGGACGAAATTAATTTGATGAAGTGGTAGGCGCGCATTTTATGACGACTGAAGCCCTGATCTGGTTGATCCCGCTGCCGCCGCTGCTGGCCTTCTTCCTTATATTGCTGTTCACCCGCCGCAACCATGCCCTCAGCCACACCATCGGAGTAGGCGCAGCATTCCTTTCCTGGCTGATCGGCATGATCGTTTTCATCACCGCCATCAGGGTGGAGCATCTGGGCGAGTCCCCATTCGCATCTTCAGTGGGCTGGCTGCCGCTTGGCACGGAAATCTTTCCCATCGGGGTGCTCATCGATCCACTTTCGGCGGTGACGCTGTTTTTTGTTGCCTGGACGGTGCTGATGATCTTCATCTACAGCATCGGCTATCACAACTTCGGTCAGCCCAAGGGTGAGCATGATGCGCCTGGGCTTCCGCCGCACGGCGCTGTGCATCACGGCCACTCGGTACCCTCGGTGGAGCCGATGTATTCTCGCTTTTTCGCCTTCATTGCCTTATTCGCCTTCGGTATGTTCACCCTGGTGGTCTCCGATAACCTGCTCACCCTCTTCGTGGGCTGGGAGATCATGGGCTTATGTTCTTATTTACTGATTGGTTTCTGGTATGCCAAGCCCAGCGCCCGCGCCGCAGCCATAAAGGCTTTCATCACCACTCGGGTAGGCGATGTATTCATGCTGCTCGGCATCGTGGCGCTGTACGCGGCCACCGGTACGCTGAACTTCCGCGAAATTCTTTACAACGCTGCGCTGCTGGAGCAGCTGGCCAGCGCCCCAAGCGTGATCGCTGGATTATCCGTTGCAGGACTCATCGGCTTGCTGCTCTTCATCGGCACCGTGGGCAAATCAGCCCAGTGGCCGTTGCATGTGTGGCTGCCGGATGCCATGGAAGGTCCCACACCCGTCTCCGCCATGATCCATGCGGCTACCATGGTGTCTGCCGGCGTTTATATGGTGCTGCGCATGTTCCCACTCCTCTCCGCGGGCTGGCAACACGGCGGCGAATTGACCACTCCAATGATGGCGATGGCTGCTATCGGCGCTTTCACCGCGTTATTTGCCGCAACTATCGCCCTGACGCAAAAAGACATCAAACGTGTCCTGGCATACTCCACCATCTCACAATTAGGTTATATGGTCGCTGCTCTCGGCATTGGCGCATACGTGGCTGCGGCTTTCCACCTGGTGACGCATGCCTTTTTTAAAGCACTGCTTTTCCTGGGCTCCGGCTCGGTGATCCATGGGATGGAACATGGCGTGCTTCATACAGGGGAGCATGTTGACCCGCAAGATATGTCCAATATGGGCGGCCTGCGCAAGAAAATGCCAATCACTTTTTGGACTTTCCTCATTGGCGGCTTTGCCCTGTCTGGTTTCCCGCTGATCACTGCCGGGTTCTGGTCTAAGGACGAGATCCTGGCGGATGCCTTCGGCAACGGCCACCTTCTCGTCTTCGTAACCCTGGCAGTGGCTGCATTGCTGACCGCCTTCTACACCATGCGCCAGATCACGCTCACATTCCTGGGTGAGCCGCGCACCAAGGCGGCTGAGCATGCCAGCGAAAGTGTGCGCACCATGACCACGCCGTTGGTGGTGCTGGCAGTCTTCGCTGTCGCCGCGGGATGGGTAGGCATCCCCGAGCATTTCCCCGGACTGGGTGGCTTGCTGCCCAGCTGGTTCCACGAATTTGTTGGTTCCACCCTGGTCGAACATCCTGAAGCGGTGGCCTTCAGTATCGTGCCACTGTTGGTCTCGCTGGGTGTTGCGCTCGGTGGTTTAGCTTTGGGATGGCTGGTGTATCGCAAAGCCGGGCAGGTTGACCCGCTGCGCAAACCATTAGGCGCTTTCTATAACCTGATCGAGAACAAATACTTT
>JBBDXQ010000065.1:0-26027 GCA_040902265.1 Anaerolineales bacterium
AAGGCAAGGGTCTGCAAAACCCTCACCACGGGTTCGAATCCCGTCGTCGCCTCTGGTAACAACAGCACCCAGTTTTTGTTTAGTGGAGCATGAAAGGTCAATCAATCTGGATTGATTGACCAATCAATTCGAAATTCCGTCATCCCCGTCCATCATCGCCTTTTTAGCTAAACGGTCCACCCTTTGATTATGCGGGTCTGTGGCGTGGCCTTTCACCCAATGCCAGCTGATTTCGTGCCGTTGGATCGCCTGAGCCAGCGCTTGCCACAGTTCCACATTGGCCAGCTTGCCGCTTTTGCGCTTCCAGCCCCGCGCCTGCCAGCCCGGCAGCCATTCGGTGATACCGCGGCGCAGGTATTGCGAATCGGTATAGAAAGCCACCTGGCTCGGCTGGCCAAGCGCCTGCAAAGCCTGCAGGGCTGCCATCAGCTCCATGCGGTTGTTGGTGCTGTGCGCCTCGCCGCCCTTCAGCAGCTGCTCTCGCCCTTCGCTGCGGATCAGCGCCGCCCAGCCGCCACGACCGGGGTTGCCCAGACAGGATCCGTCTGAATAGATGGTGACATGGGACATATGAGGATTCTATCAGCCGGTAAGAAGGCTTAGTCGCCGTGGGCGCAGGGTAATCGGCTTATAATGAGCTATCTTCACTTTTCTTTTAGCAGGAGGATCTCATGAGCATTTTTAAGAAGGAGTTCAGCACATTTAGTATTGTACTTATGGCTGTTGCAATCGCACTAAACATTGCGGTGGGCACGCTAATCCTCGGACTCAAAGTCCCTCTTTACCTTGATTCCATTGGCACAGTATTGGTTGGCGTTTTGGTAGGACCTTGGGCTGGCGCGGTAACAGGTTTCTTGGCAAACATTATCTGGGTTTTCTTCGGTAATCCTGTTTACGCACCTTTTGCTGGTGTAGCAGCCATCATTGGCGTCCTGGCGGCTGTGTTTGCTCACATAGGTTGGTTTAAGATTTGGTGGCGCGCGGCTGTTGCCGGTATCATCGTAGGTTTTGTGGCCGCTATTATTTCAGCACCAATCGCTGCTTATGTGTTTGGGGGCACATTGGGAGCCGGCACGGATGCGATCGTTGCCCTATTCAGAGGAGCTGGCCTCGATGCGCTCGGTGCCAATATGGCGCAGGGGATAACCTCAGACCCAATAGATAAGATGATCACATTTTTTGTTGTATGGGCAGTCTTGCAAGCATTACCGCAACGGTTTAAAGCGCGCGCTAGTGGCGAATAGTTCTAAGTACCGTTACTGTCAAATGGCCCGCGTACGCGGGCCATTTGTTTGAGTATGGTTTAATCTCATCGTGCGCGGCAACTTGTTGTATCTCGATAAGGAAAGCGGCTTGCATAAGCTGCACCCGCTTACCAAACTCGCCTTTACACTTTTCTTGCTAGTATGCGCGGCCGCATTAGCAGATCTTATTTGGCTGTTGGCTGCCTTTGTTTTCCTTTTGGTACCCCTGGCCTGGTGGGGGCGGGTAATCTCGCCGGTCTTGCGCAGCGGCCTGGCTGTCATTACCCCCTTTGTCATCTCCCTGTCGCTGATCCAGGGTTTCTTCACAGGCGGCGAAACCGAGCTTTTCTCAGTGGGTTCCTTTGTATTCACGCTCGAAGGCTGGTTGGCCGGTCTCACTGTCGCAGCTCGTATTTTAGTGGCGCTCAGCGGGGCGCTGTTGCTCACCCTTAGCACGCGGCCCGATGCCCTGATGCATGCCCTTACCCAACGCGGCCTGCCAAATGGGCTAGCCTACATCGTGCTCAGTTCCATCCAGATCTTCCCGCGATTCCAGGACAGAGCTCAGTTGATCCTCCAGGCTCAGCAAGCGCGTGGCCTGGAGACCCAAACACATTTTGTTCGCCGCCTTGGGCTGCTGGTGCCGCTAACCGGCCCCTTGATCCTTAGCAGCATCGTAGACGTGGAGGAGCGCGCCATGGCATTGGAGGCGCGTGCCTTCAGCCGTGCAGGCCGCAAGACCAGCCTGCTGGTCTTGCGCGATAGCCTGGGCCAACGCCTGGTGCGTTTGGCTCTTCTGACTGTTGGCCTGGGGTTGGTTGCCATGCGCGTTTGGTATCTTCTTCAATGATCAGCTTACGGAATTTCTCTTACCGGTATCCAAGCCAGGAACGTTTTGCCCTGCAAGAGCTTAACCTGGAGATCAAGGCCGGCCAATTCTGCGGCGTGGTGGGGGCTAATGGGGCTGGTAAGTCAACGCTGTGCTATGCGCTCAGCGGCTTTGCGCCGCACTTTTTCCGCGGCGAGGTCCAGGGCCAGGGTCTGATCGGCAAGCTGGATATTGCCAAATCATCCCTGGGCGAATTGGCGGGAGAGGTTGGGTTGGTTTTTCAAAACGCATTCAATCAGATCAGCGGGGCGCGCTTTACGGTGCGCGGCGAGATCGCCTTTGGGCTCGAAAACCTAGGCATTGCGCGCCGCCAGATCCAGGCGCGGGTTGACGACGTCCTGGATGCATTGAATCTGACCGACCTGGCTTCGCGTTCTCCCTACGAATTATCGGGCGGGCAGCAGCAACGCGTGGCTATTGCTTCAATCCTGGCCATGCGACCCAAGGTACTGGTGCTGGATGAGCCTGTTTCACAACTGGACCCTCACGGAACTGAGGAGATTTTCAAGATCATCGAGATGATCTCGCAGAGCGGCGAAACCACGGTGGTCCTGGTGGAACACAAGCTGGAGTGGCTGGCCGCATATGCTGACCGCGTCCTCGTGCTTGATCAAGGCCGCGTGGTCATGGACGGGCCGGCTCGCTCTGTGCTGGCCAGCGCCGACATGATGAAACTGGGCATCGGCCGCACGCAGTACAGTCAGGTCGCCGAGATTGCCAGAAAGCAAGGGCTGGTGTCGGATGCTGGTCTTTTACCGGTCACTCTGAAGCAGGCTCGGGCGCTGTTCCGATGAGAGTGAAAGTGGATGGCGCCTCTTTCGTCTATCCCTCCGGTGTGCGCGCCCTGGATGAGATCCACCTGGAGGTCAGGTCAGGGGAAACTGTAGCCATCGTAGGCGAGAACGGCGCCGGCAAGACCACGCTGGTCAAATTATTCAACGGCTTGCTGCGTCCAACCACCGGCCGTGTTTTGGTGGGGAATTGGGATGTGCAACAATACAGCACGGCTCAGTTGGCTGCCCGGGTTGGCTTCCTGTTCCAAAACCCGGACGAGCAGCTATTCGAGCGCAGCGCCGAACGCGAGGTGGCATTTGGGCCGCGCAACCTTGGTTTTTCGGATTCCAAGATCACATCGCGCACCCGCATTGCCTTGCAGCTGGTCGGTTTGCTGGACAAGGCGCAGGTCAACCCGTACGATATGCAACCTTTTGAGCGCAAATTGTTGGCCCTGGCATCCACCCTGGCAATGGAAACCCCCGTCCTCGTGCTGGATGAGCCTAGCATTGGGCAGGACGCGGCCGGCCGCCAGCGTATTCGGCGGATCCTGGCTGGCTTGCACAAAAGGAAGCAAACGCTTCTATTGATCAGCCACGATCTGGATTTTTGCGCGCAGGTCGCTAAACGTGGCGTGGTGATGGCTGGTGGTCGCATTCTCGCGGATGGACCCATCTCCGACGTGTTTGCCCAAGCCAAACTACTCGGCCAGGCTGCCGTGTCCCCACCGCAGTTGATACGCCTGGCGCAAGGATTGAAAATGCCCGGTGCGCCGCTTACTCCAAGCCAATTCGTAAAAATATATTCCGCCTGGCGCAGCCGCCGAAAGAGAGCTTCATGAGCATTCTCATTTTGGGTGACTTGATCGCCGATATCAATATGCGCGTGCCGCAATTGGGAGTGGTGGCTAAAGATATCCACCGGCTCTCCTACATGGAGGTCGGGCCGGGGGGAGCGTGTAACGTAGCCATCATGGCCAGTCGCTTCGGCCTTCCAGTCGGATGCCTGGGGGAAGTTGGCGATGATGGTTTTGGTTTGGTGGTCAGCGAAGGTCTCAAACGTGAAGGCGTAGACATCGCTCAGCTCCGGGTGACAGAAGGCGCCCGCACCCCGGTGGCGGTGGTGATGGTGGACCCGGCAGGCGAACCTGCCTACCTTGGATACCCCGGGTCGCTGCAAGTGCGCAGTTGGCCGGCTGATTGGGATGCCCTGGCCAAGAACGCCCAGGCATTATTTGCCGATGGTTGGGCGGAATATCAGGAAACTCCTTCCATGGTTTTACACGGGCTCGAGTTAGCCAAGGGTGCGGGCGCGCTCACCGTCTTCGACCCCGGTCCCGGCAACCCCGAGGTTGATTCAGCCTGGATTAAAGGCGCGGTGGCGCTTAGCCGCGTACTACTGCTCAACCGCGAGGAGGCTAATAGGCTGGTTGGAGAACAGGACGACCCGGGCTTGGTCAAGGAACTGCAAGCCCTGGGCACGGAGTGGGTTGTTTTGAAACTGGGCGCAGAAGGCCTGGTGCTGGCATACGGAGATCAATATATCTCCGTGCCTGGATTTTCAGTGGAAGTGAAAGACGCCACGGGAGCAGGCGACTGTGTGGCTGGAGCCATTCTGTATGGTATTTCGAATGGACTTGATCTTGAAAAGCTAGCCAGGCTGGCCAATGCTACCGGTGCGGCTAAAGTAATGAAAATGGGTACCGGGCACAATGTGCCGACGTTGTCCGAAATCGCGAACGTTTTACAATTCAACGGATTTGATGCTGCCGAATATTTAATGGAAAAGTGAGAGGTATGGCTGACCTGAGTAACGAGTTATTACCGAAGTTGCAAGCTCATCGCATCCCCGGTCTGGACCTGGGGGATGGGTTTATCTATCCTGCTTACGCGGGGCAGTCCATCCTTAATTTGCCAGCTTCTGTATGCGCCTGGCTTGGCGTGCCCACCTTCGGCGCGCCAGCACTGCGCGCGGAGATCTTATCCAAACACAAAGGCCCCTATCAGCGCGTCGTCCTCCTGCTGGTGGACGCGCTAGCCTTCCACCTTTTGCAGGCCTGGATGAAAGAACCAGAGTTCGCCGTGTGGGGTCAGCTAGCCGAGACAGGCTTGCTGGCACCTTTGACTTCAGTCAGCCCCAGCACCACCGCTGCCGCCCTCACCAGTCTGTGGACTGGAAGCGCGCCAGCTGAGCACGGTATCGTGGGCTATGAAGTCTGGCTCAAGGAGTACGGCATGGTCGCCAATATGATCGGCCATGCGCCCTTTAGCTTTCAACGGCAGGCCGGCTCGCTGGCGCAAGCCGGATTTGTTCCCGAGGAATTCCTGGGGTTGCCGACCCTGGGTGCGCATCTGGCATTGCACGGGGTGCAGCCTTATGCGCTGCAGCATTACAGTATTCTCGGTTCCGGGCTCTCGACCATGTTCTTTCCCGGCGTGCAACGCGTTGGTTACTTTTCGCCAAACGACCTGTGGATCAATTTGCGGCACCTGATGCATGCCAGGCCAAAAGAAAAATCTTTCTACTGGGCCTACTGGGCGGATGTAGATACCCTCTCGCATAAGTATGGCCCGGGGGATGAGCGCGTGCGCGCTGACTTCGCCGCCTTCAGCCAGGCTTTCAAGGCCCAGTTCCTTGATCGCCTGGAGCCCGAGTTGCGCAAGGATACGCTGTTCTTACTGGTCGCCGACCATGGGGTGGTGCACACTGAAAAGGACCCGCATTACGATCTGCGCAACCATCCCAACCTCACCCGGAGGCTGCACATGCAACCGACCGGTGAAAACCGCTTGGTCTATTTGTATATCAGGCCTGGCCAAACCGAGGCGGTGCGCGAATATATAGAAACCACCTGGCCCAATCAATTCGCTATCCTCGAGTCCTCATTTGCCCAGGAGGTGGGGTTATTTGGCGCTGGGCCATTCTCGCCGCGTTTGTCTGAGCGTATCGGCGACCTGGTAGTTGCGGCCCGCGGTACAGCATATTGGTGGTGGGCTGCCAAGGAGAATCCGCTCATCGGACGGCATGGCGGGCTTACTACGGCGGAGATGGTCGTTCCCTTGCTGGCTGCCCCCCTATAATCGCCTGTTATCCGACAGAACAAAGCCGGTGGGCTAGGTTAACTACGGACTGCCACACGCTCCCCATACAGCTGCTCGCGCAGGCCGGAAACCTGGCGGCGCAGGCGGTCGTCCCGTTCCAATAATTCGCCGATCTTCTGACAGCCGTGCATTACGGTCGTGTGGTCCCGGCCGCCAAGCAACTCGCCGATGGCGGGCAGCGAAAGCCGGGCTTCTTCGCGCAGTAAGTACATGGCTACTTGGCGCGCCAGGGCCACCTCAGCTGTCCGGTCGCGGGAAAGTAGCCGTTCCTGGGACAAGCCAAAGGACTTGCCTACGGCTTTTACCAGTTGGCCTGGCTCCAGGGATTGCGGTTCGGTGACCAGGTCGGCAAGGGCGCTATCCACCAGGTCGGGGGTCAGCGGCAGGCCGCGCAAGTAGGCGTAGGCGATGATGCGGTTAAGCGCGCCTTCCAGTTCGCGGATGTTGGATTGCATGCGATGGGCGATGGTCTCCAGCACGCCGGCATCCACGGCTTTGCCCAGCCGTTCGGCGTTGCTGCGCAGGATGGCCAGGCGCGTTTCATAATCCGGCGATTGGATATCGGCGATCAGTCCCCATTCGAAACGTGAGCGTAGGCGTTCCTCCAGGGTCATCAAACCTTTGGGGGAACGGTCGGACGTAATCACAATTTGCTTGTTTTGTCCGTGGAGCGTGTTGAAGGTGTGGAAGAACTCTTCCTGGGTCGATTCCTTTCCAGCAATGAATTGAATGTCGTCGACCAACAGCACATCTGTGTTGCGGTATTTATCGCGGAAGGCCTGCGTGCTGTGCGTGCGAATGGCGTGGATCAGGTCGTTGGTGAATTCTTCAGAGGATACGTACAGCACTTGCAGCCCGCTCTGCACCGCGGCATTCCCAATTGCGCGCAGCAAATGGGTCTTACCCAGACCGACGCGGCCATATAAGAATAAGGGGTTATAAGCTTTGCTGGGATTTTCCGCCACGGCCAGCGAGGCGGCGTGGGCAAGCCGGTTGCTGTTGCCTACTACGAAGGTTTCGAAAGTGTAGCGCGGGTTCAGGGTGAGATTGGCTGAATCTGGCTGCACCAACAACTTTTCTTCCGGCGCGGGGACTTCGCTATCTGCAGAAAATTCGGCCAGATTCTCAGAGGGCTGCGTGGGCTGCCAGACAACGAAGCGCACTTCGACGGTGCGGTTCATCATGCCGGTCAGCAGGCGGGTGATCGTGCTCTTGAGTCGCCCCTCCAGCCAGTCACGCGCGTAGGCGTTGTTGGCGCCGATAACGAAAGCGCCGTCTTCATACGCCACCAGCTCAGCATCGCGCACCCAGGTGTCATAGGTGCCCTTGGGCATCTCGACCTGCAGTTGGCCTAGTGCGGATTGCCAAGCCTGGCTTGCGTTCATCGATGAAGCCTCCTCCGAGTATCGGTCTGCGCGCGGGGAACCTAAAACTTGATAGGGCAAATCGTCACCCCCTGGTGACAGACTTGCGGCCCCGTTTATTCAGCTGTTAGGGTTTAAGCGAGAGCTGATGATTTGCACAAAACCTTCGCTGGGTTGAGGATTCTAATCTCAAAGCCAGGTGCGAGCAATGCGGAATCCCTACGCGCGCCTAAAAAAACCGCATTCTTTAAGGTGCCGCATTGTTAAAGATTTCAGGCGCGAAACAAGGCAGTTAAAGATGATCAAAGTTTGGTTTGCGCTACGCCACGTGTGGGGGCAGTGTGCTTGGCAAGCCCTACAGGTCACGGCTGGCAGGAGAACTACTCCTTGTCTGGAGGTTCAGACAGGGGAACCTTAAAACTCTTGATGGGGATAGGATGCGGTTAAATCTCTCCGAAAATTTCAAATCTGGAATCTCGCTCGCGCCTAGTTTTTTTGTCCACAAAATCGGCGAGTTAAGGGTTTTATTGCTGAAAATACTTGCATTTAAAAAAGAAGAGAGCGCCGTCTAAATTTTATTTTAAAGTGGATGCTGTGAGAAACTGGAGTCGAAGCTTTAGCCGGTGTAAGAAAAGTTCCGGCCGAGCTCTGACTCCATGCCAAAAATTTCGAAACATGCAAATCTTTCTTTGTACTGGAAAAAGCTGCGGGCCGAAAAGGTTCACCCTCATTGATTCTTTCCACCACCCTGTTAGCATTGCCTCTTCTCCTTCCACCCTAGATTTAGTTGCCCCGGCTTCATATAGTTAATCCTGCTATCATTCGGGCTGAGAGCTCAGCGAACAGGATTAAATGGGTAAACTCTTCCTAACCAAAGGAGAATCGGATGGTCAAGTCCACTGCAGCAAAATGGAGCACGCGCGACCTGATGGTCACCATCGTGATCGGCTTGGCTTTCGGCGTCCTGTTGATCCCGGTCACGTATGCCTATGCCGCACTGCTCAGCTTGGGCATCCTGGCCCGCGCCCTGCTAAGCGGTGTGTATTATTTGCCGGCCGCCTTTTCCGCTTATGTGGTGCGCAAGCCCGGCGCCATCCTGCTGGTCAGCCTGGTCAGCGCACTGGTGGCCATGCCGTTCACCGCCTACGGTTTCATCGTGCTGATCATCGGTGCGCTCACCGGTATTATTGGCGAACTGGTGATCTGGTTTTTCACTCGCTATCGCAATTTCTCCATGGGGCGCATGGCGCTGGCGGGCGGCATCGCCGGCCTGCTTGAATTCCTGCTGATCCTGGCTTCGCTGCGCACCACCCAATTCGAAATCGGCATCCTGGTGGTGGCTTTGCTGGTCTCGGCGCTTACTTTTATGCTGTGCGCCATTCTGGCCAAGGTGCTGGCCGACGCAGTCGCCCGCACCGGTGTGCTGGCCAATACGGCTCTGGGAAGGACGAATATTGAAGAAATCTGAGTTGGCCATCCCGAACCCGGTCCAGGTCAAACGCAGCGACCGCCTGACGGGCGGGTACTTGCTCTTTGTGGCTGTGCGCTGCACGCTGCAATATGTGTTGCTGCCGTTTGCACTGCCCTTCCTGGGTTTCAGCGGGGCCTGGTCCACCGGCATTGCCGCTACCATCGATGTGCTTGCCATGGGGCTGATCATCTTCAACGTGGTGCAGTTATGGCACACGTCCTGGCGCTGGCGTTACCTGGCGCTCAGCGTGGTGATGGTCAGTATCCTATTGATATTCCTATACCAGGATTACAAATATTTCTTTCCCGGTTCCTGAATTGCCTTGATAAATATTGATGGCCTGAGCGTTAAATATGCAGGGCGCAAGCAGCCCGCCTTGCGCGATGTGACCTTGCAAGTACGCAAAGGGGAGACCTTGCTCATCCTGGGGCCATCCGGTTCAGGGAAGAGCAGCCTGGCGCTGACGCTTAACGGTTTGATCCCGCACTCCGTGGGCGAGATCCTCAGTGGCGCAGTGCGCGTGCAGGGCCTGGATACCCGCCAGCATCCAGCCTCCGAGCTGGCCCAGAAAATCGGGATTGTCTTCCAGGATCCGGACGCCCAGTTTGCTACTCTGAAGGTTGAAGACGAGATCGTTTTCGGCCTCGAAAACTTGCGCTGCGACCCGGCGCGCATGGATGCCAGGGTGGACCAGGCCCTGAGCCAGGTGGGTATGGCCCACGCCCGCCAGCGGCCAGTCTATGCGCTTTCCGGCGGCGAAAAACAACGCGTGGCGCTGGCAGCCCTGTTGGCCATGCAGCCAGAGGTGTTGGTCTTCGATGAGCCGACCGCCAACCTGGATTCGGTAGGGACCCAGCAGGTGTTCGCTTTGCTGGCCCACCTGAAAGCTCGCGGCGAGCATACCCTGGTGCTGATCGAACACAAACTGGACGAGTTGATGCACCTGGTGGATCGTGTGGTCGTGTTGGACACTGAAGGTCGCGTTTTCATCCAGGGCGAACCGCGACAGGTCTTTGATGAGCATGGCGAGGAGATGAAACACCTGGGGGTGTGGATGCCGCAAGTGGGTTTGCTGGCACACGCACTGCGCCGCCGCGGCGTACCCATACCCAAATTCCCGATCACCCTGGGGGAGGCGGTTAAAGTGTTGGGGCCGGTGATCAGCGGCCCGCGCTCCGAAAAAGAAACAGGTGTGGCGCAGCACGGCCTGGAACCCGGCGCCGCGCCGGTCTTTGAAGTGCGCGATCTGAGCTTTTCCTATGGAAGCACTCCAGCCCTGCACAAGGTCTCACTGCGCGTGGCGCCTGGCGAGACCCTGGCCATCGTCGGCCCCAACGGGGCGGGCAAAAGCACGCTGGCCAAGCATTTGATCGGGTTGCTGATGCCGCCGGCCGGCAGAGTTTATTTGCAGGGGGTGGATCTGAATCGCATTCCAGCTAAGAGCCTGGCAAGCCAGGTGGCCTACGTGTTTCAAAATCCGGAGCACCAGTTCGTTACCGAGCGGGTTGCCGACGAGGTGGCCTTCGGGATGCGCGCCTCTGGGGCGGACGAGGAACACGTGCAGGCGCGCACCGCCGAGCTACTGGCCACTTTTGGCCTGGCGCGTTATGCGCGGGCCAACCCCTTCACCTTGAGCCATGGCGAAAAGCGCCGCCTGAGCGTGGCGGCCATGTTGGCCATGGGGCAGGAAGTCCTGATCCTGGATGAGCCCACCTTCGGGCAGGACGAACGCAATGCCGCCGCCCTCATGTCCCTGTTGCAAAGCCTGAATGCGCAAGGCAAGACCATCATCATCATCACCCACGACATGCGCCTGGTGGCGGAATATGCCAGCAATGTGGCAGTGATGTTGGACGGCCAGGTCGAATTCCATGGCCGCCAGGACGAGTTGTTCGCCCAGCCCGAATTGTTGGCCAAGGCGCATCTCAACCTGCCACCCCTGGCGCGCCTGGCCACCTTGCTAATTTCGCAACACCCGCACCTGCGAGGCATGGCCACGGTCGACGATTTCCTCAGCCTTAGCTACTCCACTGCCAGGCAGGAAAAGGTCGAAGCCTGAAACCGCCATGAACACCATTTATTACCAGGGCTCATCGTTGTTGCACCGGCTCAACCCACTGAGCAAGTTCCTGTTCAGTTTGGTCCTGTTCGCCTTCATCATGCTGACCACCGATCCCTGGACGCCGCTGGCCTTCACCAGCTTCATGCTGATCCTGCTGCTGTGGCTGGGCAGGCTGCCCGTTCGGCGCCTGGCAAAAGTGCTATGGCCTATCCTACTCATCGCTGGCGCCTTTTTAGTGTTCTACCCCTTGCTGGTGCGCCACAGCCTGGTAGCCAGCACCCCGTTGCTCTTTGAGATCGGGCCGCTGCGCAACCACCAGGCTGGCCTTGAATACGGGTTCACCACCGCGCTGCGTATCCTGGCGCTGCTGACCATCTCGCTGCTCTTCTCGCTCACCACCGACTCGGCCGATTTCATCCGCGCCCTGGTGCAGCAATGGCGCCTGCCTTACCGCATCGGCTACAGCACCCTGGCCGCCTTTCGATTCGTGCCCATGCTGCAGACCGAAATGGCGGTGATTCGCGCCGCGCACCGCGTCCGCGGCATAAACGGCGCCCATGGATTGCGCGGCGCCTATGAGCGCTTGCGGCGCTATGCCGTGCCGCTGCTGGCCACCGCCATCCGCCAGGCGGAGCGCACCGCGCTGGCCATGGATGGGCGCGCCTTTGGCGCCTTCCCGCAGCGCACCTATTACCGAAGGACGCGGTTTATGGCGGTGGATTGGCTCTTCATGCTGGGGATGGCGGTGGGTTCTGTTTTGTTGCTGCTGGTTTTGCAGGCGCTGGGCTTATTGGGTCCACTGGCTTTCCTGCAAATCCTTTAAGCGGTTGAAAATCGTCACCACCTGACTAAGTGGTAATCAGGCATATTCTTTCATAGAATCAAGATCTGAGGAATTCGCCCTATGGTCATAGAAAAGACCCTGCCAGTGTTGACCGGATTGACCGAGACCGAACGTGCCGTGGCCATCCGCGCCGCGTTTGAGCGCAACCGCAGGCAGATGGTGCTGCTGCTGGCCCGCCAACTGGGCGTGCCCGAAGTGGATGTGGTGCGTGCCATGCCCGAGGAACTGGTTGAGGAACTTAACTTCTCGCAATGGGAAGAGATCATCCGCTCCTTTGAGAACCTGGGCGATGTGCACGTCATCGTTTCGAATGGAGCCAGCACACTGGAAGTTGTGGGCCAGTTTGGCAAGTTCAGCAACGCGCAAGGGTTTTTCAATGTGCAGACCAAGTCGCTGGACATGCACATCCGCTCGCAAGCTCTGGCAGCCGTCTTCGCGGTGCGCAAGCCCAGCCACACGGATGGCAAGGAGGCTCTCAGTTTCCAGTTCTTCGACAAGGACGGCCAAGCGGCTTTCAAAGTCTTCCTGACCTTCGGCGGCAAAGACCCCTCGGCGGAACGCTGGGCTCAGTACAACGAGATCATCGAACGTTTCCGTGTTGATTAATTTCCCCGCTGTCATTCCATCCATGTGGCAAAAAAGAGCGGCTTAGCCGTTCTTTTTTCTTTTTCTTATTCCTCGCTTTGTTGATAGGGCTAATGCAAGCAACGAAATGACGGCCATCTAATTACTGGCTGATCAAAAAGGTGGCGAACAGGTACTCCCCGTCTGCTTCGTCGTAGAAATAGCGGATGGGGACCAGCCGGATGGCAGAAAAGCCAGGCTTGGCAACAGTCTGCGGAACGAAGACCTGCTGCGTTTCAATTCCTTCACCCTGCTCGCTGAGCAGGGACACCGAACCTAGTTCCCTGTCATTTTCGTCCAGGAAGAAAAGCTCGAAATTATCGCCCGCACTTAGCCCCAGTTCTATCTCTGAAGCGTGCAGCCTCTCGGGAAATTCCACTTGCGCGGCGCTGCCCTGCCCGGAGAATTCCAAGTCGAGCATGATCTCTTCGCCTTCAACGACGGTAATAAGCACGATGCTTTGCAGGCCGGGAAAGCGAAAACGTGTGGTCTGCCCGGGCATCAGCTCCGCGAAACCGCGCGTATTCAGTTCCCAGATGGCCGCCCAGCGCTCGGCCGAAAACAATGCGCCCTGGGTGATCAGGCGGATCTTTTGATAATAAGCATCCAATCCCGCGTCGTCCAGCCGAGGCTGCAACCCTGCTTCGAGTTCCAGATAGCCACTTGGCATCACACGCATGAAGTGTCCGCTGCGCCAGTTGGGGTTGTAGATCGGCGGCAGGCGCGCCAACAGCCCATCGGTTAGCGCCAGCCCGTGGGCGATATACACTTCCGGCCCGGCATAATAGCCGGTGAAACCGTTGGCGCCCTGGGGCAAATATAGTTTGCCCTCCGCTTCGGCTTGTTGGCGCAGGCGCCTGCCTTCGTCGATCCAATCCTGCTCAGCTTCCCAACGGAACGCGGTGCCGCGCCACAGGGAGCGCGCCAGATAAGCGGCCTGGTTCAGCAGGTTGTGGCTCGTCCACCACGCCGTTCCAGCGCGCCGTCTCAAAATTCCTGGCGTATAGAAAATAAGGGGGCGAACTGCCCAGCAGGCTGACCAGGAGTAGTATCGGCATCAGGGTCCAGTGTTTCTTGAAACTGAGCCTGGGGAACACATAGACCAGCAACAGGATGGCGGCGGCCACATACCCCGTCGAAAGAAAACGGCCGCCCATGAAGTCCCCGCCGATCTGCAGCACATAGAGCAGATATAGCAGCATGCCGGCTGCCACCGCCAGGCCGCTTGCGGCACGCAACATAATCATCCCGCACAACGCTGCGGCGATCACCAACCATGTGATCGGGTCAAATAGTAGCGTGAACAGGAAATAGTTCAATCCCGCCCATACCTCCTGTGCCAGGGATAGGTAGTTTTGCGCCTTGGCATAGTAGGTATTGGGGAAGGGGAAGCCGTAATAGATTAGCGAGAACAGTTCCCATAGGATCAGCGGTGCAAACCCCAGCAAGACCTGCAGGCTGGCGCGGCGCTTATCCTGCTGCTGCCAAAATCTCAGCAGCAGCCCGGGCAGGTACAACAGCAGTGTGTCCAGCCGGTTGACGGCTGCCAGCGCTGCCACCAGCGCAAGCCAGAAGAAGCTCCTGGGCGAATCGCTTCCACGCAGGAACAGCAGTAGAAAAACCCCCAGCAGGAGATGGCTGAGTGGGTTTTCCAGCCCGGAGGTGGAGTAGTCGATAAAGGCGCTGGAGAGGCACAGTAAAGCCACAGCTGCCAGACCCTGCCAGCGGCTGGCCGCCAGCCTGAAAATGATCAGCCAGGCCAGGGCCAGGGTCAGCGCCAGGCTGATCAGGATGGTGGTCACATAGATCTCTCGGGTGAAGACATAGAATGTGCTCAGCAGCATCACCCATAAGGGATGCGTGAATCCCTGCACGCGCTCCTGCACGTTCCAGGTGAGCCCGTAGCCGTTCACCAAATTATCGATGGTGCGGAAGGAAAAGTAGGCGTCGTCCGAGAACCAGGCATGCGAAATTACCAGCCAGGTCAGGAGTGCAAAAACCAACCCGATTGCGGCCGGCAACCAAACTTTGGGGTCCCTGAATTGGGGTTTAGCCAGAAGCGGTTTCTTCATTCAATGCATCCTTATTGTGCACTGCAACCGGCGAACGCGTTAACTCCAACGAAGGCTGCCTGCGCCTGCGGGCCAGGCGCGCCTTGCAGCATACCTTCCCAGGCAGCGCACAGCAGGCTGTCGTTGCGCGCATCCAGCTCGTGGATGCGCTGGCTGGTTTCGAGCGCCTGCGGCCAGGCAGCGCTGGCCGCGTAGGCTTCCAGCAGCGGCAGCCACTCGAAGCCCTGGTCAGAGCTGAGGCCTTGCTGTTGCGCCGCGGCCATCAGGTCAAGCAGCTGTGGCCAGTCGCCGAGCTGGCGGGCCAGGTCGGCTTTCTGGAAGTAGTAGCACCAATCATGAGCCGGCTCGGCGCCGAAAATGTGAGTGGGCGGTTTTCCTTCTACTTCCTGCTCTGCCAGGATATTGGCGGTGTTTGAATGCGCTAACAGGGCGCGGTTCTCCAGTGGCAGGAATGCGTTATTCACGTCGCTGGGTGCCAGCAGCCACAGGCAGGCATCCGGCTGCTGGGTGTAGAAGACCAGGTCCTGCGGGGACTGCGTGCTGAAGGCCAGGCCGCGATAGTCATTGGTCAGCAGTTCGTTGTTCTCGATGCGCCGCACCGTGGTGGTGCGGTTCAGTTCGAAGTTCCACAAGCCAACCGCGGGCGCTTCTTCCGCCGTTGGGTAGAGTACATTCAGCGCGTTGCCGGTCATCGGGTCGCCCAGGTACTTGGTAACCCGGTCGAAGGAGACCAAGGCGGTATTGGTTTCGAAAGCCGGCGCGCGCCACACCAGCTGCCAGTAGAACTGGCGCTGCGCCTCCCAGTCCTGGCGGTAGTCCGCGCTGGCGCGCCAATGGCTTCCCAGGGCCAGGGTTACCAGCAGGCAAACGATCAGGATGCGCGCCTTGAACGAGCGTACCAGCAAGGTGAGCAGCGAAACGACCACCAACGCAGCCCCGAACAGGGCTACCAGGATGTAACGCAGGTTGTAATCGCCCTGGGCGATGCTCTCGCCGATCAGCCAGATGGGCGTGAGCCCAGCCACCAGCGCCAAAACGCCGAGCGCCAGGCCCTCGCCCACCATGCGGCGCTCGTCTGAGATCGGCGCGTCTCTTTCTGCGCGCGCGAAGCGCGCCAACAGCCACCATAGCAGCGTAAAAGCGGCGGCCGCTGAGCCTAGGACCAGCATGTTGAAGCTGGTGACCGCCAATAAAAACGAAGTAAGCGTCTCCTGCCAGGTGGCGATAAGGATGTAAGCCAGGTCTTGCAGGCCGGTGCCGGTCAGCAGCAGGGCGCTACCCAGCGGATCGGCGCGTAGCGCCGAGACCATCACCAGGGGATAGGGTTCGGCCGGCAGTTCAAGCAGGAACAATCTCCAGATGCCCCAAAGGAAAAAGAGAAGCAAGTAAGGAGCCCACTGTTGTAGAGTTCGCTTCAGCCGCGCCTGCCCAGCTTCGCTTCGCGAGAACAGGAACCACAGGAAGAGCGGGCGCACTGCTTCCAGGCCGACGAAATATTCCAGGGTGAACATGTGCACCGCCGCCGCAGCCAGGCCGATGCTTGTGTAGACCCAAAAGCGTTTCGCATGCGCCGCGGCCCGGCCCATGGCGCCCAGCGAGATAAAGAAGAAGAGGTAGGCCAACCAATGGGAGGAGAAGATAACTGCAGAGGGCTGTAAATAGTAGCCGGGGTAGATGGCGAAGAGCAGCCCGACCAACAGGATGGTGCCCGGGTTCCTGGGCCACAGCGGCTTCAGCGCCCAGGCCAGCGCCAGCACGCAGCCCCAGCGCACCAGCAGGGCGGCCAGGTGCCAGGTAAGCGGGGCCGTGCCCAGCCGCCCGATCAGCCAGTAACCCCACACCGAGAAGGGGCGGTCGTAGGAAAAGTGGGTCACCAGTTGGGCGCCGCGCTGGTTGTAGGTGTAGAAGATGGTCGGCCAGTCGTCCCAATAAAAACCCAGGAAGGGGATGAACAGGCCAAAGGCCAGCACGCAAATTAGCAGGAAAAGCAGCGCCCGGCTTCGTTGCGGATGAGTGTCGATGTAATTATGCAGGGCTGTTAACATAGCCTTCAGTCAGGTTGTAATAATAACAATATCGGGGCTAAGCAATATACCCATTGTGACAACGTGGCAGGAATTCGATTCCTCGCCACCGGCACCCTGTGTCATTCTGAGCGGGTATTCAGCTTTCACCCGACTGCCGGCTCAACACCAGCGATGGACCCTCAGGATTGTCTCCTTCGAAGGCCCGACCCCTGTGTCATTCTGAGCGGGTATTCAACTTTCACCCGATTGCCAGCTCAGCACCAGCGAAGAATCCACGTTACCTTTTCTCACCGGAACCCCTTCGTGCTGCAAGCCGATTGGCAGCCTACTGCTCCCCAGCTTTGATCCACTCCAGGTGCGCGATGGCCAGCTGCGCCAGCCGCGGCAGCGGGTCGCTGTTATCGCCTGGCCCTGTGAAGAAGATATACAGATTGCGATAGATCATCTCCACCCCCACCGCGCCATCGGCGGTCTGCCAGACCAGGTGCTCGGTATCCAGGCCCGTGATTGCCGGCAGCTGGGTCAGGTCGCCGCTGTCGATCAACGACCAGACGTCCTGGTGCCAGTCGCGGCTGAGCACCAGTTGGGCGCCTTCGGCTGTTTCGTAGATGTTGACCACGTTGACGATGTAGGGCGGCGCCTGGCCTTCGCCGCTGGCGTTGTATTGCATGCGCCAGCCGCTCAGGCGGCCGGTAGCCTCAAGGTAAGCGGCGCCATCCGCGCGGCCTTCCAGCACGCCGCTGTTAGGCGAGGCGCTGCCCGCGCCGTCGGCTTGGTATTCGCCGCCGAGTTCCTCGGACTGCAACAGGAAATGCTGCGGTTCGCCGATGAACACCCCGCCTGCCATCAGGAAGGGCGTCGGCAAAGCCACCCTTGCTTCAATATCCAGCGGGCCAGCCTCCGGCGGGGCGCAGGCGGCCAGGGTTAGAGTTACCGCGATGAGTGCGAGGAAGGTGCGTTGCATGTTCCACTCCTTGAGGTGTGAGGTGATATGCTCGATTATCCCCTGATTTGAAATGAATGCTTAGAATCTCAGTATGGAAGAAAAAATGCCTTTTTTACAAAGGCAATCCAGTCGGGGCGAGAGGATTTGAACCTCCGACCTCACCGTCCCGAACGGTGCGCGCTAGCCGGGCTGCGCCACGCCCCGATTGACTACCGGTGAAGCGAAAATTATAACGCAAGCCCGCTGGCGACGCGATGATATAATTTCTGTCTGCTTTCCAAGGTGAATTATGTCCGGTCATAGCAAGTGGTCCACCATCAAGCGCAAGAAAGCCGTCACCGATGCCAAACGCGGCCAGGCTTTCACGCGCCTGGCACGTGAGATCGCCCTGGCTGCCCGCGAAGGCGGCGGCAGCACCGATACCAACTTCACCCTGCGCGTGGCTGTCGAAAAAGCCAAGGCCGAGAGCATGCCCGCCGCCAACATCGAGCGCGCCATCCAGCGCGGCACCGGCGAGGGCAAAGACGCCTCCGTCCTCGAGCAAGTCACCTACGAAGGCTTCGCCCCGCACGGCGTGGCCATCATGGTCGAATGTGTCACCGACAACCGCAACCGCACCGTCTCCGACCTGCGCCACGCCTTCACCCATTACGGCGGCACCCTGGGGGAGTCCGGCTCAGTGGGCTGGCAGTTCAAGCGTGTGGCCTTTTTCGCCTTTGCCGCCAGCAGCCGCACAGAGGACCAGGTCTTCGAACTGGCCATCGAGGCCGGCGCCGATGACGTTTGGTACGAAGACGGCCAGGTGGAGATCACCGGCCCGGTGGAAGCCTTCAAGCGCATCGGCGACGCCCTCAAGAAAGCCGCCATCCCGGTGGACGATGCCGGGCTGCGCATGCAGGCCAACCAGGAGCTGGAGCTGGCCCCCGAAGAATCCGTACAGGTGATGCGCACCATCGAAGCGCTCGAAGAGCTCGACGATGTGCAAAGCGTGGCCTCCAATCTCAAGATCAGCGACGCAGCCCTCGAAAAGATAGCCGCAGTCTAGGCAGGTCCCATGCTGGCGATCGGCATCGACCCCGGCACTGCCATCACTGGCTACGGCCTGGTGCAGCGCACCGAGCCCGGCGACCTGTTGGCAGTGGACTGGGGCGTCATCCTCACACCCTCGGATATGCCCCCCAGCGAACGGCTGGCGGTCATCTACCACGACCTCAACCAGATCCTGCAGTTGCACCATCCCGCCAGCGCGGGGGTCGAATCGTTGTATTTCCAGCGCAACGTACGCACCGCCATGAGCGTAGGGCAGGCGCGTGGAGTGGTCTTGCTGGCCCTGCAGCAAGCGGGTATCCCCAGCTTTGATTACAATCCCAACCAGGTGAAACAGGCCGTCAGCGGTTACGGAGCGGCCGACAAAGGCCAGATGCAGAGCATGGTGCGCACCCTGTTGAACCTGGCCGACCTGCCCAAACCGGATGACGCTGCCGACGCGCTGGCCGTCGCCATCTGCCACCACAACACTCAGCGCACCGCGCAAATGATCGCCCGGCAATCCTGATATGAACGAACTCGACCTCTTTATTCGCTTCGCCACGCCGCTCGCCATCGGTTTCTTCATTGGCCTGCAGCGCGAATTCCAGCACGGCGGCGTGGGGCGCACCATCCCCGCCGGCGAACGCACCTTCGCCCTCATCACGCTCAGCGGGGCGCTGGCCGCCATGGCCTCCGAACAGTTCGACCAGCCCCTGATCTTCTTCGGGCTGCTGCTCTCGGTGGGTCTCCTCGTGGTGGTCGGCTATGTGTTCAAAGCCCAGCGTGGACACTTCGGTATGACCACCGAGGCGGCCATCCTGGTATCTGTGCTGCTGGGCGGCTTGTGCTACTGGGGCTTCGTTGGCCTGGCAGTCGCCATCGGGGTTGCCACCACCGTATTGCTCTCCATTAAATGGGAGACCGACAAGCTGGTGGAAGCCCTTACCCGCCAGGACATCATTGCCGCCCTGCAATTCGCGGCCATCACCGCCATTATCCTGCCAGTGCTGCCCAACGAGTCGCTGCTGCCCGCACCTTTCGACGTGCTCAACCCATTCCAGATCTGGCTGATGGTCGTGTTCATTTCCGGCATCAGCTTCCTGGGTTACCTGCTCATCAAGCTCACCGGCAGCCAGAACGGCATCGGCGCCACGGGCGTGCTGGGCGGCCTGGTATCCAGCACCGCGGTGACGCTGAGTTTTGCGCGGCGCAGTATCAAGGAATCCAAAGTGGTGCTGGCCCTGGCAGTCGGCATTTCGGCAGCCTGGGCGATCATGTTCGCGCGCATCATCTTCCAGATCGCCGTGATCCACTCCGAGTTGTTAAGCCTGGCCTGGCTGCCGCTGGTCGCCAGCGGGCTGGCCGGCTTCGTCTTCGCCGCCTACCTGATCATCTCGCAGCGCAGCGCCGGCCGCGGGCGGGTGGAATTCAGCAACCCCTTTGACCTGGGCGAAGCTCTGCGCTTTGGCCTCTTGTATGCCTTCATCCTGGTGATAGCCCGATCCGCTCAACTTTATATGGGGGACCAGGGTGTGCTGCTTTCCAGCTTCGTTTCCGGCCTGGCGGACGTGAACGCCATCACCATTTCGCTGGCACAACTGAGCAAGGACGGCATATTGAGCCTGCAGGTGGCCGCCCAGGGTGTGGTGATCGCGGCCATCACCAACACGCTGTTCAAAGGGCTGATCGTTTTCCGGCTTGGCTCGCCTTCGTTGCGCCGCGCCCTCACGCCGGGCTTGCTGGCCATGCTGGTCATCGGCATTGGCGTGGTGGCTTTGATCTAGCCGCGCCGCAATGATCTCCAGCCTCAGTGGGCGCGTAGCCCATGTTGATGAAAACAGCCTCACGCTGGAAATTTCCGGCGTGGGTTTTAAAGTCTCCGTCCCCAAGCCATTATTGTTGGAAGCGCACGCCGGCCAGATCATCTCGCTGCACACCTACCTGGTGGTGCGCGAGACCGAGCTGAGTTTGTATGGCTTTCCCAGCCAGGAAGGCCGCGATTTGTTCGTGCTGCTGCTGGGCGTGGACCGCGTCGGCCCGCGTCTGGCGCTGGCGCTGCTCTCCAACCTCACGCCGGCAGCGTTGCGCGCCGCGGTCGCCTCCGGCCAGAGTTCGCTGCTCGCAAAAGTGCCCGGCGTCGGCGGCAAGACCGCTCAGAAGATCCTGCTGCACCTTGCCGACCGCGTGCTGCCTGCCGCAGGCGACCTGGAAGCCCTGCAGCGCCAGACCAGCGACGGCGATCTACTCGAAGCCCTCACCAGCCTGGGATACAGCGTGGTCGAAGCCCAGGCCTCGCTGCAGGCGCTGCCCAAAGATGCGCCGGCGGATATTGAAGAGAGGCTGAAGTTGGCGCTGAAATATTTGGGGCGGTAGCAAACCAGCAGAGCGGAACGACAGCTGTCGTTGGTTTCTTGCGCCCCTGTTTCCCCGCGCTGCCTAACTCAGCTCCCCGCCCTTCGCTAGACCTCCATCCCCATCCCCAATAATTGCTCGCGCAGTTCGCTGATCCGCTCTCGGTATTCCATTTCCATTTCGGTCAACAAGTCGCGCCGGCCGCCGCGCTCGCTGCGCACGTCGCTGTGCATTTGCATGGCAGGTGAAAGGTCCAGTTCGCGGATGGTCTGCTCCACCTCGAATACCTGGGCGTCCAGTTGGCGTAATTCCAATGAGAGCCGGGCAAACTCAGCTTCAGGCAGCGCAGAAAAGACCTCGGGGGTGACCTGGCTAAGCGCCAGGTTCTCCAGGGTCGCCAGGTCCTTGGCCATGTATGCCTGGTTGATCTCGGACATGATCCCGGCGTTGCGCTGCTTTTCTTCCTCGTCTTTGGCCAGGTCCGGGTGGTATTGTTTCGCCAATCGGCGGAACAGGTCGCGCACCTTGCGTTCGTAGTCCGGGTCCTTCGCAGCGGGCGGCTTTCCTTTTGGCAGCGGCTCGGCTTCCTGGCGGCCATTGGCCCCAGCCTGCGGCGCAGTCTTGCGGCCGCGCCCTTGCCAGCCGCTGGACGGGGGCGCCTGGTCGGCGGTCAGCTCGTCAAACAGCTTGCGCAGTCGGGCTTGTTCATGCTCTAGCGGGGTAATCCGCTGGTTGTATAAGGCGGTGAACTCTTGCACGATGCTGCGCGTATTGCTGAGTTCGGTTTCGAGCAAGACCAGGTATTCGCGCCGGCGCTCCACCTTGGCACGCAGCAGTTCCAGGTCGGCGATCACGCGGGTGGAAAGGCTCTGTTTCGTTTTCATTCCGGCGCACGAAACAAAAATTATACCAATCAGGCCGCCTGGCTCCAAAACCTTGGGATGCTGGGTGGTGTCCTATAGGACACCACCGGATGCTGCATTATGATGGTGTGGCTTACTTCAAGTACCTGTGTGCCTATGCGGCGCTGCGCGGGTACTCACAACCAGGCTAGTTTGTGAATTACTGGACAAACAAAACCCTTTCAGTTATCATCAACAAAATCTTTTCGCCTATCCTATTCGCGCGGAGTTGGCTCCATGTCTGATCTGATCAAAGAACTCTCCACAAGCCTGCAGAAGCAAATCCAGGACTTTAAGCCCGAACTTGAGCTGCGCGATGTGGGCTCGGTTAGCGAGGCCGGCGACGGGATTGCCCGCGCCACGGGGCTGGCCAGTGTCCGCGCCCAGGAACTGGTGCAGTTCGAGAACGGTGTGATGGGCATTGCCTTCAACCTGGAAGAGGACAACGTCGGCATCATCATCATGGGCGAATTCTCCGGCATCGAAGAGGGCATGACGGTGCGCTCCACCGGCCGCATTGCCTCTGTGCCGGTGGGTGATGGCATGATCGGGCGGGTGGTCAACGCGCTTGGCGAGCCGATCGACGGCAAAGGACCCATCGCCTTCGACCAATATCGCCCCATTGAACGTATTGCCCCCGGCGTTATCCAGCGCAAAGACGTGGATACGCCCGTGCAGACCGGCATCAAGGCCATCGACTCGCTGACCCCGGTGGGCCGCGGTCAGCGTGAGCTGATCATCGGCGATCGCCAGACCGGCAAGACCGCCCTGGCCATCGACACCATCATCAACCAAAAGGGCGAGGACCTGCTCTGCATTTATGTTGCCATCGGCCAGAAGAAGGCGGGGGTTGCCCGCACCGTAGCTATCCTGGAGGAACACGGCGCCATGGCCCACACCGTGGTCGTGGTGGCCTCCGCCGAAGAACCCGCTGCGCTGCAATACATCGCACCCTACGCCGGCTGCGCTATCGGCGAGGAGTTCATGGAGACCGGGCGCGACGCTTTGATCGTGTACGACGATCTTTCCAAACACGCCTGGGCTTACCGCCAGGTATCCCTATTGCTGCGCCGCCCGCCAGGCCGTGAAGCGTATCCCGGCGATGTGTTCTACCTGCACTCCCGCTTGCTGGAGCGCGCCGCCCGCTTGGCAGACCGCTACGTGCTCGTACCCAAGTCGTTCAAGGACGACACGG
Organism: Anaerolineales bacterium; assembly: GCA_040902265.1. Lineage (GTDB taxonomy): Bacteria > Chloroflexota > Anaerolineae > Anaerolineales > UBA11579 > JAMCZK01. Next base: position 22,897 of record JBBDXQ010000065.1, read on the forward strand.
CCACTGAGAAGGACGCGGTGGACAAACAGGTGTATGGCGGTCCGCTGGCCAAGCACAATGCTGAAACGGCTCTAAAGGAAAGCAAGGGAGAAAATAAAGTTGCCAAGCTGAAAGGCTCCGGCGGCTCGCTCACTGCGCTACCCATCATCGAAACATTATTGGGAGACGTATCCGCTTATGTGCCCACCAACGTCATCTCCATTACCGACGGGCAGATCTATCTGGAAGCCAACTTGTTCTACGCCGGCATCCGTCCGGCGATCAACGCCGGCCTCTCGGTCTCTCGCGTGGGCGGCGACGCGCAGACCAAGGCCATGAAGCAGGTGGCCGGCGGCCTGCGCCTGGATATGGCTTCCTTCCGCGAGCTGGCTGCCTTTGCTCAATTTGGCTCCAGCCTGGACAAAGCCACCCAGGATCAGCTCAACCGCGGCCAGCGTCTGCAGGAGATCCTCAAACAGCCCCAGTACCAGCCAGTGGTGCTTGAACGCGAGATCGTCGCCATTTATGCCGGCACCAGCGGCTTGGCGGACAAGATCGAGATCGAACGCATGACCGAGTGGGAAGAGGCTTTGCTGCGCTACATGGATTCGTCGCACGCCGACCTGCTCAAAGAGATCCGCACCAAGAAAGCGCTGAGCGACGAGCTGAAAGAGAAGCTGAAGAGCGCCATCCAATCCTTCAATAGCACCTGGTCCTAAGACAGATTACAGCTTACAGTGGACAGTTGACAGAAAAAATGCAAAGAGCCAGCCAACCAGCCGCTGCCGTTGGATCGAGCAACGGGCCGGAAGATCGCCAAAATTATAAGAATTTGCTCGTTTGGCAAAAAGCAATGGATCTTGTCACCCAGGTTTATTTGCTTAGTGACAAGTTCCCAAATACGGAGTCCTATGGCTTAAAAAGCCAGATACATAGAGCTGCTGTTTCGGTTCCATCAAATATTGCGGAAGGCCAGGCTAGAGGATCGACAAACTCCGAATTTAGCAGATTTATACGGATTGCTCTGGGTTCACTTGCAGAATTAGATACTCAATTGGAACTTTCCATCAGGCTGGCATACATTACGGAAGCCGAAGCAGAAAACACATTCGCTTTAGCGCTGGAAATAAGAAAAATGCTCTTTGGCCTGCTTAAGAAGTTAAGATGAAATTGCTGTCAACTGTGATCTGTAGACTGTAGACTGTCAACTATAAATGGCTAATACAAGAGAAATTCGCCTAAGGATACGCAGCGTCAAGAACATTCGCCAGGTGACCCGCGCCTTGCAGGCGGTCAGCGCCAGCCGGGTGCGCAAAGCGATGGACGCGGTGGAGCACACCCGCCCTTATGCCACCAAGGCCTGGCAGGTGCTCACTCACATCGCCGGGCAGCCGGGGCGCGGCACTTTGCATCCCCTGCTCACCGAGCGCAAAGCAGTCAACAACGTGATCGTAGTAATGATCAGTGGAGACCGCGGGTTGGCCGGCGCCTACAACACCAACATCCTGCGCTTCACCTTGAACCACTATCGCAATTACCCTGTCCCTGTGCGTTACATCGCCGTAGGGCGCAAAGGCGCCGAATTGCTCTTCCGCCGGGGGATGGATGTGATGGCGCAGTTCACCGACCTGCCGCCAGAGCCGCAGTTCACCGACGCCTCGCCCATCGGGCGCATCCTGGTGGAGGAATTCCTGGCCGGCCGCGCCGATGAGATCTCCCTGGTTTATACCGATTTCGTGAACATGGCCCGCCAGGCGCCCACAATAAAGAAGTTGCTGCCCCTGGAATTTGGCACGCATGCAGGCCTGGTGCAATCCGAATTTGGCGGCGCGCATAAAGGTCTTTCGGCTGCTTACATCTACGAGCCGAGCCAGATCGAGATCTTGGACCAGATCGTGCCGCGCTTCACCGCCCTGCAGGTCTACCAGTCGCTGTTGGAATCGAACGCCAGCGAGCACGCCGCTCGCATGGTGGCTATGAAGAACGCTACCGATAACGCCAATGAACTGGCCAACGCCTTGACCCTGGAATACAACAAGGTGCGCCAGCAGTCTATTACCAATGAAATGCTGGATATCGCCGGCGGCGCCGAAGCACAGGCTCAAGCCCAGGCATAAAGCCGCCAGACTTAGGACTTATTGGAGGAATGATGGCAGGTATGAACGGTAAAGTGGTGCAGATCCTGGGAGGCGTGGTGGACGCTTCTTTTCCCAAGGATGAACTGCCCGAGATCTATCACGCGGTGGCTATCCAGCGACCTGGCGAAGCGCCTTTAATGCTTGAGGTGCAAAACCACCTGGGCGGCGGCCATGTGCGCGGCGTGGCGCTGGATGCCACCGAAGGCTTGCAGCGCGGCATGGAAGCCATAAACACCGGCGCGCCTATCACAGTGCCAGTGGGTCCCTCCACCCTGGGCCGCATGTTCGACGTGCTGGGCAAACCCATAGACGGGTTGGGTGAAGTAAAGAGCGAGATCTATTATCCCATCCACCGCCCGGCTCCATTGTTCGAAGACCAGGCCACCAGCGTCGAGGTATTCGAGACCGGCGTCAAAGTGATCGACCTGATCGCCCCGTTCACCAAGGGCGGCAAGACCGGAATTTTCGGGGGCGCTGGCGTAGGCAAGACCATCATCATCATGGAATTGATCCGCTCGATCGCCAAGGAACACGAAGGCAATTCCGTCTTCGCCGGCGTGGGCGAACGCACTCGCGAGGGGACCCAGCTCTATCGCGAAATGATCGAGTCGGGTGTGCTTAAAGACACCGTGCTGGTCTACGGCCAGATGAACGAGCCCGCCGGCAGCCGCCTGCGCGTCGCCCTTACCGCGCTGACCATGGCGGAATATTTCCGCGACCAGGGCCGCGACGTGCTGCTTTTCATCGACAACATTTTCCGCTTCAGCATGTCGGGTTCCGAAGTGTCTGCCCTGCTGGGCCGCATGCCCTCAGCCGTGGGTTACCAGCCCACCCTGGCCACCGAAATGGGCCAGCTTCAGGAGCGCATCACCTCCACCCGCTCTGGCTCCATCACTTCCATGCAGGCCGTCTACGTGCCAGCCGACGATTATTCCGACCCAGCCCCGGTGGCCACCTTTACTCATCTGGATGCCACCATCGCCCTGGAGCGCTCCATTTCCGATAAAGGCATCT
>JBBDXQ010000066.1:0-25342 GCA_040902265.1 Anaerolineales bacterium
GTTCAGCACCTATGCCACCTGGTGGATCCGCCAGGCCATCACCCGCTCCATCTCAAATAAATCGCGCACCATCCGCATTCCCGCCCACATGGGCGATAAGATCGCCAAACTGATGCGCGCCAAGAACACCATGAAGCAGGAGCTGAAGCGCGAGCCGACCTTGATGGAAATGGCCGATTCGCTCGACACCACACCGCAAGAAGTGGAATTGATCACCAAGGCGGCTTACCAGCCCCATTCGCTGGAGACCCCCATTGGAAGCGACGAAGATTCCGTGCTGGGTGAACTGATCGAGGACGAAACCTCCCCCTCGCCAGAAGAAAGCACAGCCCAATCTCTCCTTCAGCAGGACCTGGCACGTACCATCGAAGACAACCTGCCGCTGCGTGAAGCTCGCATCCTGCGCTTGCGTTTCGGCTTGGACGATGGCCGTGTGCACAGCCTGAGCGACGTAGGACGCCGTCTGGGCGTGACGCGAGAACGCGTACGCCAGATCGAAGCCCAAGCCCTGCGTAAATTGCGCGATCCGCGGGTTCGCTCCCGCCTTAAAGACTATGTAACTTCATGACTTGAGGTTTAAGACAAGACCGGGATTTTCAAAAAATCCCGGTCTTGTCATTTAAGCTCATTGTCTCTGATATGTTACAAACCTGTATCCAACCCCACATCGACATTTTGATACGGGTTAATCGGCCACCATCCGAACCGCCCGAAAGATGAGCATAGATTCTACGACGCCAACTCCTTGTGTCATTCTGAACGGGTTAATCATTCTGCACCAGAATCGCCGAACCTAGACCAGTGAAGAATCCATCGGTTCATCTCTCACCGCAACCAACAAGTTTCTGCTGGCCTTCCCATACCCTGCAATTAAGTCCCGATTACCTTCTGGATCGTCTCAAAATCGGGCAGCGGCGCTTTAAGCGCAAAAAACTCCTCCCAGGGATCTCCCGCCATGCGCTCCAGCCGCTCGAAAATATTCAGGATCGTGAAGCTTTGCGAAGCCAGACCGGGATCGTCTAATTCCTCCCAAAGCAAAGGAGCCGCCACCGGCGCCCCGCGCCGCGCCCGGATGGTGTAAGGCGCTACGCTGGTGTGCGCGTAGCGGTTGCGCAAGTGGTCCAGAAAAACCCGCCCTTTGCGCTTCTCCTTGCGGAATTGAGTGGTGAACTTAGGATCTAAGCGCTCCAACTTGCGGCATACCGCCTTAGCAAATAACGTGATGGCCTCATAATCGTGTTCGGGCAGTAAGGGGACTGCCACGTGCAAGCCGCGCGACCCGGTGGTCATCACAAAGGACGTCAAACCCATCTCGTCCAGCATCGCCCGCAAATCCCGCGCTCCGGATATGACCACATCCCAGCTGTCATCGGTCGAGGGGTCCAGGTCGAAAACGATCTTGTCAGGTTGGTGCAGGTGCTGCTTTCGGCTCATCCAATGATGCAGCGTCAGCGCGGCCATTTGCGCCAGGTAGACCAGGGTGGCGGCATTATTCGCCATGCTCTGCATTTGCGTTTCAGTGTCAGAAGTTTCAACTTCCACCAGTTCGATATAGTCCGGGAAATATTCAGGTGTTTCTTTGTGATAGAACCCCTTGGCCTCGATACCGTTTGGGAAACGCTCCAGGTTAAGCGGGCGATCACGCAGGTGCGGCAACATGGCAGGAGCAATCCGCTGGTAATACTCGATTACCTGGCCTTTGGTGATGCCATCCGGAAACAATACTTTATCGTGGTTAGTAAGTTTGATCCTATGCCCATCCACCGTGCGTGCCGCGTCTTGAGCCTGATTGCGACTAGTCGGTGGTTCCTCAGGTTCCGGATCCCAGGCTTCGCCGGCTCGCTCGCTATCAAGCGAGGCCTCCCCCGCCTGCTCCCTGACAATCTCGCCAGGGTTTTTATCCACGCGCAAACCCAGGAAGCGCGGATGCCTCACCTTGTTGGCGCTGGTCCATTCGCCATATCCTACCTGCGCCACCAGTTTAGGCTCCACCCAGTGCACGCCCTTTTTGGGCAATACATCGTCTGGTGCAAAAGGGTTCTTATCAGACTTTATCTCTACCAGCAGCTGCCCGAGATCTCGGATCATTTCATCGGAAAAGCCTGTGCCGACGCCTCCAGCAAACTGCAGGCGCTCATCCCCGGGCTGGTAGTACCCCACTAGTAAGGAGCCAAAGCCGCGCATCCCTGCTGAACCTTCGGTGTATCCGCCGATAACCAATTCCTGCTGGCGCACGCATTTGAACTTAAGCCAGCTCTTCGATCGGCGGTGCTGGTAGGTGGCGCTGGCTTCTTTAGCAATGATGCCTTCAAGACCCTGTTTGCAAGCCTCTTCGAGCAATGCCACCCCACTACCCTCTTGATGCTCCATGTAGCGGATCGGGTTTTGGTAATTTGAAATACTTTTTAGCAGATTCTTGCGGTCAAGCTGGGTGAGTGTCCGCGTGTCGTATCCTTCGAAGAAAAGCACATCGAATAAATATAAGTAAACGCTTACTTCGGCCAAAAGCTCCTTGCTGGGTTTTTGCACGTGCATGCGTCGCTGCATTTTTTCGAAGCTGGGCTGATTGTTATCAAAGGCTACGATCTCACCATCCAGCACACAGTCTCCTTTGACCTGCTTGGCCAACGCGGCGGTTAATTCTGGGTATTGGCTGGTGATCAATAGTTTGTTGCGCGAGACAAGCTGCACCTGTCCTTCTTTGCAAAAGACCAGACAGCGTTGCCCGTCTAGTTTCTGTTCGTAGATCCAATTCGGGCGATCAAACGCCTTATTCGCAGGGGTGGCCAGCATCGGTTCCAGCCAGCCAGGGAAACCCACCGGCTTAAGCTGGACCTGCACTTCCTCCGGCAGCGCTTTAAAAGCGGGATTCAGCGGCTGGCGCTCGCCCTCCGCTTCCACTTCCTGGATGGTCTTGCCGCTCTTAACTGATTCAGGAAAGGCCAAAACGATGTCGAGCTCGGGGTCTGCCTCTCTATCTTTCATTTTTACTAAAAGCCAGCTGTTTTTTGCATCCTTGAATTTCGTATACACTAACGCGTAGGCTCCCTTTAGCTTTTCTCCATCCAGACGCACTTCGATCAGCCCTTGCTCGTAGGACTCCTGGAGTGTGAAGGGTTTGCGCTTCTCCCCGCGGATATTGGTGAACGTGCCTTTATCCCACACAATGATCGGGCCAGCGCCATACTGCCCCTTGGGGATCACACCCTCGAAGCTCAAATATTCCAGGGGATGGTCTTCCGTCTCGACCGCCAAGCGCTTAACTTGTGGGTCGGTCGAAGGCCCTTCCGGTACTGCCCACGACTTAAGCACACCATCCACCTCCAGGCGAAAGTCATAGTGCAGTCGGGTGGCATCATGTTTTTGGACCACAAAGCGCGGTTGTTTGCTGCGCGTTGCAGCAGCGCCGCTGGTCTCAGCGGCGCCGGTGGGCTCAATGGTTGTTTGGAAATCGCGTCGCTGGCGATAATCCTTTAACTTGTCAGGTTCGCTTGGCACGCTTCACACTGGAGGTTTGCGCTACATCACTTGTGTCATTCTGAGCGGTTATGTCATTCTAGGCGTCCACCTTGGCCTTGCTTTTTTCGATGCTGGCCTGCAGGATCTTCAGCAGGTCGCTGTCATCCGTTGGCTCTGGCCTGGCGGCCAGCTCCGCAGTGATATCGATCCCCTGCGCCTTCTGTTCAATGATCTGTTTGATCTCTTCCGTGAAAGTATCCCGGTATTGCTCGGGCTTGAAGGGCTCGGAAAGTTGGTCGACCAGGCTAAGGGCCAGGTCCAGCTCTTTCTCATTCATTATGTCCGTGCCCGGCAAGTTGAGGTGCTCGCGTTCTCTGACCTCAGACTGGAAGCGGATCTGGTTCAGGATCAGCGCATCGCCTTCCGGTTTTAGGATCGCCAGGTTCTCCTTGGTCCTCAGGATGAACTTGCACACGGCCACCTTTTTGGATTTCTTGAGGGCTTCGCGCAACAACACGTAGGCGCGTGAGGCATTTTTCTCAGGGGCGGTGAAATATGGTTTTTCGAAATAAATACTGTCAATCTCGGATTCATCCGTAAAGGTCAGGATCTCGATCGTTTGGGACTTCTTTGGGCTGGCCTTGGCGATATCGTCCTCATCAATCACCACATAAACCCCCTCCTCGATCTCATAGCCTTTGATGATCTCTTCGTAGGGCACTTCCTGCCCGTCGTTTGCAGCCACGCGCTGGTACTTGATGCGGGAATGGTCGCTTTTACGCAGTTGGTTGAATGAGAGTTGGTACTCTTGTGTGGCCGAGAACAGCTTGACGGGAATATTGATCAGACCGAATGCGATCGAACCTGACCAGATCGCCCTGGCGCCACCTGCAGCCTTCTTTTGGCCTTTTTCCCCAGAATCCTTGGCCTCTGCACCTTCATTTTCTTTTTTCTTGGGCATGTTATTACCTATCCTTAAACTGAGAACCAGGCGAGAAGCTATTATATTGTCTTTTTTTATGCGTAGATCTTGTTAACACATTAACGAACTGCTACTGGGTTTCGCACTACTACATTCATAGGTAGCAGTCGCCCGGGGTGAGGCCAACCCGGGGGAACTTTTTCTCGCCGAGTGGAGTTAACAAGGGTATCAATCGTTGCAAAATTGCATACTTGGAACATTTCATGCAACGATGGGATAAAGGTAGCCTCCTATTTGACGCCCTTTCGGGTGCCTGGAGTGCTACAATCCAACTTAACGGCCTTCCCACAGAGGAGAAGTCTATGAAGAAGTATTTAAAGGCTAAGACATTAATTACGGTATCCTTCGCCCTCGTCTTGCTGTTGGGGGCTTGTCGCGCTCCTGCAGCCGAACCCACCGGGGATCCTACGCAGGATCTCAACGCCCTCTATACCCAGGTGGCCGGCACGCTGATCGCACAAGGTGGGCAAGTCGCCACCGCGGAGGTTACCAATACCCCGCTGGTAGTGACAGCCACCGAGTCACCCACCCCCATCGAACCCACCACCGCGCCTACACATACACCTGCCCCGCCAACCAATACGGCGGTGCCGGTGGCGGTGTGTAACCAGGCCGCCTTCATCTCGGATGTCACTATTCCCGATAACACCAAGATGGCCAAGGGGCATGACTTCACCAAGACCTGGCGCATCCGCAACACGGGCACCTGTACTTGGAACGATGACTATGAAGTAGTCTTCAGTTCCGGGACCAACTTGGCGGCCAAGGCTACCTACGCCCTACCGAAAGTAGTCAAACCGGGCGAAAACGTAGATATCTCCATTGCGATGGAAGCGCCGGATAAGAACGGCACTTTCAAGAGCAGCTGGGAGATCCGCAGTGACAAAGACGTGGAATTTGGCGTCGGCGGCTCCGGCGGCAGCGCAGGTGTACCTATCTTCGTGCTCATCCAGGTAGGCAGCGGAACGGCTTCTGGCACGGTGAAATATGACTTTGCCGAAGATGCTTGTGATGCAGATTGGTCCAGTGACACCAAGAACAATCTGCCCTGCCCGGGAACCAACAGCGGTTCGGATGGTTTCATGATGGTGCTGCAGGACCCTGATCTGGAAACCCGCCAGGAGGATGAACCCGCCATCTGGATGCACCCCAACCATGACGGCGACGGGTATATCCGCGGCGAATACCCCAAGTACGCGGTAAAGGATGGCGATCACTTCCTGGCTGCCGTCGGCTGCCTGAATGGCAACCCTAACTGCCGCGTGACCCTGACGTTAAGCTACATCCGCAACAACGGGAGCGAGCACGTTTTGGGCACCTGGGACGAGAAGACCGATAATTTGATCCGCTCGGTGGATGTGAACCTGTCTTCGCTAGCCGGGCAGACCGTCAGGTTCGTCCTGATCGTAGAGCCAGGCAATAACTCGTTCAATCAGGCCAACGCCTTCTGGTTTGTGCCGCGCATCGAAAATAAATAACGACACCGTTTAAACTAATAAAGAGGCACGCGCGGCGTGCCTCTTTTGGTTTAAAGAATTTATAGGCTTTAAATCTAATGTGGCTCTTCTGCCTTCACAGGATTGCGCAACTCTCCCAACCCCTCAATGCTGGTGACCAGTTCATCCCCATCAGCCAGCGGCCCTACCCCTGCAGGTGTGCCGGTTAGCAGCAGGTCACCCGGTTCCAGGGTCATCACCGAGGAAGCGTAGGCCACCAATTGCCGCAACGGGAAGACCATGTCGCGGGTGGAGCCCATCTGGCGCAACTCGCCATTCACTGTACAGCTGATCACTGCATCGGCTGCATCGAATTCCGTCTCGATCCACGGCCCGATCGGGCAAAAGGTGTCGAACCCCTTACCCCGCGTCCATTGCCCGTCACGCCGCTGCAGATCGCGGGCGGTCACGTCGTTGGCCACCAGGAAACCCAGGATGGCGTCGTTTACATCTTCGGGGTTCAGCCAACGGCTGCGCCGTCCGATAACCACCGCCAGCTCAGCCTCGTGCTCAATGCGCTGAGATTGCGGAGGCAAAAAGATCGTGTCCCCTGGACCGATAATCGATGAGGGCGGTTTCAGGAAAAGCAATGGAACATCGGGCACTTCGGCATCATGTTCCTGCGCATGGGCAACATAGTTGCGCCCCACGCAAATGATCTTACTGGGCAGCGTTGGCGGTAGTAAGGTCACGCTATCCAATGGCAATTCGGCAGTGCCTCGTTTGAACGCTTCAAAAGGGTTACCTTCGATGAGTCCCACTTTATCATCCAACACCCAACCATAACGCGGTGAGTTCTTCTTGTCAGTAAAACGAATGATGCGCATTGTTCCTACCTCACTCGACCGGGTTTTGCAGCCGCAAAGCGTTTCAACATTTTTTCGCTGTTGGCCAGGCGCTGCTTGTATTCTTCCGCAAACCGCCAGCGCAGTCCAGAACCCAGCGCGTGCACCATGGCTGCCAACAAGACCGGTGCATTATCACCTTGCTCCTGGCTTTGAACCTCAAGCACGATCTCTGCCCGCTGGGCAGCCGCGAATGAAGCGCTGCCTACGATGGCGGCCGTGCGCAAGCCTGCCGTCTTAGCCTGGGCCAGCGCGGCAGACAGCAGCGGCGTTTCATCCAGCATGTCGATAACGAGCAAAATATCCCCTCCAGAAGCCAAAGCCAATCCACGCGCCGTACTGCGTTCGTCGCAGCGCAATGTCAGGCTGGCAGAACCTACCGATTGCAAATGGCTGCTCAGCTCATTGACAATAAACTGGCCCTGGGCGTCTGCCAGGATCATCACGCGGTTGGCGTCTCGCACGGCTTTTAGCAAGGCCTCTATGGGGGCGATATCCATCATGCGTCGCTTGCGATCCATGGCTTCGCTCAACTCTTTGAATGCGCGATCGGCCAGGGCGGGCAAGCTATCCGGTTCAGCGCTTTCCTTGGGGCGCAACAGCAACTCCTGGACCACACGAGCTTTGATTTCATCCTGCAGCTGGGGGAAACCGCTGTAATCCAAGGCCTGGGCGAAGCGCACCACAGTGGCAGAATCTACGTCCACCTGGTGTGCTAGTTCTGAGGCGGTCATCAACGCGGCTTGCACGTAGGAATCGAGTATATAATCAGCCAGGCGCTGAAAACTTTTGGACAAGTCTGGCCGCGCCGCGCGGATGCGCTCAGCGTAAGAAGCGGTTGCCATGGGAGGCGAACTATAGCACAGAAAGTTGCGCAGAACATCATTTTTGCAATTTGAATTGCAGACCGCACCAAGCCCTCCCACCACTCTCATCCTAAGCAATCCAAAGACGTGCCTAGGTATAATGCGGTCTTCGGGCGAGTAGCTCAGTTGGTTAGAGCGCTTCCTTTACAAGGAAGAAGTCGTAGGTTCGAGTCCTATCTCGCCCACAAGAAATATGATTAATTAACCTCCCTGATTGCTGTTGCACAATTGATGAACGTATCTTATGATTAACAATCCAATGAATTTAGAAATGCATAAATGGGAATACCTTGAACTAAAGATCACCCATGGCGAAGTCGAAGTCGTGGATGGCGAATTAGTCCCGCCTGCTGAGCTTAAAGGCCGAGACCCTTATGAATATGTAAAAGGGATGATCGCCGAAGGTTGGCAGTTAGTCACTCGTTCCGGGACCCTCGGCGGGGAATTTTCGGTGGTGCTCAAACGGCCGTTGGAAGAATAAGTTCAAGCTTTCCAACAGGCAGTAAGCTAAACTTACATGATATCTGGCAACGTCTGGACTGTATTTTTTGCTGCCTTACTAACTGCGCTGGCCACGGGGCTTGGCGCTATTCCCTTTTTTCTTGTTCGTGAATTTCCGCGACGCTGGTTAGGCGTCTTTAACGCCATTGCAGGTGGGCTTATGCTTGGCGCTTCTCTTGGTCTGATCAATGAAGGCACGGCCATCGACTTCCCTTTGTTGCTCCTTGGCCTGATTGCTGGCGTTGTGCTGATCAGTGTTTTAAACTGGCGACTGGAACACGATGAGAACCACCATATCAGCACAATCCGGGAGTCCGGCGCTAAAAAGGCATTCCTGATCATCGGCGTCATGACCCTTCATTCCTTTGCCGAGGGTATCGGGGTTGGCGTTGCATACGGTGGCAGCGACACACTCGGCGCATTCATCACGGCCGCCATCGCCATCCATAACATCCCGGAAGGTCTGGCCATCAGCCTGGTTCTCGTACCGCGCGGCACCTCCCCTGGCAAAGCCGGTTTGTGGAGCATCTTTAGCAGCCTGCCACAGCCTCTCATGGCGGTGCCCGCTTACCTACTCGTCACCCAATTTCAGCCTTTTCTTCCATTCGGCCTCGGCCTGGCTGCTGGAGCAATGTTATGGATGGTAGTCGCCGAATTGATCCCGGACGCCCTCCAGGAAATCTCAAGCGAGATGGTTGGTCTCGTGCTGACCCTGGCTGTGGTGGCCATGCTTGGGTTCCAGGCCTTGCTGTAGACCCCCTTTGTGACAATTGTCACCGGGATACGGGGACAATTTCCCGCTACTTCTAGCCGTAATAAGGCTAAGATAATGTGTAGAAAGAAACGCCGGAGCATACCTTTAGCTTACTCCACGGCGGGAACGGCTTGCGGGAACAGTCTTTTTCGGCTGAAGCCTGGAACCATCGCTATCGCGATGAGTGGAAAAGCTAAAGCGGCTAGGGAGCGCGACGCCGGCCAGAGGCGAACTGGTCGGAGCGTATAGCGCATAACTTTGGCCGAAAACTCCGGCGTCTTCTCTTTAAATCACATCGCATTTTTGGTGAGTTTATAATTCTTCCTTGCATTTGAACTATCTAACCTCGGTATTTTCGCGGTCAATGCGGCGATCAGGTCCAGTGGGCAAATCGTCGAATGCTTTGAAGCGCACGCCGGGTTTTCCATATCTAATTTTTACGGCTTCTTACCCTACTGATACAATTCCGCCATGCCCACAAAAAAGCGCTCCCAGGATTTCCTTTTCCGCGGCTCGCTGGCCGCTCTCGATCCCGATGTCTTCGAACTAACTCAATTGGAAGCCGAGCGTCAATACCGCCGGCTGATTCTGATCCCCAGTGAGAGCAGCGCTCCGTTAGCCGTGCGCGAAGCGCTGTCTTCCGCATTCCAAAATATTTACGCCGAAGGTTATCCCGACGAAGACTCGCGCTGGCTGCAGGAATCAGAGCTGCTGAATTACAGCGCCCGCCTGGGCCATTACCGCCGAGAATCCGACCCGCGTTATTACAAAGGCGTCGAATATGTTAACGTGCTGGAAGCCCTGGCGCGCCGCCGGGTAGCTGAAACTTTTGCCGCTAATGGTGTGCCTGCGGACAAGATCTATGTGAATGTGCAGGCGCTCTCCGGGGCCCCTGCCAACAACGCCGTCTACCATGCGTTAGTGGAGCCAGGCGACACGGTGATGGGGATGAATCTCCTCCACGGCGGGCATCTTTCCCACGGCTCGCCGGTGAACCGCTCTGGCAAATACTACAACATCGTTCACTACACGGTGAACTCAGAAACAGAAAAGATCGATTACGAAGAAGTCGCCGAATTGGCGACCGCCCATAAACCCAAGCTGCTCATCGCCGGGTTTTCCTCCTACCCCTGGGCGGCCGATTGGGCAGCCTTGCGCCGCATCGCCGACTCGGCAGGCGCTCTCCTGTTGGCCGATATCGCCCACGTGGCCGGCCTGATCGCTGCCGGAGTTTACCCTTCTCCCATTGGCCACGCCCACGTGACCACCTCAACCACCCATAAGACCCTCAATGGACCGCGCGGCGCGATCATCCTAACCACCAATAAAGCGCTGGCCGATAAGATCGACCGCGCCGTCTTCCCGGGTGAACAAGGCGGGCCGCATGTCAATGTGTTCGCTGGCCTGGCACTCACCTTTAAGATCGCTCAAACCAGGGAATTCAAGGCACTGCAAACACAAGTCATTAAAAATTGCATAGCCCTCACCAACCGTTTGCAGGACCGCGGCTTTCGCATCCCCTTTGGAGGTACCAACACCCATCTGGCAAACCTGGACTGCAAATCGGTCAAAGGGCTGGATGGCACCACTCTCTCTGGAGATCAAGCCGCCCGGATCCTGGAACTAGCCGGTATCGTGGTCAACCGCAATACCATCCCCGGCGACAAATCCGCCTTCAACCCCTCTGGCATCCGCTTCGGTACCCCTTGGCTCACGCAGCGCGGCTTTAAAGAGAAGCAATGCGAGCAGGTCGCTGACATCATCGCTGACTTGCTGCAAGCCTGCCTGCCCTACCGGGATCGCTCGGCAGCTGCGCTGAGCCAGCGCGCCAAGGTGGATTTTGACATCTTACAAGATGCCAAGCAACGGGTGCGCAAACTGGCAGAAACAGCCGGTATTGACTTCAAGCCGTCCAAGCATGGCTATCCACACTTTTATTACATCGACGACAAACCAAAGAGCAAAGCCGCCTGGGTTGGTTTGGAGATCAGCGGACTGCAAGCGACAGCTTTACTAAATATTGCTTTGTCAACCGATGTTGAGAACCTGGGTAAAGGCAAAACACAAGCGACAATTTTCCATACACCCAGGTCTGACCTCAAAGCCAGCATTAAGTTTTTAGGCGCAAACCATTATCTGCTAGGCGTGCCGCGCGCCAAGTTCGGCCTGGCAGCCGAATGGCTGCGCTCACTTTCAGATGGCTTTGTCACCATCGATCCTCGCGACTTGCAGCGTAAGGCGCCCGGCCAGGTGGATGTGCGCGAATCCAACTTGAAAGTTACCGCGCCAAAAGGAAAAGTACTTTCCGCCGCCAAACCCTTTGAGATCGGCGCACAGGCTGGACCAAGCGCTCCGCTGCCTGATTTCGTCTGGCAGCCAGCTGTTGATGCGCCAGTCAAACGGACGCCACTCTATGAGACCCACAGCGCCTTAGGCGCCAAGTTGGTACCCTTCGCCGGCTGGGAGATGCCGCTGCGTTACAGCAGCGTTCGCGAGGAACACATGGCCGTGCGCCAGGCTGCTGGCTTATTCGACGTGACTCACATGGGCGTCTATGACACCCGCGGCCCCCAAGCCGCGGCCTTCCTGGACTCGGTGTGTGGAAATGATGTCACCAGCCTGCCCATCGGCCAATCACTCTACTCACATTTCATGGATCCTGACGCCAACGTGATCGACGACTTGCTGGTCTATCGCCTGGCCTTAGAGCATTTCCTCATCGTAGTCAATGCATCCAACGACGACAAGGATTGGGCCTGGCTTAATGCGGTCATCTCCGGCACAGTTTGTATCGACCGGCAACGACCGGGATCGCAAGCCTTCGGCCGCGCCGTACGGCTGCGCAATCTGCGCGCCAACTCCTCTGGAAAGGATCAGCGCCTGGACCTGGCGCTGCAAGGCCCTAACTCACGCAAGATCTTGCTGGCACTTAAGTCCAGTGCGGAGGATAAACAGCGCGTCAAGAAACTCAAGAGCTTTGGGGTTACCCAGGTAACCTTGAATGGTATCGACCTTATTGTTTCTCGCACCGGCTACACCGGGGAACCGCTTTCTTTCGAACTCTTCTTACATCCCGACCAGGTCGTAGCCCTTTGGACTGCCCTACTCCAGGCCGGCGAGAAATATGGCCTGAAACCCATCGGACTAGGCGCACGCGATTCATTGCGCATCGAAGCCGGGCTGCCGCTCTATGGGCAGGAAATGGCTGGGCCGTTACAATTAAGTCCAGCAGATGCCGGCTTCCGCACCCTTGTAAAAACCTATAAGCCCTGGTTCGTCGGACGGGCTGCTTTCCTGGCCAAAGAAGAACAGCGCAAACGCGAAGTGCTGCGTTTCCGCTTCCCGCCAGGGGTACGCATGGCGCACCAGGGCGACCCGGTAGTCGACAAAGATGGAAAACCGATCGGCGAGGTCACTTCCTGCTCACTGGACGCTGTGGGCACACTCACTGGCCAGGCCTGGCTGGATAAGAAACATGGAAAAGAGGGAGCTTCTATCTACATCTTCCAGGGCATGCATGGCAAGGAATTAGGGTTAGCCCAGCCAACAACGGCAATAGTTTTAACTAGATTCTGAGCCGTAACTAGAAAACAGTTCGGGAGTTTAAGACAAAGCCCACCTAATAGAGATGGCAAACTCTCTAAAGCCACTGTTCACTTCATTATGGAGGACCTTGTGCGAAAAGCATTAACTACTATCTTAATTATTGCGCTGCTACTGGCTCCAATTATTGCGGCTGCACCTGCCAGCGCATCTCAGTTAGGGCAGGAGGGAGATTCACCGGACGCGCCGGTCTCTAACATTGGGGGCAGCATGGAAATGTCGGCTTCAGCGCCTACAGATTTTGAGGAATCCTATCAGGGCACAGGGGAAAAAGCTCCCATAGCTGACCAGGTGATCCCAAAAAAATATCTTAACTTACCAACCGTTGAAGAGCTAGCCGGGGTGCTTTCAACGGAATCGGTATTGGGCGCTGATGGGCGTATGCGAGTCAATCCCAACGTTTTTCCATATCGAAGTATTACCTGGCTGGTAATCACCTTTGGCAGCCATGGATCAGGCACCTGCACCGGGTGGTTTTATGGACCTCGCAGCGTCGCCACGGCTGGACATTGCTTGTATCAACCAGGCTGGGGGTGGGCAACCAAGGTGATTGTGTTTCCGGGGAAAAATGGTTCTTCATCACCGTTTGGTTCTACCACTGCGTACCGGCTGTTTTCTGTCAGCGAATGGGTTAACAAAGCTAATCCCAATTTTGACTATGGGGTGATCCAAACCAGGCATGCATTGGGCAATCGGACCGGCTGGTTTGGTTATTGGTGGCAGGCGGCCAATAAGTTCGCCGGTAGCTACACCGTTTCAGGCTACCCCGGCGACAAACCCGCTGGCCAACAGTGGAGGATGCCAGGAGCGTTGACCCATGTTTTAGTCGCCAGTCTCTGGTACAAGATCGACACTTTTGGCGGCCAAAGTGGCTCACCTATCTTCATCAAGAGATCCGGATGCGGATGGTGTACGGCAGGAATTCATGCCTATGGCGTACCTCGCAGCCCCTATACAATTGAAAACAGCGGAACTCGCATCCGCCAGGCTGTTTTCAACAATCTGTTTTCCTGGAAATATGCACCTTACCCTTAAGAGGAGGGAGCGTAATCTAAAAACAAAAGGCGCACTGTGTGCGCCTTTTGCGTTATTTCGCCTGCATCCTGTTGTTGCGCGGGTTGTGCTCCAGCTCAGCCAGACCCAGAGCCTCCAGCAAAGGTGGCAGATACATACCGAAACGGCCTCGCAACCCTTTCTTGGTACCATACCAGCCTTTTACCGGATTCTTTGCTGAGCGTCCCCAGGCTTCGACGGTACCTGCTTTAGCCTCTTTGCTCTCGTCAGCGCTGCCGAGTTCCATCCAGTCATCGTGTTTTTTCAGCATGGCGTGTAAGTCGTCCACAGCTTGCCACAAATAACCCAGCTTTGTCGAACCGACCTGGCATACGATCACAGGTGGCTCGACGCCGTCATCTTTGTACATACTATATTCACTGGTACCCGGAGGGGTCTTCAAAACCCAAGGGCCTTCTTTGGTGCCTTTAGCTTTGGAGGACATAAGGAACCTTTCTATTCGTAGATTAACCTCATTATAAAAGCGTTGGGTTTTGATTCCGTGTAAACTATTGGGCGATGATTAAAAAATCGCTCATCATCCTGGTATTGCTGGCCGGTACACTGGGATGCAACAGTGTCAACGAGCTTGGTGGAGTGATGGCTGCTACACCAACTGCCATCCCAACTCGCACCATTGCACCTGGGGAGCCTACTGCCACCTTCGACCGACCTGTCAATCCCTTCCCGGGTCCTGATGGCCTGGGTGATCCCTACTTCGAAGATCTGGGCAATGGCGGTTATGACGTTCAGCACTACGATATTGCCCTGGCGGTGGACCTGGAATCAAATGAGATCGTAGGCACGGTCACAATCGAGGCTCTGGCCACCCAACGGCTCACCAGCCTCAATTTGGAATTCGTCGGCCTCTCCATCAGCGCCCTGCGTGTGGATGGAATGGACGCGATGTATGAACGCCAGGGCGCCGAACTGGTGATCTACCTGCCACAAACAGTAGCTTATGAGCAAACCATCCAGATCGAAATTAACTATTCCGGTACGCCGGGCGAAGATGTGGATCGAGATCTGCTGCCGGAATTTTCAGAGGGCTGGATCCATTATGGGAGCGGCTTGATGGTGGCCGGGGAGCCCACCGGTTCCTCCACATGGTTTCCGGTGAACGAACATCCTTTGGATAAAGCTACCTATACGTTCTCAATTAGTGTACCTGAGCCCTATGTGGTGGCAGCCAATGGGCTGTTGGCCAAGGTCCACGATTCCGGGACGGATATGACATATATTTGGGAAATGAGCGACCCAATTGCCCCTTATTTGGTGACTATCGCTATTGGCGATTTTGAATTGGAAGAAAGCGAGGGACCAGGCGGGTTGCCTATCCGCAACTATTTCAGCGAAAGCGTTCGTCAGGCAGTGCGTGATGATTTTGCCTTGCAAGCTGAGATGATCGCTTTCTTTGAGACCGTCTTCGGTGATTACCCCTATGATGCGTATGGTGTGGTGGTGCACGATCTTAACCTAAGCTTTGCCCTGGAAACGGCCACGCTCTCGGTGTTTGGCGACTCGTTCACGGATGAAAATGTTGTCTCTCACGAACTGGCCCATTCCTGGTTTGGCAACAGCGTGGGGCTGAAGTCCTGGAAGGACATTTGGCTGAACGAGGGCTTTGCGACGTACTCCAGCGAGCTGTGGATCGAACATGCGTATGGCCGCGAGGCAATGGATACCAACATACGTTCTGTCTACGAAGAATTTGCGCTATACGGCTCATACTTCGGAGACCTCACGGTTGGTGACCCAGGCGCCGAAAGCCTGTTTGGCTATCACGTCTATTACCGCGGAGCGCTCACTTTGCATGCCCTGCGCTTGGAGCTCGGCGACCAGGCTTTCTTCGATACCTTGCGTGCTTATCACACGCGTTATGCTCATAGCAACGCCTCGACCGCAGACTTTGTCGCGGTGGCCGAGGAGATCAGCGGGCAGGACCTGGATGAATTCTTCGATGGCTGGCTCTACCAATCCGCGCTGCCTGACATTCCGCAGATGGGCTTGTTTGCTGCAGATTTTGAAGATGAGTAATTCCGGGAATCACTGTCTTGCGTTTCCCCACTCTTAACTTAGCTTAGCGTGTCCTTCTCGGCCGGCATAGGCTGCCATAAAAGCCGCTTGCGCCGCGAGTTACCCCTCCCCGTCCTCAGTTTTCCGGGAAGATCACGTCCTCTTTGCCGGAGAGTTTTTCTTCGATCTTCTCAATGACAAGGTCCAGATGGTGGGCGCGATTGACAAAATCCAGGTCTCCGGAGGGGATGGAAAGTACTGGGCACAGATCGAACGTAGCCAGCCACTCGTCGTAAAAGCCTTCAAGCAATTGCAAATACTCTGCGGTGATGCCGGCTTCCATCTTGCGGCCGCGGATGCTGATGCGCTGCAATAACGCATCACCCGGGGCACGCAGGAAGATGAGCAGGTCAGGCCAGGGCAGGTATTCGATGACCATCTTGTACACCCGCTCGTAGGTGGCCAGGTCTTCATCGCTCAAATCCCCCAGTTTGTGTAACGCGCGGGCGAAGATATGGTAGTCCTCATAGATGCTGCGGTCGAGGATGACGGACTGCTCGGCGCGGTAGGCAGCCAGGTGCTGCTCGGAGCGCTGACCCAGTAAGTGGATTTGCAGGTGGAAAGCCCATGCCTTCATATTTCCGTAGAATTTGCCCAGATAAGGGTTCTCTTCGGGGTTTTCGAAGCCTGTCCGCCAACCAAGTTTCTCGCCTATCTTTTCAGACAAGGAAGTCTTGCCAGCGCCGATATTGCCGGCCACGAGGATAAGACGCTTAGCCATGGGTTACTAAGAAGATAATGGCGGCGAGTTCGCAATTCATAGTTGGCAGTGAGCAGGGACAAGTTAAAAGTATACAGGAATTTCTGACCTTGGATTCAAGATCAGTGTGAAGAACAACTGGGATGACAAATGGCTTATTGAAATGGAGTCTGCGCGGTGAGGCCGCTACAGTGGCTTTTGCTCCCAAAGCGCCCGGGCGATCAGTTCCTGATCGACGGGCAGTTTGTCGATCCGTACGCCAACCGCGTTATAAATGGCATTGGTGATAGCCGGGGTGGTCGGGATACTGCTTACCTCCCCTACTCCTTTTGCCCCGTAAGGACCTTCGGCTGTGGGGTGTTCGACCACAATGGAAGTGATCTCCGGGGTCAGCATAATGCCCGGCACGCGGTAGCGCGCCAGGTGGTCGGTCACCACGCGACCTTCGTGCATGATGAATTCTTCGGTCAGGGCATTTCCGAGCCCCATCATCACTCCCCCTTCGACCTGACCCTGCAATCCCAGCGGGTTGACCACTGCGCCGACATCGCTGGCGGCGATGACGCGCAGCACGCGCACTTCGCCTGTCAGTGTATTGACTTCCACTTCGGCAGCCTGTGCGGCGAAAGAGAAGGCGAAGTGCATATCGCCGCCTTCGCCAAGCGGAGTGGTTTTAGGCGCTTCGTACTCATACAGGGCACGCGGCTGTTGGCCCATGGCTTTCATTTCCCTGGCCACATCGGCGAGCAGCAGGGAATGTCCATTAGCGCGCACTGAACCAGCCTCAAAGCGGATCTGCTCTGGTGGCACATCATACTTTTCAGCGAACGAGGCGCGAATGGCGTCACGCAGGGTCACAGCAGCCAGGCGGGCAGCGTTCCCGGTGACGTAGGTCTGGCGGGAAGCAGTCGTCGGGCCGCCATCGGGGGTCAGGTCTGTGTCCATTACCAGCACACGCACCTGGCTGGGCGGCACAGCCATCTCTTCTGCCACGACCATGCGCATGACAGTGACCAGGCCCTGGCCGAGCTCCGCGGCTGAGCTGCGGATCTCCAGGCTGCCGTCTTCGAACAGTTCCAAATCAGCGCCGGATTTATCAGGCGCACCGCCGCCAAGCCCGGTGTTTTTGTAGGCCGCCGCCAAGCCCCAGGCGCGTACCAGATGGGGAGCATATGATGCTGGTTTAGGTTGAAATGGATGCGGAGTTAATTTATGCATTGCCCCACTGACCTTCTCCACACACTCTTTAAGCCCAACCGACTCACGCAAGGTTTGCCCGGTATTGGTGATCGAAGCGACATCCAAGGCGTTTTTAAGCCGCAGCTCCACCGGGTCGAGGTTTAATTTCTCAGCGAGCATGTCCATCATCGATTCGACTGCGAAGGCCGATTGCGTGACGCCAAAACCGCGGAAAGCGCCGGCGGGAGGATTGTTGGTATACATAGCATAACAATCGGCGCGTACATGAGGGACAACGTAAGGTCCAGCAGAGTGAGTGGTCGCGCGGGTCATCACTTTATCGCCCAAGGAAGCATAGGCTCCGGTATCCCCGTAGAGTTCGGTTTCCATGGCAACCAGGCGGCCATCGTTCCTAGCGCCAAGCTTAATGCGGATCTGAGTGGCATGGCGCTTGGGATGCACCAGCATGCTTTCATGCCTGTCGAAGAGTAGTTTTACTGGACGCCCGGTGGCCTGGGCCAGCATGGCGGCATGGATCTGCCCGGCAATATCTTCCTTGCCTCCGAACCCGCCACCCATCAATTGCCCGACAATGCGCACGCGCTTTTCAGGCCAGCCCAGTACGCGAGCCACTTGGGCGCGGTCCTGGTAAGGGATTTGCGACCCAACGTAGATCTCCATGCGTTCATCCGCGGTAGGCACGGCAATGCTGCACTCAGGCTCAAGGAAGGCATGTTCCGTGATAGGTGTATGGAAGGTGTGTTCAAGGATCACTTGTGACTCGGCAAACCCTTGCTCGATATCGCCTTTGCGCACTTTAATGTGCTTGAGCAAGTTGCCTTTCTCGTGGATCTGCGGCACGCCTTCCTGGCGGGCTTGCACCGGTCCGCTGATCACCGGCTGCAGGTCAAACTCGGCCTCGATCAGAACTGCGGCTCTTTCGGCCAGCTCTTCGGTTTCCGCTGCCAGAATGGCTAGTGCATCGCCTACATAGCGTATGCGCTCGCCAACTCCGATCATGACCGGCCAATCGGGATACACCAAGCCGTGATTATGCTCGCCGGGGATATCAGTGGAGGTCAATATGGATAAAACTCCGGGGAGTGCCAGGGCTTTTGAAATATCGAGGCTTTTTAAAATGGCGTGTGGCACTCCAGCGCGGCGAACCTTGGCGAATAGCATGCCTTCAAACTCGAGGTCATCCGTGTAAATAGCTGAGCCGTCGACTTTTTCAACAGCATCCGGACGTTCCTGGATGTGCCCCACTATAGAATGGGGATTAGCTGATTCCGCAATGAGCGGCGCTTGGATAGGCTCTCCGGTACGCATTGCACGGCCTGCAGCCAGGATAGCCGACTCGATACTGGGGTAGCCGCCGCAACGGCACAAAGTGTCTTTGAGCGCTATGCGCAGATCCTCACTGGTTGGGTCTGGGTTGAGCGCCAATAAGGCGTGGGCGGTCATGATCTGGCCGGGTATACAGAAGCCGCATTGCACCGCGCCGTGGTCAACGAAGGCTTGCTGCAAAGGGTGAAGCCGCTGGGCTTCATTCGGTTTTGGCCCATGGCCATTTTCCCCCACTGGGGTAAATTCTTGGGCCAGACCCTCAATGGATAGCACCGTTTTCCCAGCGGCGCGTTGGGCCGGGTACATGCAGGACAGCACCGGGTCGCCATCCACCAGGACGGTGCAGGCGCCGCACTCGGATTCTTCGCAGCCGATCTTGGTCCCAGTTAATCGCAGCCGGTTACGCAGCAACTCTGCCAGGGTCTCTCCCGCTAGGGCGAACAAGGAGTGGGATTTTCCATTTACTGTCAGCGAAAATTTGTTGGCCATATCAGCGTGTCCGTTTCCATGCGGTTGCGAGAGTATCCTTGAACAAAGCACCCACCAGGTGTCTGCGATATTCCGCGCTGGCCCGCAGAGGGCTGGACCGAAAACCGACGTGGGCTAGCACAGCCGCCAGCCCGGCCTCGATCGCAGTTTGATCGTACGTTTTTGTGAGCAATACCTGCTCTGCATCCTTGGCGCGCCACGGGATAGCTGCCCCTGGCCCAACGGCTATGCGCAGGTCGGATATGGTTTCGTGCTGACGAGATATGCAGATAGCCAGGTTGATGATGGGTAAAGCTACCCCTTGCGGGCGCATAATGCGCTTGAAGCACGAGCCTTGGAGTGGCTCCATCAAAGGCACTGTAAATCCAACCAATAATTCTTCTCCACGCCTAAGCGTGGATTTGCCCGGCCCAAGGAACAAGCTGCTGAGGGATACGCTGCGCAGCCCGGAGCTGTCTGCGATCTCAGCCTGCGCGTCCAAGGCCAGCAAGGCGATAGTGCCATCTGCAGCGGGCAGTGCATGGGCTACATTTCCACCCAGAGTGGCTACGTTACGCACCTGTGGGCCGCCAACCAGGTCGCAGGCCTCCACCAGCGCCTGGGCATGCTGCCCAACAAGGCGGTGACGTGCGATGCGGTTCAGCGAAACAGCTGCGCCGATAAATAAGTTGTTTTGCCTCACCTCGAGTGCGTTCAACTCGGGGATGGTGGTCAAATCAATTAGTGTATGAACTGGGGAATGGCGGCCTTGCTGCAGGTCCAGCAGCAGGTCTGTGCCACCGGCAATCGGAAG
Source organism: Anaerolineales bacterium (assembly GCA_040902265.1). Taxonomy (GTDB): domain Bacteria; phylum Chloroflexota; class Anaerolineae; order Anaerolineales; family UBA11579; genus JAMCZK01. The sequence goes on from JBBDXQ010000066.1 coordinate 20,144, forward strand.
CGCCGCTCCCGGCGCGGATTGTAGCGCCTGGATGGCTTCAGATATGGAACGTGGACTGAGATACTGCTGCCATAGGTTCATGGTGGGTCGACCTCTTTCAAGGACGGCGGCACTTTTCGAGGGGGTTACTCGCAGTTTTCTGCGGTACCCAACGCCGCTGAAGATTTCACTGCAGCGACCACCGAACCAATGGAACTAGATTGTACTCCTTACTGCTTACGACTGCCGGCTTCCTCCGCGTGCACTCCTGCCATCAGCAAGCCCAGCTTTTCGACTGTGGCTTCAGCCCGTGGCAGGATATCCATGATCTGGCCTTCATAAAGAACAGCAATGCGATCTGAGAGGGCCAGGATCTCATCCAGATCTTCAGAAATAAGCAGGATGGCGGCACCCGCTACACGCTGTTCCAGGAGCAGCGCGCGCACGTACTCTGTGGCGCCGATATCAAGGCCGCGGGTCGGCTGGGCGGCAATAATGGCCCGCGGCTGGCGGGCCAGCTCGCGGGCTAGTACCATTTTTTGGATATTGCCGCCGGAAAGGCTCTTGGCCGGGGTTTCGCGCGAGGGAGTCTTCACCTGAAAAAGGTTGATCAATTTATCAGCGTTCTGGGAAATATTTCCCAGGTTTAAAAAACCATTGCGGGAGAAAGGCGGCTTATGATGCTCGCGCAGGATAAAGTTTTCTGACACGGTGAATTCTTTGATCATGCCATCGCGCATGCGTTCCTCGGGAATGTAGGACAGCATGCGTTCGGTCAGTTCATCGGGTGGAAAGCCTGTCACATCCTGCCCTTCCAGAAGGATCTGACCTTGGCTAGTGTCTCTCAATCCTGTGATGACTTCGGCCAGCTCACGCTGCCCGTTGCCAGAGACGCCGGCAATGCCGAGCACCTCCCCCGAGTGCACCTTCAAGCTGACGTTGCGCAATCCAGGTGTGCCACGATCGCTGCCGCAGCAAGCGTCCTTCAATTCTACGCGCACTTCGCCGGTAACCACGCTTTTATGCTCGGGGGAGAAAATGATCTCGCGCCCCACCATCCAGTTAGCCAGGTCACGCTTGGTGGTTTCGGCGGTGGGGCGTGTGCCGATCTTGCGCCCGTCTCGCAATACAGTGACGCGATCGCTGATCTCCACCACTTCATGCAATTTGTGGGAGATGAAGATGAGCGCGTGACCATCTGTGACCATTTGGCGCATGATGACAAAAAGCTCTTCGACCTCTTGTGGTGTTAGCACTGCGGTGGGTTCATCTAAAATAAGAAGCGCAGCCCCACGATATAAGGCTTTAATAATTTCTACGCGCTGCTGCTGCCCAACTGATAATTGCCAGATATACGCTTCCGGGTCGATCTTCAAGCCATACACACCGGCAAGTTCCACGATGCGCTTGGAAACTGCCACCAGGTCGGTTAGCGGCCCGCGTTTGGAGGGCACACCCAAGGCGACATTCTCTGCAACGGTAAGGGTCGGCACCAGCATGAAATGTTGGTGGATCATACCGATGCCCAGGTCGATGGCATTGGTTGGTGAGCTGATAGTGACTGGTTCGCGATTTAGCAGGACCTGCCCTTCGTCAGGGTGGTACATGCCATAGAGCACCTTCATCAGGGTGCTCTTTCCAGCCCCGTTCTCGCCCAGGAGAGCATGTACCTCGCCGGAGTGCACATCGAAATACACCCGGTCGTTGGCTAATACGCCGGGGAATCGTTTACTGATCCCTTTCATCTCCAGGGTGTCAATCCGATTGCGCAGTTCGAGTGTTTCGCTCATCATTTCTTTCCATGGCAATGCTTGGTGACCTGACAGGCCGCCTTGCGGAGACCTGTCAGGTCTTTGACCCTAGCCCTACCTTTACGGCAGAGTGATGGTGATGGATCCGTCAATGATCCCGTCGATAGTCTCGTCCGCCAGAGCCTGGGCTTCAGCGGAAAGGGCATAGGCGGAGTTGTATTCGATGACTTCGCCACCATTTTCAAGGTTGATAACGAAGGACTCGCCACCCAGGGTGCCGGCATTGATGGAGGCGATCATCTGGGTGAGTAGTACCTCCCAGTGATACACCTGGCTGGCAACCACGACGGTGGGAGCCAGGGAGGTCTGGTTAGACTGTGTGCCAAACCAGAGGACGTCATTCTCTTCGGCCTGGCCGATAGCGCCCACAACCATTTGGGCAGTGCCAGTCAACACATCAGCGCCTGCTGCAATATGGGTAGTGGCGGCTTCAGAAGCCAGAGCGGTGTCTGAAAACGAGCCGGTGTAGGTGACCGAGACGGTAAAAGAGGGGTCAGTTGCCAGAACACCAGCGCGGAACCCGTCCACGTACAGCTTGGCATCGCCGGTTTCGATGGGGCCGATCACGCCGATGGTTTTGCTGGAGGAGAGGGTGGCAGCCAGCACGCCATTAACATAGCCACCTTCATGGGAAGCCGCTTCATAAGCAAAGATGTTCGGCTGGCCAAAAGTGTCCAGGGTTGTGCCCCAGGCAAAGCTGGTTTCCGGGAAATCAGGGGCAATTTCCTGGAGGGAGGAGCCGTATTGCGAGCCGTGAGCGATCACCAGGTCAAATCCCTGCGTTGCGTAATCGCGAATGGCTGCAGCTGCATCATCCACAACGAAACTGTTCTCAGAATAGACGATCTCAAAGGCTTCTGGACCGCCCATGTCTGCCTGGACTCGCAGTAAAGCATCGTACATGCTCTGGCTAAAGGCCAGGTCGTTGATGGCGCTGGGCATTACCACCGCCACGCGGAACGTGCCCTGCTCTTCGACTGCCGCGGGAGCGCATGCGCCCAAGACCAGCGACAGGGAAAGGACCAAGGCAAAAAACATTCCAAATTTCTTCATTATCTTCTCCTTATTGGATAGAGATTCGTGTCGAACTTAGCGATCCGTGTTTCCGCACTAACCTGGTCCACCTCCTTCACTCACGTGGTGAATTGAATCATTCATTATGATTCTCGTTCAAACGGCCTGGTCAAAGCCGATGGCGCGCGCACTCGTTTGACAGTGACCACCAACACAAGGATGGTGAGCACATAAGGCATCATCACGGCGATATCCGAGGGGATGGGGATGCCCAACACCTGTATCCATAATTGCAGGGAATTCACCAAGCTGAACAATAATGCGCCGGCCATTACACCCCATGGAGACCAGGCGCCGAAATAGACCAGGGCTACCGCGATAAAACCAAGTCCGCTGGTCATATTCTGTTGGAAAACATTCAGCAGGCCGATCGACATGGATGCACCGGCCAGGCCGGCCAGGGAACCGCCGAGAATTACCGTAAAGTATCGCACCCGCACAACGCTGACCCCCAGCGAATCGGCCGCATCCGGATTCTCCCCCACGGCGCGGATCTTGAGCCCCAGGGTGGTCTTATGTAATACGAACCAGGCAATGGGCACCAGGGCAAAGGCCAGGTAGACCAGCACATTTTGAGTAAAGAAAATTTCGCCGATGATGGGAATATCGCTGAGCACCGGGATATGAATGCGGGAAAAGCCGTTCACCGTTTCGACTGTGCCCAGCATTTTTTGGAAAAGCAGGTCGCTGAGACCCAAACCGAATAAATAGAAGCCGATGCCGCTGATACCTTGTTGCGCATGCAAATGCACGGTGACGAAAGCCATGGCCAGGCCCATCAGCGCGCCGACCATCAGGGCCGCCAGCACACCTAACCACAAATTGCCCGTGGTGAAGGCTACGTAGAAGGCGGCGAAAGCGCCCAGCAGCATTTGCCCTTCAACCCCCAGGTTGAGCACGCCGCTGCGCTGGCCGAAGGTCTCCCCGATGGCGGCGTATAAATACGGCGTGGCCAGGCGGATGCCGGAGGCCAGGATGCCAACCAGGACTGTTACGGAGAACAGGTCTTCGATCATGTGCCCACCGGGGCTGTTTTCGGGTTAGCGCCGTTTGAACCAGGCGGCGCGTCAGGGTCGGCGCTGGCAGCAGCCAGGCGACGGCGTTGGCGCCGGCGACGCCAGATCTCGCTACTGACCACAAAAACAACCACAAGACCGTTAAGCACGGTGATCAATGCGGCCGGCACCTGCACCACACGCTGCATACTGTTGGCGCCAACCAGGAGCGCACCGAACAGGATGGAAGCCGGGATGGACAGGATCGGATGCAACTGGCCAAACAGAGCGGCGACTATGCCGTTAAAGCCGGCCGCACCAGTGAAGCCAGAGGCGGAACCATCCGTGATCATGCGATAGTTGACGCCGAAGACCTGCGTGGCGCCGGCCAATCCTGCGAAGGCGCCACTAAGCAGCAACGCCATGACAACATAGCGTTTCACTTTAATACCGCCATACCGGGAGGCGTGCGGGTTCTGCCCCACGGCACGAATACGGTAACCCAGCGTGGTGCGCCAAAGCACAATGTAGACGAGGAAGGCGAGTGCAACTGCGATGAGGATGCCCAAGTGAAGGCGAGTAGGCGCCAGGCGCGGCAGTCGGAATTCTTCGAGGAGCCGAGCAGTCTGCGGGATCTTGGAGGCCAGATCAGCTTGGGAGGGATCGATCATCGGGCCGCGCAATAGGAAGTTCATGATGTAGACCGCGATCGAATTCATCATCACAGTGCTGAGGATCTCGTTGACGTTGAAATAGGCTTTGAGCAGGCCGGGAATGCCGCCCCATACGGCGCCGCCCAAAAAGCCAGCCAACATGGCAAGTGAAATGACCACCCAGCCGGGCCAATCGGTGAAGGCCAAGCCGACCCAGGTGGCCATGATGCCGCCGATGATCATTTGTCCTTCTCCGCCGATATTGATGACGTCGCCGCGGAAGGCGATACAGATGCCGAGGGCTACCAACAGAAGCGGAGTGGCTTTGACCAGGGTTTCTGCGACTGCGTTGCTGCTGCCAAAAGCGCCAGCCCACAAAGCTTGATAAGCCTGGAAGGGGTTTGCCTTGAGCAGCCAAAGCATCACAGCGCCAACGATCAAGGCAGCCAGGGCCGCAAAGACCGGCAGGAAGCCGTCAAAGATGCGGGAGGCCCACTCACTGCGGAACAGGTTTTTCATGGCGATAGGTAGACCTGCTTCAGTATAAGGGAACCCTATAGGGTATTGTCAGACAAAATTGTAATAGAAACTATAGGATGTTTGTCCCTAACACTCTGTATGGACTGGGAGGCTATGTGTATAACTAGGCTTCTTCCTGAACAGGTTTTAGAAACAGATTGATTGTGT
>JBBDXQ010000067.1:0-25103 GCA_040902265.1 Anaerolineales bacterium
CGGCCTAACCCCAGCGGAGTATATTGCTACCCACTACCCTCAGCTGATCCCGAAATTGTCTCATATGTCCTGAACCAATACAAGTTCTTGACAGCCACCTGGCCGCCTTGTATAATCCTCCAGCCTGCCCACCGAGCAGGTTTTTTCTTGGGTATAATGACCGAAAGGTAAGAACAGCATGACACCACTTCCGAAGCGCAAGACTTCCAAAGGCCGCCGTGATCGCCGCCGAGCTCATGACGCGCTGGTAGCGCGCAACACGGTCACCTGCTCCAATTGCGGCGAGATGCGCCTACCCCACACGGTTTGCCCCAACTGCGGTTTCTACAAAGGCCGCGAAGTGGTTCAAATGGCGAAAGAATAAAGACATCCTAAGTCCCACGAAAAAATGCTAGCGAGAGCCTTCTAAGGAGAAGGCTCTATTTTTTTATGAAACAAAATATTTTTACACACGGATTACTTGTCGCGCTTTACGCCCCTAGGAAGACAAATGAGCGAATGACTTTTACAAGGGTTTCGTCTAAAATAAGGTCATGACTTTTCCCGACCCCACCTCAACCGCCTTCCTCTTCCCCGGCCAAGGTTCGCAAAAAATAGGCATGGGTAAAGAGCTTTCTGCTGCCTACCCAGAAGCCCGCGCCATCTTCGCAGAAGCCGACGAAATCCTCGGCTTCCCGATCTCAAAGTTGTGCTGGGAGGGTCCTGAAGCTGAACTCAATGACACGGTCAACACCCAGCCCGCACTGATGGTTCATTCTGTAGCCGCGTTGAAAGTGTTTGAAAAGCTGCATCCGGATTTCACACCCGCCTTCGTAGCCGGCCACAGCATGGGAGAACTGAGCGCTCTGGTGGCCGCTGGGGCGCTGGCGTACCACTCGGCGTTGAGGCTAGTGCGCCGCCGCGGCGAGTTAATGAAGCAAGCCGGTGAGCAGAACCCGGGCAGCATGGCTGCCATCCTTGGGTTGGACATCCCCGCGCTGGATGCGGTGTGCGCCGAAGCCAGCACAGCGGACGAAGTGGTGCAAGTAGCCAACGATAACTGTCCGGGCCAGGTGGTAATTTCCGGGCACAAGGCTGCAGTGGAGCGTGCTATCGATGGCGCGAAAGCAGCCGGCGCCAAGCGAGCGCTGCCTCTGGCGGTGAGCATCGCAGCGCACTCTCCCTTGATGACCAGCGCGCAAGAAGAGTTCTATCACGCCGTGGTCTTGGCGCCGATCAAAGACGCCGAGATTCCGCTGGTGGGAAATGTAGACGCCATGCCGATCAAAGACGAAGTGGATCTGGGGGCTGATCTGCAAGGCCAGCTCACCCGCCGCGTGCGCTGGACGGATACGATCCAGGCCATGCGGCAGGCGGGTATCACAACCTTCATCGAGTTGGGCAGCGGCAGCGTGCTCACCGGGCTGCTTAAGCGCATCGATTCCGAGGCTGAGGGAATACACTTAGGTGAACCCGCGGATTTCGATAAATTCAACCTGAAGTAGACTTTCGTAATTTCCAAAAAGGGGCTAACTGACCGACGATGCAAGCCCAGAGAGTGATAAAGATTGCTTCGCTTCGCTCGCAATGACATTATTGCGGCCTTGGTATAATCTGCGACGAACCTTACTATGCCTTCCACCTCCGCCCCGCTTGCCAATAAATCAGCCATTGTCACCGGCGGCTCGCGCGGCATCGGCCGAGCCATCGCCCTGGAGCTGGGCGCCCGTGGGGCCAACGTTCTGGTGAACTACAACACCAACGCCATCGCGGCGCAGGAAGTGGTGCTGCAGATCGTGAACGCAGGCAGCAAGGCAGCTGCGCTGCCCGGCGATGTGGCTAAAGTGGACGAGGCGCAAAGCCTGATCAAGGCTGCCATTGAAAAATTCGGAGGCCTGGATATCCTGGTGAACAACGCTGGTATTACCCGCGACATGCTCATCATGATGATGTCTGAAGAATCGTGGGATACGGTGATCGACACCAACCTCAAAGGCACTTTCAACTGCTCCAAGGCCGCTGTGCGCCACATGATGAAAGCCCGCAACGGGCGCATCATCAACATCACCTCCGTTTCCGGCCAGATTGGTAATGCCGGCCAGACCAACTATTCGGCTTCCAAGGCCGGGCAGATCGGCTTCACCAAAGCGCTCGCTCGCGAAGTAGCCGGGCGCAATATCACCGTGAATGCGATCGCGGCTGGTTATGTTGATACCGAGATCTGGGCAGGCGTACCGGAAGAGATGCGGGACGCGTTCATCAAGATGATCCCCCTCGGCCGCAAAGGAACAGCGGAAGAGATCGCCTACGCGGTCGCCTTCCTGGCCTCGGAAGAAGCCGCCTACATTACCGGCCAGGTATTAGCAGTGGATGGCGGCATGGCGATGTTCTAATGAGTTGGACAAATTAATTCGAAACGTTTTTCAAAGCTTCGCACGGTAATAAGGCAACTTAACAAACAAAATGCGTAATCCCGATACCACCACCGTTTCCCCCGAAGTCCTGCATTCCATCGCAAGGCTTACAGCCTTGCAGGTGGCGGGTGTGCACGATACCAGCCCACGCCGCCATGGCCGCAGCACAGACCAGGGCGTTCAGATCCAACTCCATGATGGCGTCGTTGACATTGACCTTTACTTGGTGCTGGACAGCGACACGAACCTGCGCCTGGTGAGCCACGAAGTGCAAAGCGCGGTGGCGCGCGCCATTTCCGAAATGCTGGGTATGGCAGCCGGGCGCATCAACGTCCACATCGACGACATTTACTATCCACCCGCCGTCTAAGATGAAACCGCGCACCCGGGCGCGCAGCCTGGCGCTCCAGGCGCTCTACGAAATAGACCTCACTGAACACCCGATTGAGACCGTCCTATCTCTGCGTCTGAAGGAACGCGATCTCGAAACAGACCTGGCTGAATTCGCCAGCCGGCTGGTGCGCGGCGTGCTCCCCCTACGCAAAGCGCTGGACGCTTATATCGCCGAACACGCACCCGAATGGCCAATCGAGCAAGTTTCGGTGATCGACCGAAACCTGATCCGCATGGCAGTCTGGGAGTTCGCGGTAAACGGTGAAACCCCGGTCAAGGTAGCCATTAACGAAGCGGTGGAGCTGGCTAAGCGCTACGGGTCGGATAGTTCTTCTCGCTTCGTAAACGGCGTGCTGGGTAGCCTGGCAGACCGGCGGCAGGAGATCAGCCGGGCGCTGGCGCCGCACATCGAAACCATCCACGAAGAGAAGTAGCCATGGATTTCCTTGGCATCGGCATTACCGAAGTAATTGCAATCCTGCTTATCATTTTCCTGGTGATGGGCCCGCAGGATCTGGTAAAGATCGGTGGCACTTTCGGGCGGGCTTTACGCAAGCTGCGCAAGTCTGATACTTGGCGTGTGGTGCAAGACGCCGGGAAACAACTTCGGGAGCTGCCGGAAACCCTGGCGCGCGAAGCAGGCATCGACGAACTAAAAGAGACCCAACTCGAATTGAGCAAGGAATTAAAAGAACAAAAGACCGCCCTCAAGGATTTGGACCATCAGCTGCGCTCCTGGACTCGAACGCCCGAACCTCTTTCGCAAAAGACCAAACCTGAAAAAAAAGAAGAGCTGCCTAATATAGACCCTAGCCGCGAGGATAGTTAATGCGTAGGCTGCTAAGTAGGATCTGGCACTTACTCCGCGCGCCTTTTCGTTTTGCAAGGCGTTTATTGCGCAAGATATTTGCTGCACCGCTGCGCTTCTTCGCCGATGAACCCGAGGATACACCGCTGGGTGAAACTGTGCAGAAAGCCATCTCCCACCCCAGCGAAGTGCTCCAACACCTGGCCGCCCTGCGAGCCCATCTGCTGCGCGCCACGTTGGCGCTGATCCTGGTGGCGGTGGTGATGTTCGAATTCTCCGGGACACTGCTAGATTGGCTGGCGGCGCCGGTCGGCGGCTTGCAAGCCTTACGGGCGGTGGATGTGACCGAGCCGATCGGGGTCGTGATGCGCGTGACCCTGCTGGGCAGCTTCGCTCTCACCCTCCCCTATATTGCCCTGGAACTTCTTCTCTTTATCGCTCCGGGGCTTTCGCGACGAGCCAGGATCATCGGTTTAGTTTCCATCCCGCTAGTTTTCATTTTCTTTCTCGCGGGAATGCTCTTCACTTATTATTATTTACTCCCGCCAGCCGTTGAATTCCTGTTGAACTTCGTAGAAATACCAACCTCAGTGCGGCCCTCTTCCTATGTAGGTTTTGCTACCGGGCTTATGTTTTGGGTTGGTCTGGCATTCGAGTTTCCGCTGGTGTCCTATGTCCTAGCCGCCATGGGCTTGCTCCCAAGCCGCTGGTTAGGGCAAAATTGGCGGATCGCCCTGGTGGTACTTGCCATATTAGCCGCGGCTATCACACCCACGGTGGACCCGCTTAATATGTTACTGGTATGGGTGCCGCTCACCATTTTATACTTCCTCAGCGTAGCGACCGCCGCCCTTGGAAATCGACAGCGTACCAGGAGAGCTTCCAGATGAAGAATTTCGCACCGTTTTTATGGTTGGCATTGGTTTTAGCAGCTTGTACCAGCGCACAAAACCCCGTGTTAACTTCAGTAGAACTCCCGGCCAGTGTTCAAATGACATTTAACGCCTTGCTCCCGCCATCTTCCCCATCTGGTGAGACTGTGTATTTCACACTGCTGGATGAAGTAACCGGCCTGGAATTCAACCGCCAAGCACTGGACCTGACATCCAGCGGTGAGCATAGCGCTTCGATCATACTGTCCGTGCCGACAGGAACCCTGGTGAAGTATCGTTATACACGCCAGGCAACTACCGGTTTCGTGAACGAAGCAAGCGCGGATGGCAGCCGAATCAGTTACCGAGCCTATTTGGTAGACGGCCCTGGGCATGTGGCCTATGACATGGTGGCTGCCTGGGCAGACCAGCCTGATGAATTAGCCACAGGCCAAGTAAGCGGAACTGTGACAGATGCTGAAAGCGGCCAGCCGATATCCAATCAGATTGTGGTGGCCGCCGGCTTGCATGCGCGCACGAATGGTGAAGGTCGTTTCCTGGTGACGGGTTTGCCCCAGGGCCTTCACAATATCCTGGTCTACTCCCCTTCGGGCAACCACCTGCCTTTTCAGCAAGGGGCTCTGGTGGCAGCTGGCAGCGAGACTCCCGCAAACATCCAATTAAATCCCACAGAGAGCGCCCTGGTCACCTTTTGGGTGACGCCCCCGCAGGAACACACATCCAGCACGCCAGTTTTCATGATCGGGGACATAAATGCCCTTGCTGCCCGACCATTGCTATCGTTGCAAGCGGATGGCCGCTATACGGTGACTATGCAACTCCCTACCGGAGTGGACATTCGCTACAAATATTCGCTCGGGGATGGGCTATGGAACGCCGAGCATGTGTCGGATGGAGATTTCCATGTGCGGCAACTGCTCATTCCAGCCGGTACGCAGGAAATAGAGATCGAGGACCAGATCGCGGCCTGGGAAGCGGGCTCTAGCGCTCCTATTTGGTTCGAGTTGAATGCGCCAGCGGATAATTTATTGGCTTATATCCAATTCAATCTGGGCGAATGGAGCACACCGCTGCCCATGTGGCCGCTGGGCGAAGGGCACTGGGCTTACAAGTTATACAGCCCCACCAATTTCGCGGACCCGCTGGAATACCGTTATTGCATCGATGCGGCCTGCGGGTTGCTGGAAGCATCGCCAGGTACCATGCGCACTGTATCGGGCAATTCGGCATCCTTGCAGCAGATGAAAGACCTCATCGGCGCGTGGCATCGGGAATAACATAATCCACAGTACAACGTATTATTGATGGAGGTTTTAAGAGACTTGCCTGCTTGGTATAATCGACTCCAAAGGTTATTGCATGACTAACAAAGACCCTATCGAGCAAACCTCCAGGCCCGGTTCGCGCGGCTTAACCATCGTGTTTGTGATCCTGGGGCTTGCGCTCCTGGTCGGGTTGGGAGCCGCGATCCTGTACTTGCTGCAACCAGACGCTCCAACGGAAGGCATACGGGATATATTCATCATCCTGGTAGCTTTCGAATTCATGATCATTGGTCTGGCCTTGATATTGCTTTTGGTGCAACTAGCCCGCTTAATCAACATGCTCAACAACGAAGTGCGCCCTATTTTGGATTCTGCCAGTGAGGCGGCCAAAACAATGCGCGGCACCAGCCGTTTTATAAGTGATAAACTGGTTGCACCTATCGTTAGTGCCAGTGCTGGCATCGCCGGTTTTCGGCGTGCTTTGGACTTGCTGAAGTTTTGGGGCCGCAAATAGGATATAACTAATAGAAAAGGAGAATGGATATGTCTGAACGAACTGATGGTGATTTTGGCTCTTTCTTGTCCGGGTTGTTGATGGGTGGCATCATCGGCGCGGCAGTGGCTTTGCTGATGGCGCCGCAATCCGGCGAAGAAACTCGCAAGCTGATCCGCGAGCGCAGCATCGAGCTGCGTGATATGGGGTCGGATGCGCTGGAGAAAGCCGCGGCTGAAGCCCGCGCCAAGGCGAACGAGCTGACCAAGCTAGCCCGCGAGCAGACTGCTGAGCTGCGAGGCAGGGCTGAACAACTGGTGAACCGCGGCGAAGCTGCGGTGGAGGACCTGCGCCTGCGGGGTGAGGCGGCTGTTGAAGCGGCCAAGACGCCTAAAGGCGGTCGCAGCGCCGATGGCGGCGAAGCTACCAGCAAGAAAAAGAGTTAATAAAAATGGACTGGCTAAGCCAGTCCATTTTTTGTTACCTGGCGATCAAAGCGGGTAACTCCGAGATCAGGTCTCGGGCCAAGACCCCGGCTGTACCGCCAAGCCGAGCAGCGGCTTGCAATCCAGCCTGCCCATGCAGCCACACGGCCGAGCAAGCTGCCTCAAAGGCCGGCATGCCCTGAGCGCGTAGCCCGGTAATCAGGCCTGCCAGCACGTCCCCAGTGCCAGCACGGGCCAAGGCAGGTGTAGCCAGCGGTAAGACCGCACAGCGACCGTCCGGCGCGGCAACAACAGTGAACGCGCCTTTCAAGACTACGATCTGCTTCCATGCCTGCGCATACCTTTCCGCCATCTCGATGCGCTTCGCCTGGATATCATCTAGCAAGAGCCCGGTTAGGACGGACATCTCGCCGGGATGCGGCGTAAGCACGCTGTCATCAGGCAACCGCTCCTGCCAGCCTTGAAGTCTAGCCAGCAACTTGAGCCCGTCTGCATCCACGACCAGCGGTGGTAACTTCGCTCCCAGCAATTGGTCTAAGAACTTTTTCGAAGTGGACTCCTGCCCAAATCCCGGACCCAACAGCATGGCTGTAACCCGTTCAAGATTTTGGGAAACTAGATCGGCTCCAGCTGCAGAAATCCAGCCCCCTTCATGTGGTAATGGCAACCAGGTGGCTTCACTTAGATGTCCAGCTATGGCTGGCTGCACGACTTCGGGGACAGCCAGAGTGACCAGACCGGCGCCAGAACGGTAGGCAGCCTCGCCAGCGAGTAATGCCGCTCCGGGGAAACGCTGCGAGCCAGCCACGATGAGAGCGGTGCCAAAAGTGCCTTTGTGGGCTTCCAGGGGGCGGGAAGGCAAAGCGCGCCTAGCCAGGTCTTCATCAATGACAAGGCGATGAATGGCAACCCATGCGGGCAGGTCGTCCGGCAGGCCAATCTCGCCTACCTCCAGCTTCCCTAAATATGCATAGGCTGGCAAAGTTAGCATGCCAAGCTTCACAGCTGCCAGAGTCACTGAAAGGTCGGCCTTGATAGTCTCAGGAGCAAGGGCTCCGCTGTCACAATCCATGCCAGAGGGACAATCTACAGCTACGACAAAGGGCGGCACAGCGCGCTGTGCGATGGTTTCGCCGACATGTGCCAAAACATCGCTAAACGGATCGCGTAGGGGTAGTTGAATGCCAGTGCCGAGCAAACCGTCCAGCAACAGGTCGCATCTTAAAAGGGCACTCTTGAAGGTCTTTTGGCTGGACAAAAACTTAACCCCGGCTTTGCCCGCTTTTTTTACCAATCTATCAGATTTCTTTCGCTTGCCAACTAAAAAAGCCGCAGATTTCCAACCCGCCTTGGCCAGCAAACCCGAAGCCACCAGCGCGTCGCCACCGTTATTACCCGGCCCAACGATTGCCAATGCAAACTTCATTCCCTTGAGGCTATGCGCAAAGATAGCGCAGGCTAGCGAGCGCCCAGCGTTTTCCATCATCTGGTCATATGTCAACCCACTGGTGTCGGCGGCTCGTTCAATGTCGCGCATCTTTTTCAGTGAGACAATTTTTTGCATATAAAGATTATAGAGCAAAGTCAAAGCCAATAAAACCGGTAGCCCTCCCCCCTGGCAGGGGGTCATATGCATCATCTAAGGCGGGACATCTGCCACTCTTAAGCAATGCTTTAAGCGTTTAGAGTTCCTTCAGTCTGCCAAAGAGGAACCACATGGTGCAAACCAATTCCTGAATTTAAAAAGATCTCGACCTTCCTTTGGGCCAACACTAGCTGGCTGCTTGGGTTATTGGTTGTCTTCTTCTTGGTTTGGGTGGCGAACACCCAACCCCGGCAAGCTGTCAGCGAGGATCAAACTGGTGAAAGCACCCAGATCTTCTTCAGCGCTGGGTGTGCCGATTGTTGGCCCTATGTGCAAGATGTGCTGATACCCAACTTACAGGCTTATGGCCTAGCCGCCGAATTTGCCATTCATGACTACACCATCCCAGAGCATCGCACACACTTGCTGGACCTGGCTGATGAAGTTGGCCTGCCGCGCTCGATCGCAGATTCGTTGTATGCATTCGTTCCCACAAAAACAGGTACTCTACTGGTGCTCGGGCACGTGCCTTCCGAGTTGCTGTCTGATCTGCTCGAGTTGGAAAGAATACCCAACCAGCTGGTCATCTGGCAACCGGAAATGCATGGCGAGGCGACCGAATATCGCCTCTGGGCTTGGGCCGGCGAAGTGCTGACTTTCCCAATACACACACCTATCGAAAACTCATTGGCCCAGGCAATCGAAGGCGCCGGGCCGCTGCCCATCGGGCAGGCCAACCTGGCTAAATTACTGCCGACTGTTATTGTGACCGGCTTGGTGGACTCGGTGAACCCGTGCGCCTTTGCCGTGATCCTGTTGTTGATCGCGTTCCTCTTTACCATGCGCCAATCGCACAAACGAATCTGGCAATTGGGCCTGGTGTATATCGGTATGATCTTCCTGGTCTATTTCGCTATCGGCCTGGGCCTACTGCGCGCCATTCAATTCTCGACAGAACCACATTTCGTGGCCAGGATCGGCACCTGGATCCTGATTTTGTTGGGCGTCGTGAACCTAATCGAGTATTTTTTTCCATGCTTCCCGATCAAGTTGCATATGCCAGAATGGGCTCACCACCGCACTCACCAATTGATCGGGCAAGCGTCACTGCCAGCCACCGTCGTGGCAGGCTTCCTGGTGGGGCTGTGCACGTTCCCCTGCTCAGGCGGGATTTATGTGTCCATCCTGACTTTGCTCAATGCGCAAACCACTGCAGCCTGGGGTATTGCTTACCTGATTTTATATAACGTCTTGTTCGTGCTCCCTCTGATCCTAATCCTTCTAGCGATCGGAAACCGGGCTTCCGCCAAGGCCTGGGCTCAATGGGAACGTGCCCATTCGTCCAAAATCAGGCTCTGGTATGGGTTGATCATGGTGGGTCTAGGTGCAATGATCCTGTTTTGGCTTGTGTAAATTAAGAAAATTGAGGAAGGTGAAAAATGATCTCGTCTCGAAAAAAACAGCGTGAAATTATCCACCAGCGAGCTGAGCGCCACAAGCGCCGCTCCAGGCTGATATGGCTGGGCAGTTCTGCATTACTATTCGTGATCCTGGTTTCTGCCATTTGGAGCAGCGTGGCCGCCAGCCAACCAGCAGACCATCGCGTCGATTCCGATGCTAGCCAGGTGGTATACGACCAACCGATCCAGGCAGTACACGAGATGACGGGGTCAGACCTCTTATCGATTGCATTTCTGCCAGCGGACGACCCTCAACCCAAAATTGTATTTTCCGAGCAGTTCTTTGATTTCAAGAAGGTTGGCTACAGTGAGGTTGTCCAGCACGAATTCGTGATCACCAATGGAGGCGAAGCCCCGCTAACCATCAGCAGGGCATACACCACCTGCGAATGCACCACAGCTGATTTTACTGGGACGGTAATTCCACCCGGTAAGACGATCATCGTGACCGTGACCTTCGATGCCGGTGCGCATGACGTGCGCGGGCAACTGGTGCGTAGAGGAGTCATCATTGAAAGCAACGACCCAGCCAGACCGCAAACAGAGATCTGGACCCAGGCTTCGGTAAATACGACGCCATGAGCGCAAAAATGAATCGCTCCCTGCCGGTAGCATTGCTTGTGGCCGCGTTGTTTCTAGCTGGATGCGGGGCTGGGGATGCGCGCATAGCGCTTGAAGTAACCGAATTTGATTTCGGCGACGTACCCCTTGGTGACGTTGTTACGCGTGAATTATCCGTAAGGAACACGGGTACCAGCAAACTGGTGATCGAAAGCATCTCCACATCGTGTGGATGCACAACAGCCGCGATTGACCAGACGCAGATCCCCCCTGGTTCAAGCACCGTGCTGCGGGTCACCTTTGATTCAGCCGCGCATGGCGATGTAGCTGGTTTCTACACGCGCCAAGTCTTCCTTTCAACCAATGATACCGAACAGGAGGAGATCACAATTGAATTTACAGCCAATGTGGTCTTCGACAAGGGGAATTAAAGCTATTACGAATAATTTAAAAGAGACGGGAGAAAGCTCCCGTCTCTTTTTGCATGCGCTCGGTGGGAATCGAACCCACACGCCTTGCGGCACATGGCCCTCAACCATGCCTGTCTACCAGTTCCAGCACGAGCGCTAACCTCGGTATTATAATGCCCGAGATTCGCAAGTCAAGTTAGTCTTTGTTTTGGAGTCAATATGATGGACGTATTGTCAGAGATCTTCTCCGGTATCACCGAAGCCCTGTTTGGCGATTGGTATAACAGGCAATCCGGATTGACCAAGGGGCTCATCCAATTGCTGATGATCATCCTAGTTGCGGGGGTGGTATATGTGTTATATCGACTTTACCCTTCGATCTTAGGAATCGCGACGAATTCCAGATAAGCTTTTGTTGAATATAAAGATCATTCCAAAGTTGGAGCACTAAGTGCGCATCGCCCTGGATGCCATGGGTAGTGATAATCACCCGGCGCCGGAGATCGAGGCTGCGGTGGCTTACACGCGCGAGTACGGCGCGGGTCTTTTCCTAGTCGGCGATCAGCCACGGCTGGATGAAGCATTGGGCGGCCATGCAGAGGGGATCGAACTGGTGAACGCTCCGGAAGTTTTCGAGATGGGCGACCACATTTCACTCTCGGCCTTGCGCCGCGCACAGAATTCGATGGGCATCGGCTTGGACCTGGTGAAGTCTGGTAAGGCAGATGCTTTCGTAACCGCTGGCAACACCGGAGGCGCCATGGCCATCGCCCTCACCCGCCTGGGCCGGCTTAGCGGTGTGCAGCGCCCCGGGTTGAGCGTTCCCTTTCCCACCAAGACCGGCCGCTGCGTTGCCCTGGATATTGGCGCCAATGCAGAATGCAAGCCTGAGTATCTGCTGCAATTTGCGCTGATGGGCTCGGCTTACGCTGAGAAAGCGCTGGGGATCAGCAAGCCACGCGTTGGCCTTCTTTCCAACGGAGAGGAAGCCGGCAAAGGTAATGACCTGGTGAAAGCGACATTCCCACTGCTAGCTGCCAGCGGCCTCAACTTCATTGGGAATATCGAAGGCAAGGAGCTTTTTGGGGGAGAATGCGATGTGGTGATCACTGATGGTTTTACCGGGAACGTGCTGATGAAAGGGGCTGAAGCTGTGGCTAAGATGATCACGGACCGCTTACGTGCCGAGCTGACTGCCAGCTGGCGCACCAAGATCGGCGCCATGCTGGCTCGGCCAGCTTTCCTGGCGCTGCGTAAAGACCTGGACCCGAGCGAAGTCGGCGCGGCCACCTTGTTGGGCGTCGATGGCCTGGTGTTCGTGGCGCACGGCCGCTCGGATGCCCAGGCACTGTTCAGCGCTTTGAAATTGGCGCATCATTCCATAGAGGTTGAATTGTTGGCTTCATTGCGATCAGTTATCGAAGATGGCCTTAGTCAAATGTCTGCAGAGTCGGCTGGTTAATATGCGAATCCTTACCAACGAGAGGCTATACAAACGAAACACCAGATTGGCCTTTGCAGCCAACCTGGGGGGCATGTTCTTTTTGGTGGCCTCGGTTTATGTTCTTTTTAGCGGCGAGGAGCAATTTGGGCTTTACCTTCTTTTCCTCATCCTTGGCATTCTATTCATGCAGATGGGTATCTACTTCAACCGGTGGAACCGACGTCCGGACCTGGCGCTCAACCAGGCTTTGAACTCTTTAGACAATAACTACACCCTGTACCATTACCGCACGCCAGTGTCCCATCTGCTCCTGGGTCCCACCGGAATCTGGATCCTGTTGCCCCGCCATACGCGCGGCATGATCACTTACGATATCGGTCGGAAACGTTGGCGGGCAAAAGGCGGTGGCCTGCTGTCACGCTTTGGCCAGGAAGGGGTGGGCAAACCCCTGGTTGAGGCTTCGTGGGAAGCCGAAGCGCTTGACAAGTTCCTGGAGAAACGGTGGAAAGACGGGATTGCACTGCGGGTACAAGCCGCTCTAGTTTTTGTGGGCGAAAATACGGACGTGCAGGCAGGCAATGCCCCTATCCCTACAGCATCTGTTAAAAAAATAAAGCAGATCCTATTAAAAGCAGACGAGAAAAGCAGGCTAAATCGAGAGCAAATTAATGCACTTAGCGTGATATTTGAGAAAAAATAGGTTAACTTAGCTGCTCAATATTATTCCAACCGTCACGCAGCGGCTTCCCTCTTGTTGCCACTACTCCTAGACTGAGGCTCCGAATTTAGATCGGACAGTGACCTATAGGAGCACACAGCCATCCACCTTCTCCGCGCACGTTTCCCAATCAACTGGACGCGCAAAAGCAGGGCAATAAGCCATAAATTTGTTTTCCGTGGCTGGGGTCTACTAACCACTTCACGTGTCATAAAACCAATCTGTTTGCCCAATCTCCTTTTGCCATTATCTGGCTGCGGCTTGCATTAAAATGTGTCGTATGTACCGAGGAGAACTATGGAAAAGCAACTGAACGAACTCAAATTGCGCCTACAGGAAGTTTACGACCTGACCTCAACCTCCGCGGTGCTGGAATGGGACCAAGCCACTTACATGCCTCCCGGCGGGGCGACAGCTCGTGGCCGGCAGATGGCCATCCTGGCGACCCTGGCACAGGATAAATTCACCGATCCGGCTATCGGCAAATTGTTGGACGGCTTGCAGAAGTTTGCGGAAAGCCAGCCTTACGATTCGGATGAGGCTGCCCTTATCCGCAAAACGCGACGTGATTACGAGAGACAAACCAAAGTGCCGACAGCCTGGGTTACGAAGTTCAGCGCGCATGAGGCTGAAAGCTACCAGGCCTGGACCGTGGCACGACCCGCCAACGACTTCAGAAGCGTGGCTGATCTCCTAAAGAAAACCCTGGACTATAGCCGAGAGTATGCAGATTTCTTCCCTGGCTATGAACACATTGCTGATCCATTGATCGATGTTTTGGATCCGGGCATGAAGGCGTCTGATATCCAGAAAGTGTTTGGCAAGCTGCGCGAACAGCTAGTGCCGATCGTCCAGGCAATCACTGCACAACCCCTCGCCGACGACAGCCCGCTAAGAACCGGCTATCCTGAGGATCAACAACTCACTTTTGGAGAGACCATTGTCCGGGATTTCGGTTTCGACTTCACACGAGGCCGCCAGGACAAGAGCCCTCATCCCTTTACGACCATCTTTTCGGTCGGCGATGTGCGCATCACCACCCGCGTCCAGGAACACGATCTCTCCGATGCGTTGTTCAGCACGCTGCACGAGACTGGTCACGCACTCTACGAGCAGGGTGTTGATCCAGCCCTGGAGGGTACTCCACTGGCGGGCGGTACCTCTTCGGGAGTACACGAAAGCCAGTCTAGAACCTGGGAAAACCTGGTGGGCCGCAGCCGCGGCTTCTGGCAGCACTATTACCCCAAACTGCGAGGATACTTTCCAAATCAACTCAGCAAAGTGAGCCTGGATGCTTTCTATCAGGCCATCAACAAAGTATCTCGCTCACTCATCCGCACGGATGCTGACGAGGTGACTTACAACCTGCATGTGATGCTGCGCTTCGATCTGGAACTGCAGATGCTTGAAGGTAAGCTGGAGATCAAGGATCTACCTGAGGCCTGGCACAGCCGCTACCAAGCCGACCTTGGGATGCATGCCCCCAGCGATGTGGACGGCGTGCTGCAAGATGTGCATTGGTACGCCGGGATGATCGGAGGCGTGTTCCAAGGGTATACGTTGGGGAATATTATGAGCGCTTTATTTTTTAATGCCGCACAAAACGCTCACCCGGAAATCCCTGCCCAGATCGCAAACGGAAATTTCGAGACCTTACTCGCATGGAACAAGGAGAATATTTACCGCCACGGGTCGAAGCTCACACCTAATGAGCTCGTGGAACGAATAACCGGAAATTCCCTAAGCATTGAGCCATATATTAAATACCTGAAATCAAAATACGGCGAATTGTATGTGCTCTAGCTAAAATGCAAGTTGGAAATTTACCAACCACCTGTATATGGCTAAAACCCCATTTCAAGGCATCAAAATTCGTAAAACTCTGTGGTTAAATGGCACATTAGTAAATACCCGCTGAGTTCGGCAGTCAATCCTGGTGGGTAGAATCAGTTTTCGAGGAGGCATCCAGATGAACAAAAAACCAATTATTGGCTTACTATTTGCTGCATTGTTCCTCTCCGCCTGTGGAATGGCGGAAGCAGATGTGCAGGCCACTGTGTTGGTGGCTGAGGCAAATGCCGTTAACACGGTTCACGCGCAATATACCCAGATCGCCCTGCTTACCCCAAGCCCTACCAATACCCTCCCAGCTACGGCAACACCGGCGATCACCAACACGCCTGAGATCACAGCAACCACCGGCGGCGTTGTGGCCACAACCACTGGAAACGATGGTTGCGATGTAATGACCTTCGTGGCAGATGTGACGGTTAGTGACGGTGAGGAAATTGCAGCGGGCACCCCATTCACTAAGACCTGGCAAATAAAGAATGATGGTACCTGCGAATGGACGACAACCTATACATTGGTTTACAGCAGCGGTGAGCAGATGGGCGGGCCAACCAGCCAACCCCTGGCTGTGGCTGTTGCCGCTGGCGCTACTGCCGACATTTCCGTGCAGCTGACCGCTCCCGCGACTGCGGGTGAATACACCGGTTGGTGGGCTATCGCAAATCCGGCTGGCTCACCTTTTGGATTCATGTCCGTGGTGATCACCATCCCCTAAGCAGTTCGATCAGCCTTCGGGACGTGGAGTAATATCCGCCGATGCCTGCAACAAAGCAGCGACGTCGACGGTCTCGACCTGGTCTAGCTCCAGGATCTTTACATGGCGAGCGCGCTTGCCTGTGCCCTCGAGCAGACCTTCCGGGTCGGGGAGATCCACGCCGCGGGGGAAGCCTAAATTGACATGCTCTTTATAAAGGATAATTACGCAGATCAAGTGGGTATAGGTCTGGGCATAGCCATATGCCAGCAATTGAGCCGGATCATCGATCTGCTCCATTGCGTTTGGTTCGATCTCGAACACCAGGTCTCGCAGGGCCAACGCTAAATTGCGTACCTCTGGCTCAAACTTGGCCAGGAAGTCTTCAAGTTCGATCGTAATGGTTTTTTTCGCGAGCGCCATATTGGTGAACCAGTAAGATTACGGCAAGTATAATCGTCATAGCTTTGGAGGCAATCGCATGGCAGCCACAAATCGCAAAGTTAGGGTCGCGCTCATCGGCGTTGGCAACTGCGCCAATTCCCTGGTTCAGGGCGTCGAATACTACAAAAACACCGAGGAGACCGAAAATGTCCCCGGTTTAATGCACGTAAGCCTGGGAGGCTATCACATCCGGGATATTGAGTTCTCAGCCGCCTTCGATGTGGTGTCCACAAAGGTGGGTAAGGACCTCAGTGAAGCTATTTGGGCATACCCCAACAACACGATTAAGTTCGCTGACGTGCCCAACCTCAATGTCCCTGTGAAGCGCGGCATGACCCACGATGGATTGGGCAAGTATTTGCGTGAGGTAGTTGAAAAAGCCCCCGGCCCCACCGCTGATATCGTGCGCATTCTGAAAGAGACAAAAACGGACGTGGTGGTAAATTACCTCCCGGTCGGCTCAGAGATGGCCACCAAGTGGTATGTCGAACAGGTGCTCGACGCAGGCGTGGCGTTTGTAAATTGCGTCCCGGTATTCATTGCCAGCCAGGATTATTGGGCGAAGCGCTTTATCGAGCGCGGCCTGCCCCTCATCGGCGATGACATCAAGAGCCAGGTCGGCGCAACCATCACCCATCGCGAACTAGCCCGGCTGTTTGTGGATCGCGGCGTACACCTGGACCGCACCTACCAACTCAACTTTGGCGGCAATATGGACTTCTACAACATGCTGGAACGTGAGCGCTTGGAATCCAAGAAGATTTCCAAGACAGGCGCAGTAACCAGCATGCTGCCCTACGACATAGATGCAGGCGATATCCATGTTGGCCCCAGCGATTATGTACCCTGGCTCACCGATCGCAAATGGGCGCACATTCGCATGGAAGGCCGCGCCTTTGGCGATGTGCCTTTGAGTATGGAGCTCAAATTGGAAGTATGGGATTCACCCAACTCAGCTGGCGTGGTCATCGACGCGGTGCGCTGCGCCAAACTAGCCCTGGACCGTGGTCTCAGCGGCCCCCTGGTGGAACCGTCAGCCTATTTGATGAAGACGCCACCCCAACAATTCCCTGATGATGTTGCGCGTAAAGCAATAGAAACCTTTATTGCTGAGAAAGCCCAGGTGGCCGAGTAGCTTGAAATGGTGATCTCGATCGTCCGCGAGCGTCCCGATCATCCGGACGCTCGCATGCTTATAGAGGAACTTTCCGCCTATCTGCACCCGCTCTCACCACCGGAGAGCCAGCATGGTTACAGCGTCGAGAAGCTGCTGGACAAACAAGTGGACTTCTTTGTGCTGCGAGTAGATGGCCAACCCGCCGGTTGTGGCGGCATCGAAGTTTTCGGTAATCATTACGCTGAGATCAAACGAATGTATGTGTGCCCTCAATTTCGGGGACGGGGACTAGGCAAACGCATCCTCGACCAACTCACAACCCAAGCCCGGGCGCACGGTGTGCCTGCCTTGAGGCTTGAAACTGGAAGCATGATGTTGGATGCGATCGCTTTGTATGAGAATCAAGGCTTTCTTCGCATTCCGCCTTTTGGCGAATACAAAGATGACCCGTTGAGTTTTTTCTTTGAAAAGAATATCAAGTAATCCACTTACAACCCAAGGGGTTCGACTCAATGCACAACTCCAGTCGTTGAGATATGCTATGATGAGCCAGCCTTAATTACAATCTTCACAAAGACAAGCTGGAGGCTCCAATGAGCACGAAAAGCGCTGCCCGTAGCGCAGGCGTACACCCACTTCCGCTGGTTGCTCGCTGGAGAATGGCGCTGAATGGCTGCAATGTGCCGCAAATCGAACTGGCCGACCCGATAACCCGCTGGCTGGTGATCTCACGCTCCTGCGTATTCACCATGTCGCTGACTTCGGGACTATTAGGATTGATGATCGCTGCGGAGCAAGCCGCGCTCGGGCGCGGCCAGGTCAACTGGCTGCTTGGCGCGCTGGCTGTGCTTGGCGTTGTCATCGCGCATGCCTCCAACAACCTGATCAACGACTATATGGATGTGCGTCAAGGCGTTGATACGGAAGATTATCCCCGAGCCCAATATAGCCCCCACCCGATACTTGGTGGCCTAACCACCCCACGTGGGCTGCTGGTCGCTGCGCTAATACTCAACCTGATCGATGCCGCCATCATGATCTATTTGTACCTGCAACTCGGCATCTTCGTGGTCTATTTTGCGCTTGCCGGCTTCCTGCTCAGCTTTTTCTATACCAACGTGCTAAAACGCGCTGGACTGGGCGAAATAACCGCACTGGTAGTTTGGGGGCCGCTAATGATCGGTGGGACGGCTTATGTAGCCCTTGGCGGACAACCGCTAACGCCCGACATCTGGATGCTCACCCTACCCTATGGCCTGATCGTAGCTTCAGTGCTGGTGGGAAAACATATCGATAAGATCGGCCCCGACATCAAGGTGGGAGTGCGTACTATCCCAGTTCTGCTGGGGGAGGAACGGGCGCGTATCCTCAACAAAGCAACTTTTATCCTGTTTTATGTACTAATTTTGGGCCTGGTATGGCTGGGTTATACCGGACTCGGCGTGTTATTAACTTTCCTGGCACTTGGCCGTTTGCGCTTGACCTGGAAAATGTACTCAGAGCCCAAGCCACAAAAAGCGCCAAAGGGATGGACGGTATGGCCGCTGTGGTACGTAGGCTGGGCGATGCATTTCAACCGGCAGGCTGGCGAATTCTTTACAATTGGGCTAATAATAAATATTGCCCTTCCTTATGTAACTGGCTTGTTCAATTAACCACTTGCCTGGTTTGAGAGCGTCCTGGCCATAAACCAGGACGCTCTTTTTGTGTAACATAGCAGAAACCCAAGCTAAGATTAGGGTTATTATTCCGAGAATGTTGCCGTGCTGACATATACCCGCCAACGCAGATCACACTGGGATAAAGTCTTTGCCAGGAATCGGACACATCGCCTAGCATCTCATTATCACCAATTACTGCAGAGGTGCTACCAATTCCATATCCCCGCTGGAATGCGAGTCTTGGAGCTAGGTTGCGGTAACGGGCAGCTGCTCGCCGCGGTCAATCCGTCATTAGGCGTAGGAGTGGATTTTTCTCGGCAGGCACTTTCTGTGGCCAGTGATACGCACCCCGGACTCTATTTGGTCCAGGCGGACGCTCACTTCCTCCCTTTTAGAACCACGTTTGATGTCATTATTCTGTCGGACCTGATCAACGATCTTTGGGATGTGCAAAAGGTGTTTGACTCCCTTTTAGCTTACTCGCATAATCGCACTAGAATTATTATCAACGTACACAGCCGTCTCTGGCAACTGCCACTGATTTGGGTGGAAAAGTTAAAGTTCAAGAACCGCACATTGGAACAAAACTGGTTCACGATCGAGGATATCCGCAATCTTTACAACCTGACTGATTACGAATTAATTAAACATGAGCGCGAGATCCTATTTCCGCTCGGTATCCCAGTGCTTTCGTGGCTTTTTAACAACGTATTGGTTAGGTTCTGGCCGTTCTGGATCCTGGCGATGACCAACCTTTTGGTTGCCAGGCCGCTGAAAGCTAAGCACAACCTACGTTCCAAGCACCCTAGTGTTTCTATCGTGATCCCAGCCCGTAATGAGGCTGGTAACATCCAGCACATCTTTGAGCGGCTTCCAAAAATGGGGTCTGAGACGGAACTCATTTTCGTCGAAGGGCATTCCAAAGATAATACAAAGGAAACCATCCAAGGCGAAATAGAAAAGCGCCCTGATCAAAAAGCTACATTACTTAGTCAACATGGTGTTGGCAAAGCAGACGCGGTGCGGACAGGTTTCACTGCTGCCAAGAATGAGCTGCTTATGATCCTGGATGCGGATTTGTCTGTGCAACCAGAAGACTTGAGCCGTTTTTTCGAGGCTGCGCAGCTGAACAAAGGAGAATTTATCAACGGAACTCGACTGGTTTATCCGATGGAGAACCGCGCAATGCAGCTTGCCAACATCCTAGGGAATAAGTCGTTTAGCCGCATTTTCACCTGGTTGCTCGGCCAACCAATCAAAGACACGTTGTGCGGCACCAAGGTGATTTGGCGAAGTGATTACCAATTGCTCCGCCAACAATGGCCTGCCACCTTTGATCCCTTTGGCGATTTCGACCTGTTACTCGGCGCCACCAAGCTCGATTTAAGGATCATCGACATCCCGATCCGTTA
The DNA here is from genome assembly GCA_040902265.1 of Anaerolineales bacterium. GTDB lineage: Bacteria > Chloroflexota > Anaerolineae > Anaerolineales > UBA11579 > JAMCZK01. The sequence continues at coordinate 20,049 of JBBDXQ010000067.1, forward strand.
CCACGAACGAAAATACGGGAGCACCAACATCAGCCGCTGGCGGCATGGGCTGATGTTATTGCGGATTACCCTGGCAGCCACATTGCGCTTAAAGTTCCGGCTGGGGAAGCAATGACGACTACCGCGAAGCCGGCGGCCGCCAGGCGTGGCTCCCTGGACCTGACCAGGTTGTTCCTGCTTTTCGCCTTTCTCGCATTTCTAGCTGCGCAACTCTATCTGACAGCAGCCCCCATCCTGAGCCGTTCCTTGCCAGTTGAAGTCGATGACGCCTATTCATATATCCTGAAAGCGGAGGAAATACGCGCTTCGTGTTTTTTCCAGGATTGCTCCGCCCTGGAAGACCTGCGAACACAATTTACTGATCCAACAAACGACCTCGACAAGGCTTATGTGCGCGCCAGGGAATATCACCGTGTATTTGTGGTCTATCACCCGCTCCACTCGCTTGCTCTTGTGGGTTTGAACAGTATTGGGCTAAGTTATGAAACTGGCTATTCCCTGTTGGCCCTTGCTGGAAAGATGATGCTTTGCTTTGGAATAGCTTATTGGCTAATCACCATGTTTGGCCAAAACGCAGCCGCGATCACGTTGCTTTTACTTACACCAGCTGTTTTTATCGGCCAGGGACTTCATACGATCGTCCCGAGCAATATGGCACTTGGTCTTGCCTTTTTTGCGTGGGGATTAGCGCTGAACCCAAAACACCGCGTTGGACGGTTGCTCCTCCCCTTGCTGCTAGCTATGCTGCTTCTGCATCAGGCTGGGAAAGTTTACGGGGTCCTTGCCCTTGTTATTTACACCTTCAAATCGGGAAGGCCTTTTTCCCGAGAGAGAAGGGTCACAATAGGCGCAGGTGCATTTCTGATCTTGGTCTCCTTTTTGTTGCCGATGGTGATCACGCACCCTGAGTTCAACTTTAATCCAGCCTCGTTTTACCCCGTAGATTGGGGTTTTTTCTCCGGGTTTTTCGATTCGCTTGGGTTTTCATGGCATGTCATCAGTGTTTGGTTCTCTGCTTTTGCCTATGCTGTGGTTGGGGCCACACTGGTTATTGTCGCTTATTTCGCTCTGAAGCCAAACCAGCGGACAAATTGGCACTTAATGTTTCTATTACTCTTCGGCCTCTTGATGGCTAGTCTCGTTTATGTAGTCCCCTGGTTTGGAGCCCTGTTTTTCGAACGCGCCTGGATTCCTCTCGCAATTCTTCTTTTGGGTTCGATTGGCCAACTGGTTTTCCGTTATTTTGATATGGTATGGAATTTACTTAAGTCTGTACTTTCTGCGGTGCGTAACCACAAACCTTTCGCATCCAGGACTCACACACAACCGATCCTGCTGGCCGCACTACTCTCGCCACTATTGCTGTTAGGGCTCGCTAACTACTTCCCCTTCTATTTGCGCCATTATTCGTTAACCTTGGAAAATCAACAACTACGGCAAGATTTTACACTGGACAGAAACCAACCTCTGTCGATTTTCGGTCCGGATGCGCGGCCAGGACTATCTGTTTTATATATGAGTGAAATCCCCTTCTATTACTACCTGACCTACGGGGGTTTGAACTACAATGCGGTTTATTTTCCGAGTTTGGAAGTTCCTTTAGATTCCGAAACATGGAAAGATCGCCCTGTAGATTTCCTGGTGGCCGCAAACCCCGTCTTCCAACTATCGCGTGACCCTGATTTAGCCATCGTGCTTCACGATTCGGCAATGCTGGAAGCTAGCTGTTTATCCGATTTCGAATTTAATTCAATAGAGCTGTTTATCGAAAGTCAGGACCAAGATGCCACCCTGATACTCGAATGGCAAAATGGTGGCACGGCGTTGGTTACTAATGTCTCCATTCCTGCAGGTAGCTCAAAATGGTTTTCCTTCTCACAAAACGAATTCCAAGCAAATAAAATCCGGATCAGGATTAGTAATAGTACTATCCACATCAAAGGGTTACGCTTTGATAGCCAGGGCCAGACATCCTGGCCTTGGGACGTTGGCATATTATTGCAATTAACACCTGGTAATGGAGCCCCAACCAGTATTGAAATCAGTGAAACTCAATTGGCAAGTGGCCTTCCTTTTGACTTGGAAGTACTCAGCGATAAGGGCTTTTCTGTACTAGCCCGCGTGGTCCATTAATGCTGGCAAAATTCCTCGCCCATCCCCTGACGCGCGGCCTGGATATCGACGCGCCTGAAACAACCCGGTTACGCCGGAGGATCATCAATTCAAAACCATTCTTGCGCAGGATCTATGAGGAGTGGTATGCCATGATCCTGGAAGAGACTGGTGAGCAAAACACCTCAGGACCCACGCTGGAACTTGGTTCCGGCGCTGGTTTTTTCTCAGCTGTTTCCCCAGGACTAATTTCAAGCGATTTGTTTGCTATTAACGGAATCAGCCTGGTGATGGATGCCCAGCATTTCCCTTTCAAGGATGGCAGTTTGAACGCCTTAGCTATGATCAATGTGCTCCATCATATTCCCGACCCCGAAAGGCTATTTGCCGAAGCCGCCCGCTGCACCAAGAAGGATGGAAAATTTATCCTGATCGAGCCCTGGCTCACTACCTGGTCGCGTTTCGTTTATAAACGGTTACACCATGAACCAGTCAACGAAACATCTGCTGACTGGAACATCCAGGGTGAAGGCCCACTCACGGGAGCCAACACGGCCCTCCCCTGGATCATCTTCCAGCGTGATCGAGCTTTATTCGAGAGCAAATTCAAAATGTGGCGTATCGCTGAAACGACACCATTCATGCCCTTCCGCTATCTCCTATCAGGAGGTATCTCCCTGCGCAGCCTTATGTTTTCGAGCTCTTTTGTTTTTTGGCGAGGGGTGGAAAACTTGCTAAAACCGTGGAAGACGAAGCTTGGCATGTTCGCAAAAATTGTCCTGGTCCGACAAGAAATCACCTGACCCATCATGGATATCAACAAGCAGCCGGGCTCCGACCGGGCACAGCACGAAATCGAACATGGCAAATTCCTAGCCAGCGGTGAAACCGAGGCGATCTGGGGCTGGGGCTCAGCAGCTGGCGCCAGGCGCGCTGAAAAACGAGGGGCCGCAATCATCAAGGCAGCCGGTCTGCGCCCTGGCGTGCGCGCCTTAGAACTTGGCTGCGGCACGGGGTTGTTTACACGTATGTTTGCTGAAACCGGGGCAGAGTTGATCGCAAACGATATTTCTACGGAGCTCATCGAACGTGCCCGGGAAACTAACCCAGCTGTTACTTTTATTTGTGCGCAATTCGAGGATCTTCCGTCCACTAAACCTTACCATGCCATCATCGGCTCCTCTGTCCTTCACCACCTCGATCTGGGCCGAGCCCTGCTGAAGAGCTATGCGCTGCTCAAGCCTGGTGGCGTGATGGCCTTTGCCGAACCCAATATGCTCAATCCCCAAGTCTTCGCCGAGCGCACCTTTCTTCGCAGGATGTTGAGCTATGTATCTCCTGATGAAAGCGCCTTTGTTCGTTGGTCTCTGGCTGCAACACTGAAAAGCAACGGTTTCGGCGAGATCAAGATCAATCCTTTCGATTGGCTGCACCCTGCCGTACCAGCAAGCCTGGTCAACAGTGTCGAGCACATTGGCAGCTTCCTTGAACGCATGCCAATTGTGCGAGAATTTGCCGGTTCCTTGCTGATTTTTTGCCGCAAACCTGTAAAATGACCAGATGAGCAACCTGAGTAGTTTTCGGAAAGAGAAGGATGCGTCTTTTGCCAATGACGCCAACAGCCCACTGACCCCTGAGCAGCGCCAACGGTTTAAAGGCTTGAGTTATTTTCCCGAGAATCCCGACCTGCGGTTCGAACTTGAAATCGAACCATTCCGCGAGCAAGAGCAGGTGCAGCTACCTACCTCGACTGGGGATGTGAAGACTTATACGCGCTATGGGCGCTTCTCGTTTCTAGTCGAAGGCAAACAGGCTGAATTAACTCTTTTCACTAGCCCACACGGCTTCTTCCTGCTTTTTGTGGACTCGCTGGCGGGCGCGGAGACCTATGGCGCTGGTCGCTACCTGGAGCCGTTGCAGTCTTCCAGTGGGAAATTCTTGATCGACTTCAATTTTGCCTATAACCCCTATTGCGCCTACAACGAAATGTGGAACTGCCCCATCCCACCTGCTGAAAACCGGCTGGCCGTACCAATCCGTGCGGGTGAAAAGGTCTACGATGCGCACTAAGTCCAGCCAAATCCTGGTGGTGGGTGGTGGAACGTTTGGCGTGAACACCGCGCTTGAATTGCGTCATCGTGGGTATACGGTCACTTTGCTTGAGCCAGGTCCACTACCCCACCCGGAAGCCTCCTCCACGGACATCAGCAAGGTGATCCGTATGGATTATGGGCGCGACGAGCTATATATGGACATGATGGAAGAGTCGCTAAGTCTTTGGCGGGAATGGAATGCAGAGCTTGGCGAGACGGTCTTTCACGAGACGGGTGTTTTGTATTTGACGTTGGATGGAATGCAGCTTGGCGAATATGAATTTGAAAGTTACCAGTTGCTGGAGCGGCGAGGCCATGCGGTGGAGCGCTTGGACGCAACTGAAATTCGCAAACGCTTCCCAGTGTGGAATGCGGACCTTTACCCGGATGGATATTTGAACCTGCAGGGCGGCTGGTCACCCAGCGGCCGCGTGGTGGCGCTTCTGGCAGAACGCGCCCGGCGATCCGGTGTTGAGCTCATCGAAGGCGCGTTATTTAGCAACCTATTGGAGCAAGGCGGTCGCGTAACCGGCGTGCAGGCTGCGGATGGCACAGACTATCTGGCGGACTGGGTGGTCTTCTGTGCTGGCGCGTGGACCCCTGTGTTATTACCGTGGCTTGGTGAGGTCATGTGGCCAACTGCGCAAGCGGTGTTCCATTTCCATGTCGAGAACCTGTCCAATTTTCAACCACCCGTATTCCCAGTTTGGACCGCAGACATCGGCCGCACCGGCTGGTATGGGTTCCCTGCGCAGGCAGATGGCACGCTGAAGATCGCCAACCATGGCGCTGGCTGGCGCCAGGATCCACGCGACGTTCGAATCGTCCCACCAGAAACGGAGCCGCGTTT
>JBBDXQ010000068.1:0-24747 GCA_040902265.1 Anaerolineales bacterium
TGAAGCTGGTTTTCTTGCCATTCGAATTTGTAACCGCTTACATTATCTCACTTAGATGGGAGCGAGGTCAATCCCCCGAAACTGAATAATTATCCCAAAATCCTTGGGACGTTTGTACCTAATCAGCTAACGATCACCCGAGTGCCCTGTCCGCGGGCTTCCCACTCATTTGGGCCGGCAACCGGTGTCACCCAGCGGTAGAGCCATTGTGCCTCACTTGGCCGCATATTCACACAACCCCTGCTCATTGGAGCGCCAAAGTTGTTATGCCAGTACGCACCGTGGATTGCATAACCGCCCTCCGCAAAGAATGCCGTCCAGGGGACGCCCGGCAAATACTTGTCACCCAGAGTATCGGTTAGGCGATTGTCGCCCATGTACTTTGCCGGTAATTTGGACATGATATTGAAGCTGCCCTTCGGGGTCTCCGTTGGCAAGCCAGCCGCGCCGGTGTTGCGCACTCCTGAGGAGATCGAAGTGCGAAATACGATCTGCTCCCCCTCAAAAGCAGTCAAGCTTTGCAGGGTAAGCGAAATTTCGATCCGCTTTTCACTGTCTGGCACCTGAGTGGAGATCGGTGAGAAATCCTCGTCGGGGATAGGCGCCAAGTGGGTTGCTTTTGCATAATACTGCACACCTTCCCACGACTCGGTGATCTCATACCAGGGCTCGCCGTCCGGCCCGTCTACTATGTCGGTAACCCAGTGATTGGAATGAAAATAAAGAAGAAAACGGCCTTCTGCCATCCAACCTGTTTGACGAAAAAAATTATAAGGCTGCGTGGATGGAATTGTGACTCGGAATAATCTGCCATGGTCTGGCAACGTGCTGACCGGCTGGTTGTAGTCAACAGCAACTGGCTGGATCAGGCCGGCATGCACATATCCATCAGCCAGCCTATACCACAGCGGGTTATACGCTGGCCCGGTCAACGGACTAAGCGAATAGTTCACGTTTAATAATTCATCTCGGAAACGATACCCGAGTGTTATGGCATTCAGCCGCGGCCGATCGAAAACGCTTACCGAATCGTAGGAAACGCGTCCTGTCAGCCCAGCCGCCTGGCCTGCCAGCCCCGGCAGGCGAAAAGCGGCGAGTGTCAATGCTGACGCAGACGAAAGCTTTAAGAATTCACGCCGGGATATGCTCACCGTGTAATTTTATCCTCTCGCTTGCGATGCGGCCATTTCTGAAGCGATTGACAAGGCTGGCCTGCGCACCTACACTTAGCCAATGCTTGCCAGGGTATATTCCTGCGCCGTTGTCGGGCTGGATGGGGTCGTGGTTGAAGTTGAGGTCGACATGCGGCGGAGCCTGCCCAAGATCATCATCGTGGGTCTGCCAGACACCGCTGTCCAAGAAAGCCGAGAGCGCGTCCAATCCGCCATCAATAATTCGGATCTATCGTTCCCTCGAAAACACATCACGGTCAACTTAGCTCCGGCCTCAGTTCGCAAAGCCGGTCCGGTTTATGATCTACCCATTGCCCTGGGCATCCTGATCGCCAGCGCCCAGATCCCCGCTCAATGTCTAGATGGATCGCTGGTTCTCGGGGAATTATCGCTGGATGGCAGCGTACGCCATGTGCGCGGTGTCTTGCCCATGGCTGCCTTGGCGCGTGAACAAGGTATCCGTCGTTTATTCGTCCCCGCAGCCGACGCCAGCGAAGCCGCCCTGATCCCGGACCTGGAGGTCCTGCCTATCGCCACCTTGCGTGCCTTATATGAGCATCTGGTCGGCCAGACTCCACTCCAACCCTACCTGGCTGAACCCAAAGAAGTAATCCCGATCCAGGAAAACTTCCCCGACTTGAGAGAGGTCAAGGGACAGGAGCAGGTCAAGCGCGCCCTGGAGGTAGCCGCGGCGGGCGGTCACAACATGCTCATGGTCGGGCCGCCCGGAGCAGGAAAGACCTTGCTGGCGCGCTCGATGCCCGGCATTCTGCCCCAATTGAGTGTTGACGAAGCCTTAGATGTAACCCGCATTTATTCCGTTTCTGATAAATTGCCAGACTCCCGCCCTTTCATCCAGACACGCCCATTCCGTTCTCCCCACCACACTATCTCTCACGCCGGCCTGGTCGGCGGCGGGAACTGGCCGCAGCCAGGCGAGATCTCCCTGGCTCATATGGGGGTGCTCTTTCTCGACGAGATCGTTGAATTTGGACCACGCGTGCTGGAAGTGTTACGCCAGCCGATCGAGGACAAGGTCGTCACCATTAGCCGCGCCCAGGGTTCGCTCACCTTCCCTGCCAACTTTCAACTCATCGCTGCGATGAATCCTTGCCCTTGCGGTTATTACGGCGACCCACTGAAGCCTTGCACCTGCTCCTCCAGCACCATCACGCGCTATCAGAAGCGCCTTTCCGGCCCTCTGCTCGACCGCATTGATATCCATGTTGAGGTGCCGCGAGTCAATTATGATAAATTGAGCGATGACCGCCTTGGAGAAGCATCCGAGGTAGTGCGCAACCGGGTCGAAGCTGCCCGGCAGAGGCAGCGCGAGCGTTTTGGTAAAAGCCATGTGCACCACAACGCAGATATGGGCGTGGCCGAGGTGCGTAAGTTCTGCAGCCTAAGCGCGGAGGGCTCGGCGTTGATCAAGTCAGCCATGAGCCAAATGCAACTGACCGCTCGAGCTTACCATCGCGTCCTGAAACTGGCGCGCACCATTGCTGACTTGGCCGAAACTTCGCAGATTGCTCCCAACCATTTAGCCGAAGCCTTACAATATCGGGCGCGAACGGCAGTTTTTCAGTAGGCAATTCACTTCGCTCTCCTGGAGGTCTTATGGCATCACTAAACAAGAAGGTTGTGTTTCCGGCAGGCGCTAAACCCCTCGGCCCTTATTCTCCGGGCGTTCAGGTTGGCGAATTTCTTTTCGCTTCCGGTCATATCGGCATGGATCCACAGACTGGCAAGCTGGCACCCGGCGGGGTGGAAGCCGAAGCGCGCCAAGCGTTGACCAACCTCAAATCCCTATTAGAAGCCGGCGGTTCCTCCTTGGACAAAGTGGTGAAGACCACTCTCTTCCTGACCAACATGGCTGATTTCGGCGCGGTCAATCAGATCTACGCCGGTTTTTTCTCCAGCGAGCCCCCAGCCCGTTCCACCATAGAAGTAGCTGCCCTGCCAGGTGGAGCCTTATTTGAAATTGAGGCTATTGCGACTGTGTAGACAACCAGTGTGGGTGCCTGATATAGAATAGGGTCACTCACCATGCCAAGCATCAGTGTCATCGTTCCGTGTTTTAATGAAGGGCGCACCATCACACAGCTTTTGGTAGCCATCGCTAACCAGAATTTTCCACGCCCCGACCTGGAAATCATCATCGCCGATGGTCATTCCACCGACAGCACCCGCCAGCACATTTCCGAATTCCAGGCATCACATCCTGACCTGGCGATCAAGGTCATTGATAATCCCAAACGATTGATCCCGGCCGGACTTAATTTAGCCATTGCCGCCGCCCAAGGCGCAACCATCGTGCGTCTGGACGCCCATTGTGTTCCGCAGGCAGATTATCTGTCACGCGTCCTCAAGGCGCTTGACGCAGGCCTGGGCTCGAACGTAGGCGGCGTCTGGGCTATCCCGGGGGGGGCCCGTGGCTGTATAGCCGCTTCCATCGCAATAGCCGCCAGTCATCCTCTGGGGGTCGGAGATGCATATTACCGCTACACCAAGCAGGCACGTGAAGCGGACACGGTACCGTTCGGAGCCTTCCGTAAAGCTTTGGTAAGCACACTCGGCGGTTTCGACGAAAGCCTGCACTCTAATGAAGATTACGAGTTCAATGCCCGCATCCGCCAAGAAGGAGGGAAAATTTGGTTGGACCCGGAAATCAAATCAATTTATTTTGCCAGGTCCACGCTGAGCGCCCTTGCCCGGCAGTACGCCAGGTATGGCTACTGGAAAGTTCGAATGTTGCGCCACTACCCAGGCTCATTACGGCTAAGGCAGGTGTTGCCGCCCTTGTTCGTGCTTAGCCTGATCACCCTGGCTTTGGCTGGCCTTAACTGGCCCTGGTTGCATTGGGTGCTCATTTTCGAGGTGGTATCATATTTGGTGCTCCTGTTAGGAGCAGCTGTCTTAAAAACCCTTGAATTTAAGCAGATAAAATTCCTTTTTGGTATTCCTTTGGCTATTGCGACCATGCATCTATCCTGGGGGGCAGCATTCCTATGGTCCCTTATCAACCCAAGTGTACGGAAGGTTTAGTCCCCAATAAAAATGGAAGAAGCAAAGCGAAGGACAGCGACCAAAGCCTGGCGCCTTGGCATCCGCGAACGGCGAGTATTGCTGATTGCGGGAGACTTTCTAATGGCTTGCGTGGCGTTGGCTTTCGCCCTTTATTTCTGGGCAGCAGGCATTGAAGTGGGCAACGTGCGCGAGGCGGTTGAATTCCTGCAACTACGCCCGCCACCCTGGTTCTATTTCCTTCCCCTCTTCTGGTTGGTCCTCTTGGTAGAAACCTACAACCCTCACAGGGCTTCAAGCTGGCGCCAGACACTCACCGGTCTCTTCTCCGCTGCGCTGCTTGGAATGAGCATTTATGTTATCTTCTATTTCACCTCGGACCCCGGTTCCCTGCCCCGCCGAGGCGTAGCCAGCTTCGCGCTTAGCGCCTGGCTGCTAACCGCCTTATGGCGATACCTATATATTCGCATCTTCACCTCGCCCCAATTCACCCGCCGTGCCATCCTGGTAGGCGCGGGTACTAGCGGCCAGGCTTTGCTCGAAGTGATCAATAGCATCCGCCCTGCCCCCTACCATGTGGTAGGCATCGTGGATGATGATCCGAAAAAGAAGGGGAAACGGATAGCCGGATACAAAGTCATCGGAGGCGGGCGATTTCTGCTTCCCCTGATCGCAGAGCACGCGGTCTCAGATATTCTGGTAGCTATCAGCGGCCGCATGCAAGAACGCACCTTCAGCTCCATGCTCGAAGCTCAGGAACAAGGCATTGAGATAATCCGTATGCCCGTAGCTTACGAAGAAATCCTGAACCGGGTCCCGGTAAATTACCTTGAAGCGGATTGGCTGGTCAGATCCTTTGTGGACGACACGCGCGTCAACCGTCTCTACCAAGTCGGCAAGCGACTGGTGGACCTGATCGGTGGGTTAGTCGGCGTAGCTATTTTGATCGTACTTGCTCCCATCATCACCCTGGTCACGCTGATCGACTCAGGTTTGCCGATCACTTTTTCGCAAACCCGGGCTGGCAAAGGTGGAAAACCTTATCGCATCATCAAGTTCCGCACGATGCAGGTGGATGCCGAACGTTCCGGCCGCCCTCAACTGGCCCGCGAGGATGACAAACGCAGCACGCGGGTTGGCCGCTTCCTGCGCAAGACGCGCTTGGATGAATGGCCCCAATTCTTCAATGTGCTGCGCGGAGACATGTCGTTGGTCGGCCCCCGCCCGGAGCGCCCGGAACTCATGGAACATTTCGAGAAGCGCATCCCCTTCTACCGGGCGCGACTTTTAGAGAAACCGGGCATCACCGGTTGGGCCCAGGTCAACTATGGCTACTATGCCACGCTGAAAGAGATGTCCATCAAGTTGGAATATGACCTTTATTACATTAAGCATCGCGGCCCTGTATTAGATTTCGTGATCCTGTTGCGCACCATAGGAACGATCTTCGGTTTTCGGGGTCGCTAAGTGGCACGCGTCCTGATCACTGGCGGGGCTGGCTTTATTGGCTCACACCTCACCGAAGAGTTGGTCAAACGGGGTGACCAGGTCCGCGTGCTGGATAATTTTTCTACCGGCAAACTTAGAAACCTGGCTGACGTTAAAGACAAGATCGAGTTGATCCGCGGAGACCTGCGCAACCACGCCGATGTCCAAGCCGCGGTTTCTCAGGTCGACGTAGTTTTTCATCAAGCGGCCTTCGTCTCGGTTCCGAAATCCATCGAAGATCCTCGCGATTGTTACGAGATCAACATCAACGGCACGGTCGAATTGATGGAGGCCGCCCGTCAGGCCGGTGTTAGCCGGGTCGTGCTAGCCTCGAGCGCAGCTGTCTATGGTTCCAGCACTGGGCTGCCTCTGAACGAGTCGGCGCTGACACGACCCCTCTCCCCATATGCCGCCTCAAAGCTTTTCGCCGAGACCCTGGCCCAGCTATATTCAGCCGCCCACAACCTCACTGTTGTAGCCCTGCGCTATTTCAATGTTTACGGTCCGCGCCAATCGCCCAGTTCGCAGTATGCCGCAGCCATACCCAAGTTCATCCACGCGCTTAAGACGGGTCAAGCTCCTTTGGTATTCGGTGATGGAACCCAAACTCGCGATTTTATTTACGTAAGCGACGCGGTGCGCGCCAATCTCTTGGCCGCTGAGGCCGCGGGTGTGGCTGGCAAGGCTTTCAATATCTGTTCAGGCGCTGAGACTTCATTGTTGGATCTGCTTAAGATACTTTACGCTCAATTCCCCCAAGCTCCCCAACCCGAATTCAGCGACCCGCGCCTGGGGGATGTTCCCCGCTCCTTAGGTGACCCCAGCTTAGCCGCCAGGGCGCTTGGCTTTCGTCCGGAAATAGCTCTTGCTGAGGGGTTAAAGCGCTGCGTCTCCTCCGGGAGCCAAACATGACCCGCACCTGGCTTCAGGGTAACAAGCTATTCCTCGCCGATCTGGTTTTGATCGCCTTTAGCGTATTGGCCAGTTTCATCCTGCGCCTCAATCTGGAACAGTTCTTCCTGGATTATCTGCCCGCATTCTTTTGGATGCTGTTGCTCGCCTTGTTGATTAAACCCTGGGTTTACCGCCGTTTTGGCTTGTATCAACGCGTCTGGTCTTACGCCAGTATCGAAGAGATGAAACTGATCATCCGGGCTGTCAGCGCCGCATCGCTGCTGATCGCCGCCCTCACGTATGTGCTGTATTTTTTTCGCGTCTTTGCGCCTTTCGCAGTCTCGCTGCCCGTGTTTGACTGGCTTGTGTCGCTGGCCTCTGTCGGAGGGCTGCGCTTCGGCCTGCGCCTGCTTGCCGAGAACCGCAAAGCCCTGGAGCAGGCCAGCGGTATTGGCCTGCGCAAGCTGCTGATAGTTGGCGCTGGGGATGCCGGAGCGCTGGTGGTCCGTGAGATGCAAAAGAACCCGCGCCTGGGATTGGTGCCGGTAGGTTATCTCGACGATGATGACGAGAAGCGCGGCCAGCGCATTCACGGGGTCCCGGTTCTGGGCAAGCTAGACGAATTAGCCCAGGTCGCCTCTACCGAGCGCGCCGACGAAGTCGTAATGGCCATCCCCAGCGCGCCGGGCAGTGTGCTGCGCCAGGTGGCCGAAGCTAGTCGTTTGGCTGGGCTACCCTTCCGCACCATGCCTGGAGTCTATGAGCTGATCGGCGGCCAGGTCAGCGTCAACCGCTTGCGCGAAGTGGATATCACTGACCTCTTGCGCCGTAAACCTTCACTGATCGACCGCCAGAGCGTCGGTAACAGTATGCGCGGCCGAAGCATCCTGGTAACCGGCGCCGGAGGGTCGATCGCCAGCGAATTGTGCCGCCAGATCGCCCGTTGGGAACCTCGCCAGCTGATCCTGCTAGGTCACGGAGAGAACAGTGTCTTTGAGATCCTGATCGAACTTGGCAGCGAGCGTCCAAAGCTGGATGTGCAACCGGTGATCGCAGATATTCGCGACCAGAAACGAATGGCGGCTGTCTTCCAAGAATTTAAACCGGATATAGTCTTCCACACCGCGGCTCATAAACATGTTCCCCTGATGGAAGTCAATATCCCCGAAGCAGTCACCAATAACATTCTTGGCACGCAATGTGTAGTTTCCGCCGCTGCCCATGCCGGGGTGCCGCGTCTGATCATGATCTCCACCGATAAAGCCGTACAACCAGCCAGTATCATGGGCGCAACCAAGCGCATTGCTGAATGGCTGGTACTGGATGCGGCGGCAAGAACGAACAAAGCCTATTCCGTGGTTCGTTTTGGGAATGTGCTTGGCAGCCGCGGCTCCGTGGTCCCGCTCTTTAAGCAGCAGATCGCCATGGGTGGCCCAGTCACCATCACCCATCCCGAAATGGAACGCTATTTCATGACCATTCCAGAAGCCGTGCACCTAGTGCTCCAGGCTTCCACGTTCGAGGAACGCGGCCAAGTTTACATGCTGGAGATGGGTGAACCGGTACGCATTCTAGACCTGGCGCAAGACCTTATCCGGCTTTCGGGGTTGGAACCGGGTGAGGATATTACTATTGAGTTCAACGGGTTGCGGCCTGGGGAGAAACTTAGCGAGCAACTCAGGGAAGATGGGGCCGACTATGAAGACACAGCCCATGCCGACATTCACCGCGTGATCGAGCTGGAAAGATCTTCGGGGAAACAATTGCAGGATGCGGTGGACCAACTAGAAGCCCTGGCAGAGGCTGCCAATAGTGAAGGAATCATCAAATTAATGAGCCAACTACTTCCTGGCGCTGAACTCGGCATCGCTCCTGCGCCTGACTTCAAGGCGATTACTTGAGTAATGAACAGTTAATGCTCCCGATCCCGGAGTCCTGGAATACTATAATTTCGCAGCTACCCAACGCCCATCTACTGCAGACCAAGGAGTGGGGCCAGGCAAAGCAGCCATTTGGCTGGCAGGCATACTACAAGACCTGGCAGGGCGAAGACGGGCAGCTGGTTGCCGCTGCCCAGATCCTGCAGCGCAGCCTCCGCATCCCCGGCACCTCAAAAAGCCTGTGTATATGCTATGTGCCCAAGGGGCCATTGCTGCGCGATTGGAGCGATGAAGCCCTGCGCGCCCGCGTCTTGGGCGATCTGGTTGCGTTTGCCCGTGAGCTTGGCGCTTTTTTTATTAAAGTGGACCCCGATCTCGCCCTGGGTACCGGGGTGCCGGGCGAAGCAACCGAAGTTGATGACTTCTTGGGGAAAACGATCCAGACGGAGTTACAAACCAGCGGCTGGCGGTTTTCAAACGAACAGGTGCAGATGCGCAATACCATGTTCATCGACCTAAGCAAGACTCAAGAACAGCTGTTGGCAGACATGAAGCAGAAAACGCGCTACAACCTGAGATTGGCTGAACGCAAAGGCGTCAAAGTGCGCCGCGGATCAGCACAAGATTTTGATCAGCTTTATGCAATGTATGCGGAAACCTCTGTCAGAGACGGCTTCGTCATCCGCAGCGAAGAATACTACCGGGCTGTGTGGAATTCTTTCCTTGATGCCGGGATCTTGATCCCGCTGGTCGCCGAGGTAGAAGGGCAGCCGGTTGCCGGACTCATGCTGTTCATCTTTGGCTCACAGTCCTGGTATCTGTACGGCATGTCTCGCAATATGGCCCGGGATTGGATGCCCAATTATTTGCTGCAATGGGAGGCGATCAAAGCCAGCCAGGCAGCAGGCTGCCAGACCTACGATCTTTGGGGCGCGCCGGATGAATTCAGCGAGCACGATCCCATGTGGGGAGTCTATCGCTTCAAACAAGGGTTAGGTGCTTTTCCTGTTCGCCACATTGGCGCATGGGACCAGCCTCTGCAGCCTCTCGTCTATTCGCTTTACACGCGGGTCTTGCCGCGCTTGATTGCCCTCATGCGTTGGCGTGGCCGCGGCCTCACCCGCCGCCGAGTCCTCTCTGGGGAACCGGGATGATCGATCTGCCGCGCGTTGCCCTGGCGCAACTGCCCACGCCTGTTCAGGAATTACCGCGGCTAACAAAACTCCTGGGCGGGCCACAGATCTTTGTGAAACGTGACGATCAGACCGGTCTGGCATTCGGCGGCAACAAGACCCGTAAGCTTGAAACTCTTTGCGCCGCAGCTTTGGCCGAAGGCGCTGACCTATTGGTCACGGCAGGCGCCATTCAGTCCAATCATTGCCGACAGACCGCAGCCGCAGCCGCCCAACTGGGTCTGGGCTGCACTTTGGTGCTGGTCGGCGATGAAACCGACCCATCGGGCAATCTGTTATTGGACTCATTATTCAAGGCCGATATTCGCTGGGCCCGCAAAGAAGACCGGGATGCAACATTGCAAAACGTTTACGAAGAAGCTGAAAGCCGCGGGCAAAAACCTTATCTCATTCCCTACGGCGGCTCAAACCCCATCGGGGCGGCTGCCTACGCCTTCGCCCTGAAAGAGTTGCTCTACCAGGGGTTACGCCCTGACTGGATCGTGTTGGCCACCTCTTCAGGGGGTACCCAGGCGGGTTTGCTGGTTGGGGCGCGCCTATATAACTACAATGGCCGCATCCTGGGCATCAGCGTGGATGAAAAAGCCGCTGAGATAAGACCACGCATAGCCCAGTTAAGTGAACAAACTGCCAAGTTACTCGGGCAGGAGATTCATGTAAAAGATGACGAGATCCTGGTAAACGATGACTATTTAGGCCAGGGATATGCGGCTTTGGGCTTGCCAGAAATCCAAGCCATCCGCTTGTTCGCTCACAACGAGGGTTTGCTCATAGATCCGGTTTACACGGGTCGGGCTGCAGCCGGCTTGATCAGTTTGGTCCGCTCCGGGTTCTTTAGCAAACAGGATAATGTTTTATTTTGGCACACGGGTGGAACACCAGCTCTCTTCGTCAAAACCTATAGCCAAGAGTTGGGAAACAGGGCTGATTAACTTATTCCTCCAGCCTGCAAATTTGGAAATATTTTTTTATAGTGGAAGGCGATCCGTTCGATGGCCTGATCGATCCGCTTCCGGTTCTGGTCGATCTGGTGCCAGCGGCTTGCTCCCGAGGGGTGCGGCAGCGGCACAACCCAACGTCCGTCGATCTCATGCTCACTTCCGATCAAGTCCTCCAAGGCCATGTCAGCCGTAAAGAATCTCGCAAGGGCCAATCGGCCGATGGGGATGATCAGCTTGGGGTCCACCAGTTCAAGTTCCAATTCTAAGTAGGGGCGGCAAAGGTCTTGTTCAGCTTTGCTCGGCACCCTATCGCCACCGCCAGCCTTGCTTTTCCCAGGGAAGCATTTGGTAACCGCCGTCATGTATTGCGTGCGGCGGAACCAGGCTTCGTCTATCCCGGCCTGCGCTAACCACTGAAATAGGCGCTTGCCGCTGCCCGCATTGAACGGCCGCTTGGCCACCACCTCCGTCACACCTGGTGCCTGCCCGATGGTCATCACGCGCGCGCTGTGCTTTCCCATGGTCACTGCGGGGGGCTGCACAAAGTAGCCTGCTGCTAAGCATGCCCGGCAAACCCGCATATCCATTTGCAATTGGTTGAACTTAGTCTGCTTGAGTACCGTCATCCCCCGAACACGCGCTCCCACATCGGCCGCCAGAGCACCAGGAACCCCAGCAACACGGCGGCCAAGGCAGCCAACACCACCGCAGCCGCGCTCACATCTTTGGCGATCTTTGCCAGGCGATGTTCGCCCGGGCTTGCCAGATCAATGGCCGCTTCCACAGCTGAATTGACAAACTCTGTCACCCACACCAGGGCCATCGCTAAACCGATAAGCGCCCAATCCGTTGTATTTAAGCCCACCCATAAGCCCACCAGGATCACACCGGCGCTAATCAGCGCATGGAGCCATATATTTGGCTGGGTGCGCCAAACGTGTTTGAACCCGTCAAATGCGGGATTAAATGATGCCAGACGGCCTTGCAAGAATTTTTTCATCCTTTTACTCACCGGGATCTGATTGTTCGGCAAGCGGGCTCTTAATTCTGAGGCCAAGCTTGCGCAGGATCTCATCCTGGCTTGCCCACATGCGCAGCTTGGCTTCATGAACGCTATGGTCATGACCCAATAAATGTAGGATGCCGTGCACGGTCAATAACTGGATTTCTTCAAGCAGGCTGTGCCCGCCTGCTTTTGCTTGAACCCGGGCTCGGGGTAATGAAATGACCACATCCCCCAGATATCCGGGCTTTCCGGTGGCACGTTCTTCTCCAGAGGGAAATGAAAGCACATCGGTTGGGTGAGCTTCGCCCCGAAATTGGGTGTTGAGATTTTTCAACTTGGCATCGCCGGTTACCACCAGGCTAAGCTCAGCGCTTGGTTCTTCGCCTTGGTGTTTTAGGGCAGCGAGTGCAGCTCGTTTTAGCAGCGGTTCAAGTTCATGTACCTGGTAGCGTTTATCTACATATACGAAGATCATTGCTTGGGCTTAAGCACATTCAAATTCGGTTGTGTATCCAGTGACCCCATGGTTTGCTCGTTCAATTCCGGATAGATCAAGCGGGGATGGTAGATGCCGCGCAAACCGGAGATAAACACCTCTTGTGTGGATTTCAGGTCCCGCATGGTCAAGGCGGTGTCGTCCAGTTGCCCCTGAGCCAGCCGACTTTCGATCACATTTTTTACCAGCGAGAGCAATTCTTCGCGGGTCTTAGGCCGCTCCGCGCGTGTGCGCGCCTCGCAACCATCGGCAAGTAAAACCAGCGCCGTTTCCCGCGATTGGGGCTTGGGTCCTTGGTAACGGTAATCTCCCAGGTTGACCTTCTTTTCATCGCCGCCGGCTTCTTCCAAGCCTTTGGCGTATTGGTAGCGTGTAATCATTGTGCCATGATGTTCGGCAATAAAATCTTTGATCCGCTTGGGCAGCCTATACTTGCCGGCCATTGTCAAGCCATCCGGCACATGTTGCAAGATCATTTTTGCACTATCTTTGGGGCTGAGCGCATCATGCGGATTCTTCGACCCAGGCACCTGGTTCTCGATGAAATAGTGTGGCTGGCGAGCTTTGCCGGCGTCATGGTATAGAGAGCCCACCCGCGTAAGCAGCGCATCCGCGCCGATCGCCTCTGCGGCCTGCTCGGACAAGTTAGCGATCAGCAGGCTGTGCTGATAAGTCCCGGGCGCATTGCGCAGGATAAATTGCAGCAGGGGATGATCAGGGCGAGCCAGTTCAAGCAGTTGAATAGTGGTGGTGAGCCCTAGCCACTGGGCTAAAAACAATTGCAGCACAATGGTCAGGCTGGCGGCAATAAACCCATTGAGCACTGCCGCTCCAAATAGGGTCAACATGCCGAATGTGTCTGTGGAGGCCAGCGGTAAGCGATAGGCAACCAGTATGGCCACATTGGCCACCGTAACAGCCGCCCCCGCCCAAAAATAGGCCATCACCCGCTGGGCGCGCTTTAGCAGCAGGATCCCGAACAAGCTACCGACAAAATAATAGAGAGTCAGGTCCAGCGCGTTGGGCAAACCGTAAGCTATCATCACGCTGAGCACGAAGGAGAAGAGCATCGCGGCCCGAGAACTGTATAAGCTGGCCACCAGCAGCCCGAAACCTGCCGCCGGGAAGACGTAAGGCATCACTGTGCGATCCACGATGATCACCCGCGCCGCCAACAGGAAAACAACGTAGAGCAGAGTCACCAGAACCAGCCCGCGGCTATCCTCCGCCAGTTCAGGCCGATAACGCAGGTACAAACCGGCCAATGCAACCACTACCAAGGCTAGCGCAGCCGAGCCGATGTAATCCTGCCAGCGGGCTTCAGGCTGAACCAGGCCGAACTGCTGCATGGCTTCCATATCGACTTCGGTGATCACCTGGCCGCGCTGCACGATGGCTTCCTCGCCCAAAAATGTACGCGCCACCGGCTGCACAGCAGCCCGGGCCTCTTCGCGGGACTGCTCAGTCAATGGCTCCGAGTAAAAGCTGTTGGGTACCACAAAAGCGGCTGCCAACTCCGCCACGACCCTGGCGTTTCCCTCCGGGATGGAGAGAGAGACCAGGGCGGGCACGCTGCTGCGGGCCTCATCCAATCGGTTTTGCCGGATGCTGCTGCGCATCACCTGCTCTAGCACCACTATCGTTTCTTGCTGCACATTCTGCCAGGCACTTTCATCCAACAACAAAATGGTCTGGGCTGTTTCCTGGCTCAAGTTGACGTTCTGTAGCGCAGATAGGTCATCTATCTTCTGATCAAGCGACGCGTAGCTGTCTTGTCTGATGGCATTGATAAAAGCCAAGCCTGCACGGAGCTGCTCCAATTGATCACGCGCCACATTGGAATCTGGCGAGCCATAAATAGCTGCCACCGCGTTGGCGCGGTCTTCACGCTGCTGGTTAGTCAGCACCTCGCTCTGATAGCTAAGCGTATAAGGAGCCAGTACATCCTGGCCTGCTACGTCACCGATCTTCAATACCAGGGTGGCTTGGCGCGAAGAGTAAGGCATCACTAATGATGCCAGGGAGATCAAGAAGGTCAGCAGCCATAGGAACCCAAAAAAGTATTTGCGAGGTCGGGGCCAGCGCGGTGTGCGCTGAAGCTTAGTTTGCTCAGTCATAGGAGAAACAACTTATCAATTTTGGAGCTTAGTCCGCACCAGTTGGCTCACCTGGCCCCCATCCGCGCGGCCTTGCAATTTGGGCAAAACAGCCTTCATCACCTTGCCCATATCCGCCGGAGTGGTGGCTTCCAACTCAGCAATGGCCGCGTCCACGATCGATTCTAGTTCCAGTGCACTCATGGCCTGCGGCAGAAAGTCTTCGAGGATCTTGATCTCCGCCTTGGCGTCTTCAGCCAGTTCTGCACGGTTAGCCTTTTCGGCTTCGGCTAGCGCTTCCTGCCGAGATTTGAGTTCCTTATGCAGTAAGGCAAGGATAGCCGAATCATCTAGTTCAGCCTGCTTCTGTACCTCAGCCTCCTTTATCGCGGATAAAGCCAAGCGCATGGTATTCCTACGCAAGGCGTCGTTTGAACGCATGGCTTCCTTAAGTGCTTGTTCTAAGTCTGTCTTTAACGCCATTTTTAAAATTATACCCTTGGCTACCCCATGGGATGCTGCATACGATTCCCACCTAGCAAATGCATATGCATGTGCATCACTTCCTGGTTGCCGTCCGGGCCGGTGTTGAGAATCAGGCGGTACCCGCCTTCGGCAATTCCTTCTAGCTTGGCGATTTCGGGAACCACAGTCAGCATGCGCGCCGCCAAGTGGCTGTGTTCGAAAGTTAACTCGTTCGTATTGGTCAGATGAACGTTGGGGATGATCAGGATATGCACCGGCGCCAGCGGATGAATATCGCGAAACGCGGTAACCCATTCGTCTTGGAACACCTTTTGAGCCGGGGCTTCATCCAACACGATCCTGCAAAAGATACAGTCTTGTTTAGCCATGATCACCACCTTTGGTCGGGGTTGAATCATTCTAGCACGGGAGTCATGCCGGTCACCTTCTGTATTGGATGATCAGTCCACTGGCTTGCACCGCTTCAGGTGATCCGGGACTTAAAGCGATCACCCGGTTCAAATCAATCAGCGCTTGCTCGATCTCCCCTTCAGCTATCAGGAAGATGGCGAGGTAATAATGCCCTAACGCATAATTTGGATCCAATTCAACCGCACGTTCCAAAAAGACTCTCCCAGTAACTCCTTTCCCCAGCAGGACATACGCCCGCCCAAGAAGGGTCATCGCTTCAACATCGGTGGGGTCAGCGGTCACCAGCCGCGAGGCGGCTGGTACGCCTAGCTCCTCCACGTAGAGTTCGCTTTCGATGCTGTATTCTGCCAGCGCCTTCCAAACGGTCGGATCGTCCGGTGTCAATTCTGCAGCTCGTTCGAACAGTTCGCGTGCTTCTATGAGCTCGCCAGCCAACATGGCGCTTTTCCCCCATTGGATATATATGGCGGGGTTACCTGGCTCCAACCCGGCTGCAATAAAAAAGTGGAGGTTGGCCTGTTCGAAATCACTCTGGCGCTGCCAGTAAAGCGCATTGAACAACTGAGCCGACATCGAATTAGGGTTCAATTCCAGGGCCTGTTTAAGGGCGGGGTATCCATGCTCACCATTTTGATATTGTGCTTCCCCCAAATAAGCCCACGCTTCTGCATAATCAGGTGCATGTTGCACAGCTTGCAATAGAGCATCCCTGGCCAGCCGCCACTCACCAACGGCAGCCAAGGCCCGGCCACTGGCTGTAAAGAGAAATGCTGGGTCGTCCGACAATCGAGCGCTCTGGATAGCTAGCGCCACAGTTCTCGCCTGCCCAGCCGCTGGATGCTCAGTAAACATGATCTCTTCCAGGAACGGCAATGCAGCCAATGGATCGCTGGCGGCTAATGTTAAACCCTGCCGGAAAACATCGTCGCGTGCATCCCGGGTTGGCTGAGGGGTTGGCGTTGGTAAACCGCCTTCCAGCAGCGCCAAGCTGCGCCATAGTTCGTTGGGCAACAACAGCAAAGCCAGGCCGACCAGGACCCCGATCCAGCCGCGGCGCTTCAAGAAATGAATCACGAATTAATTATACGGTTACCCTGTGCAAAAAAGGGGGGGCAACCCCGCGCGGTATAATCCCGAGCGCTGCTTAATTAACCCCCACGAGGTCTGATGGATTTTCAGTTAAGCGAAGAACATCGCATGGTGCAGAGCATGGTGCGGGATTTTTCCCTAAAGGAAGTGATCCCGGTCATCAAGGAATGGGACCGCAAGCAAGAAATGGCTCCTTTCATTTTGCCGCGCATGGCAGAGTTGGGCATCCTGGGCATCAACATCCCAGTGCGGTATGGCGGCCAAGGTTTTGACTATCTTGCCCTGGGTTTGGTGTGCGAAGAGCTGGAAGCAGCCGATACCACTCTACGAGTGATCATGTCGGTTCATATGGGCCTGAACAGCATGGCCTTGTTGCAATGGGGGACGGAGGAACAGAAACAAAAATTCCTTGTGCCGCAGGCCAAAGGCGAGAAGATCGCCTGCTTCGGACTCACTGAACCCGGTGCAGGCTCGGATGTAGCCGGCCTCAAAGGGACGGCAAAGCGCGTGGGGGACGAATACGTACTCAATGGCGAAAAAATGTGGATCTCGCTGGCGACCAAAGCGCATAACGCTCTGGTGGTGATGCGCACCGATATGGCTGCTGAAGACCCTCATGACGGCCTGACTGCCTTCATGGTGGAACTGGATACCGATGGGGTTAAGACTGGAGACATCCATGGCAAGCTCGGCGTGCGCGCCGGTTCCACCGGATGGATCTCCATGACCGACGTCCATATCCCGGCTGAAAATCGCCTGGGTGAAGAAGGAGAGGGTTTCAAAATCGCCATGTCTTGTCTGGATAACGGCCGCTACACTGTAGCTGCCGGGGCGACTGGCCTAATCCGCGTTTGCCTGGAAGCCAGCCTTAAATACGCGCATGATCGCAAGGCCTTCAATCGCGAAATCGGCCAATTCCAGTTGGTGCAGCAAAAGATCGCTTATATGGTGCAATCCTACGAAGCTGCCCGCCTGCTTTACCTGCATGCTGGCTGGATGAAGAACCTGGGTCAGCGCAACACCCGCGAAACATCATTGGCCAAATGGTATGCCACTGACGCATCTTTCGATGCGGCCAGCGAGGCGATCCAGGTGCATGGCGCTTACGGGTACAGCGATGAATACGACGTGGAACGTTATCTGCGCAACTCCAAGGGCGCCGTGATCTATGAAGGCACCAGCGAGATCCACCAATTGATGCAAGCCGGCTATGCGCTTGGTTACCGTACGGACGCCGACTTGCGGTGTGAACTGCCCGCCTACAACCCCGATTTCTGGCAGGCCGCTGGTTAAGCATGCAACAATTTCGTAACTGCTAACGTACCGAAAAACAATCTAGACCTGACTGTTTATAGCTGTTAGTTCTTGTCGTAAAATGAATCACATATGCCATCATTAAGGAGAGCTAAACTTTGAAGATTGCCGCCTTTGTAAAACAAGTCCCCGATTCAGCCGCCAAAATGAGCGTCGAAAATGGAGTTGTCGCCTGGGGAGATGCCCCTTTGGTCATCAACCCCTGGGACGAATATGCAGTTGAAGCTGCCCTGTGGCTTGCCGAAAAACACGGCGGCGAAGTGACCGCCTTCAGCCTGGGCAACGAAAGCGCCAAAGAGGCGCTTAAGCATGCCCTGGCCATGGGCTGCACACAAGCCATCCTTATTTCCGACCCGGCCCTCACCGCCAGCGACTCCGGGGCTACTGCTCGCGTCCTGGCAGCCGCCGCCACGAAGCTGGGCGAAGTGGACCTGGCCATCTTCGGGAAACAAGCAATCGACTCCGACACAGGGCTCACCGCATCCATGACCGCTCGCCTGCTGGGTTGGCCCTCGCTTACCCTGGTGGCCAGCGTGACCCAACTAGACGCAGCTGCAAAAAGCATCCAGGTAGAGCGTGGCATCGAAGAAGGCCGGCAGGTCGTCGAAGGCAGACTGCCGGTGGTGTTAAGCATCGTCAAAGACTTTGGCGAGCCCCGCTACCCCTCCTTTATGGGCATTCGCAAAGCGTCCAAGGCAGAGATCCCGACCTGGTCGCTAGCTGACCTGGGTATTCCAGCCCCTACCTCAAAAACTTCCTGGCCGCACATTTCCAGCCCGCCACCTCGTGCCGTGACCAGCGAAAAGATCTCCGGCGCCAACCCCGAAGACATTGCCAGCCAATTGGTGGACAAGCTAATCGCTGAGGGGGTGCTGTGATGGCCGGCCCGATCTTTGTTTATATCGATCATTTCAAGGGAAAGCCGCTACCAGCTTCCTGGGAAGTAGTCACGGCGGCTCGTAATCTGGCCGACGAGATGAAGACCGCGGTGATCGCCTTGGTCTTTGGCACCAGCTCCGAAAGGTTGGCGCAATCTGCCATCCATTACGGTGCCGGCGAAGTCTTGGTTAGCGACGATGCCAGCTTGGCCGATTACCGCCCAGAGCCCTTTGCCACACTGCTCTCTAGGCTAGCAAAAGAACATCAGCCCGAAGCGATCTTTTTCCCCACCAGCACCCGCGGCCGAGAACTGGCCGCCATGACTGCCATCGATCTGGACAGCGGGGTGCTGCCGGATGTGATCGAGATCAAGAACGAAAAGGGCCATCTGATAGCCACGCGTCCGATCTATGCCGGCAAACTGCTCGCGTCCGTATCCTGTGAAGCCAAGCCAGCCCTATTTACCTTGCGCGTCCGCGCCTTCGGAAAAGCGGTTGAAGATACAAATCGCACAGGGAAAGTGACTCAAGTAGCCTCTGGCTTGAGCGAGAAAGACATCCTTACCAAAGTCGTGGATTACGCCACTGTTGAAGGCCGCGCTTCCCTGGGCGATGCAGCCATTATCGTATCCGGCGGGCGCGGGGTCTCCAACAATCCAAAACTCACGCCGCCTGCTGAACTGACCGATGACAAGCAAAAAGAGATATGGCGCGCCCAGCAAGGTTTCAAGATGGTTGGCGAACTAGCCGAAGCTCTTGGCGGCGCCCTAGGCGCCAGCCGCGCCGCAGTTGATGCCGGCTATGTGCCATATGCCCACCAGGTCGGTCAGACCGGCAAAGTAGTTTCTCCTGACTTGTATATCGCCGTTGGCATCTCTGGTGCGATCCAGCACCTGGCTGGCATGCGCACCAGCAAGGTCATCGTCGCCATTAATAAAGACCCTGAAGCGCCTATCTTCAAGCTAGCACGCTTTGGCGTAGTTGGCGACCTCTTTGAGATCGTCCCGGCCCTAACCAAAGTATTGAAAGAGCGGCTTGGCAAATAGCGTGCCTTAGCAAGGAAAGCCACAGACTGACCGTAGCCATCTCCAAGTCGCGCCTCCTTTGCCAAGCATCCGCGGGATGACCAAGCAATCTGTAAGCCGTGCCTTCTGCGTGGCGGCTTAAGGTTGACGAGGCGCAGCTTCCAACAAACAACACATAAACTTGACCTTTAGCAAGAAGTCATGCGGGATCATAAAGCAACCTCGGTAGCCTACCTGATCTTATCGCTTTCCGCATTTATGATGGTCTATTGGGCTTAACCTGGCCAACCATGAGCCAGACCCCTAGGCTTGCCATTGGAAGCCTAGGGCATCCTGACTTCGGCCGATTAACCTGGATAGTTAAACTCTCCAATCAACTCGCCGTTCAACCACACGCTATAGGTTCCATCTTCCTGGCCGGCTATGGGAATACTTACATTTTCTTCAAAGGGTTGCAGCACCTGCGCACATATGGCCGCCGGGTCGCTTTCACTCCAAGCGGTCGCATCAATGCGGTTCTTATCATCGGGCTGACCGACTGAAACCCAAAATTCATGGCACGGCGTTGGAAGGTTGCCAACGATGTGCAGCGAGATCTGTACGGGATAACTTTCCATGATTAGAAGGTCAGCCGAATCGATAAACACAGCGCCGCCCATCGGTTCACTCGGGGAGGTGGCGTCTGGGGCTGCACAACCGGTCAGGCTGGCAGCAACGGTGAGCAGTAAAATAAGCAAAGTGGGGTTCATAGCGAAAGCTCCTATTATTGTCCATGACGAATTTTTTCCTGATTATGTTCCTTTAGTTTTCTGGCAAATCTCATGCTTTGTTGCAAAGAGACCTTTAGCCTTTGACCACAATCACCGGACGCAGCCGCGCCACCTTCTTAGCAATGCCCGCCTTGACGACGGTGTCCACCACGACGTCCACGTCCTTGTACGCCTGAGGAGCCTCTTCTGCCAACCCCGACATCGACCCAGCCTGCACGTAGATACCCTTAGCCGCCAGTTCCTTGATTAACTCCGCGCCGCGCACGGTTTTCTTGGCTTTGGATCGACTCATGGTGCGACCGGCTCCGTGGCAGGTGGTCCCAAAAGAGCGCTGCATGCTGCCTTCAGTGCCCGCCAGAACCCAGGACGCGGTACCCATACTGCCTGGCACCAGAACCGGCTGGCCGATCTTTTGATACTCAGGTGGCAACCCCGGCGACCCCGGGCCAAAAGCCCGGGTCGCTCCTTTGCGGTGCACGCACACCTTGACCGCCTGGCCGTCAACCCGGTGTGTTTCCACTTTGCCCATGTTATGAGCAATATCGTAAATTTGGTGCAAATGCCAGTTCTTTACTCGGCCGGCCAGCGTTTCTTCAAAAGCCTGGCGAGCATGATGGGCAAGCACCTGACGGTTGGCAAACGCAAAATTGGCTGCTGCATGCATTGCGCCCATATAGGCTTTACCTTCCGCTGAATCCATAGGGGCGCATACCAATTCGCGGTCTGGCAATTGGATTCCATACCGCTGCACCGCCTCCTGGAACTTGCTTACGTAATCGGTGCACACCTGGTGGCCAAATCCGCGCGACCCGCAGTGGATCATCAGGGTCAATCGGCCTTCCTGCAACCCCATCACCTGGGCGGCGCGCTCATCGAATACCTGGTCAACCACGTCTACTTCGATGAAGTGATTGCCCGCTCCCAGTGTACCGATCTGCTCCAGCCCGCGGGTACGGGCGCGCTGGCTAACATATCCGGGTTCAGCGCCCGGCATACAGCCAAATTCCTCCGTGCGATTCAGATCGGCCTCTGTGGCAAACCCTTTTTTCAACGCCCACTGCGCCCCATCTCGCATCACTTGTTCCAGCTCTTTATTGCTCAAGCGGTGGTGACCTTTTTGCCCAACACCGCTAGGGCAATGTCGGTTAAGCGCAATGGCTAGGTCTGCCAATTGGCTGGCTGCAGCATCCAGCTCGATCTGCGAACCCAGCAAGCGTACTCCGCAATTGATGTCATATCCGATAGCTCCGGGGGATATCACCCCCTTGGGAAACTCTGTGGCCGCCACACCGCCAATAGGGAAACCATACCCCTGGTGCATATCCGGCATCACCAGAACCCGCCCAACCAGGCCTGGCAAGGTGGTCGCATTCACGGCCTGCTCGAGCGACTTATCCCCCGCGATAGCCTCCAGCATTTCGCGGGTGGCAAAAATATGCACCGCTACGCGCATATCGGCGCGGAAGGAGGATGGGATTTCCCACTCTACTTCGCCAATTTTCTTCACATCAGTCAGGGCAACCATGGTTCATCCTCTTTATACGTCAAATACAAGTTCTGCCTCAAGCCGCGTGGCGTTCGTTTTGACCTTCAGGTTATGGTAGGTGACCGCTTTGATCTCTTTCTTGCGCGCTGCCACCTTGGTTCCTTCCAGGTTGGCTATAACCACATTCTCGGCCACGCTGAGTTCGTATTGGTCGAAAGCCAGACCCTCCTGGTCGAGGATGTGCAGTAACTCGCCCAGGAAATTGACCAGCAGGCCTTCTGCATCCACCGCTTCCACCGTTATCCTTCGGGTTACTCGCTCCCCAGGCGCTAGGCTTATTCCCGAAAGCTGATGCATACCCTTGGCTGCCTGCTTTAGAAGGCCGGCCATGTCCGGCGCCCAGATTCGCAAGGACCAATCAGCAGTGTGCTCGATCTCCTCAAATCCGGCGGGGTGGATGGTAGGCATGTGTGTAATCATCATAACGAATTAACCTCAAATAAAGAACTGTCCCCGGCCAACGCCTAGCTGCGTAAAACGATAGAATAATGAGCGATGACCAATTCACTGAGCAGATTCGAAGCCCGCTTGCAGCGATTGATCGAAGAGGGTACGGCTAAACTCTTCTCCTCGCGGGATCTCAAGGGTCAATTGGCTTCACGCCTTATTGAAGCCATGCATATTGATGTGCAATTTGGGGAAGGCGAAGCCCTGGTAGCCCCGGGCATTTACACTATCCATGTGAACGGCGACCATGTAACCGCCCTGCAGGCAAACCAGACCTTACTTGAGGACTTGAAAATTGCCTTGTTGAACGCTGCCTTGGAATCGGGCATCACTTTATGCACCGAACCAGTATTGCACATTCTTCCCCAAAACGATCTGCCACTTGGGCAATTCACTGTACGCAGTGATGGCGTGGATGTCAGCCTCACACAAACGCAAGGATTGCGCGCAGTCCTGGCACCAGACCAGCGGCAAGTACCCCCAGGCGCCTTCCTGATTGTAGGAGGAGCGGAGATATTCTCACTCACCCTACCAGTCGTCAATGTCGGCCGTAAAAAAGACAACCACTTAGTGATCGATAACCCCGCCGTCTCACGCCGGCACGCACAGTTGCGAGCTATTGCCGGTCACTACCATTTCTTTGACCTTGGTTCTTCTAGCGGTTCAAAGATCAATAACGCAGACGTGAAGAATGCCATCTTGCTGGCTGGCGACGTGATCAATTTGGCTGGAGTACCGTTAATATATGGGCATGAGGCTGCCCCATCCTCTTCCGAGACTCAGGAGTACCGTCCGGGAGCCGTAGCCGCCAGCCACCAGGCTTGATGGAGAACCTTAGCGCGTTGATCTTATTGGCATTGCGCCTGCTGATGGCGCTGGCCTTATATGCCTTTCTTGGATGGGCTTTCCTAGCCCTATGGCGTGACTTAAAACTCCAAGCGAAGAGCGCCGCCCGGCAGCGCGTGCCAGCATTGCAAGCTGCCCTACTGGGAGATAGTGCTGGCGAGCCTCTGATTTTCACCACCCCCGAGGTGACCATCGGCCGTCATCCAAGCTGCGAATGGATGTTGCCGGACGAAACCGTATCCTCCCGCCACGCGCGCCTGACTTTCCTCCGCGATCAATGGTGGCTAGAGGACCTGGGCTCACGTAATGGCACCTATTTGAACGGTGAAGCGCTCATTGCGCCGGTTGTAGTTACCGACATGGACGAAGTCCGCTGCGGGCAGGTAGGTTTTACAATTGCATTCGAAGACAACAACAAGGAGCAGGCATGAGCAACCATCCCCAATTGGCAATTATCGGCGGCTCCGGTCTCTATATGATCCCTGGGCTGGAAGACGTCCGTGAGAAACAGATCAATACGCCCTATGGCGAGCCTAGCTCGCCCATTGTTGTTGGAAAGCTGGCAGGCCGCCAGGTAGCTTTCCTGGCGCGGCACGGCATCGGACACACTATCCCACCCTCCCAGGTGAACTATCGCGCCAATATTTTCGCTCTGAAATCTCTGGGGGTGCGCTTCGTAGCCGCGGTTAGCGCCTGCGGTTCCTTACGAGAGGATTATGCTCCTGGGGATGTAGTCATCCCCACCCAGTTGTTCGACTTCACAAGTCTTCGGCGCTGCAGCTTTTTTGACGAACCCGGCTTGGTAGCCCATGTTGGTGTCGCTGAGCCCTTTTGCAACCTGTTTGGCCAGCAACTTTACCAGGCTGGCCAAGCAGCCGAAGCAAAGGTGCATATTGGTGGCAGCTATATCACCATCGAGGGACCGCGCTTTTCCACGCGTTCTGAATCCAACAACTTCCGCTCCTGGGGTCATTCGATCATTGGTATGACCACCTCACCCGAAGCTTTTTTGGCGCGCGAAGCCGAGCTGTGTTACGCCGTGATGGCCCATGTGACCGATTTCGATGTATGGCACGAAGAACCGGTGAGCGTAGATATGGTCATCAGCACCATGCATAAGAACTTGCGCATGGCGCAGCAAGCTGTGCAGAACCTTGCCGCCAACCTGGACACAGGGCAGCATTGCGATTGCGGCACTGCTTTGGCAGCCGCGTTCGTCACCAATGCGGCACATATTTCCAAAACCCAGCGCGTGAAACTGGGGATCCTGGTCGATAAATATCTTGAGTAGTGATTACTGCCCTCGAACAACTGAATTCAAGCGATGGGAGAACCGAAACCATCGCATTGGCAAATTGACCGCTCTACATATTCAATGAAAAGTTCACGTCCTTTCCGGTTCTTGCTGCCGGCCAGACTCTCCGCCAGCTTGCTAAGGCTGGCGGCTTTATTCCTGGGGGCTTACACGCTAGGCCTAACCCTTTCTCCTGCTGTACGCGACCGGGCCTTTGAGGGGCTGGGCGAATTGCGCTGGGTCCATTGGCTGGGCTTTGCTGTATGGGCTGCGATCTTCTTTTTAATGGACCGTCAGGTGCGCATTTACCTCCCCAACCGGGATTTGTTCCTAATTCCACTGACTGGGCTGCTGAGCGGTTGGGGTTTGCTCACCATCTTGCGGCTGACTGACCTGTTCGGCCTACGGCAAACGCTATGGGTGGCTGTTTGCGGTATCCTCTTCATGCTCG
>JBBDXQ010000069.1:0-24287 GCA_040902265.1 Anaerolineales bacterium
ATTGCAGCAAGGCGGCCTGATCGTGCAGGAATACGCGTCTGAGATCGAAAGCGATGGGGAGTGGTCCTTCATGTTTTTTGGCAGCCAATACAGCCATGCTGTGTTAAAAAGACCGTCGCCCGGAGATTTTCGGGTGCAGCCGCACCTGGGCGGCACCCTCATACCTGCTGACCCCGGCCCTTCCTTGATCAGGCAAGCAGCTGCGATTGCTGCTGCTGTAGAAGCCGACTTGCTGTATGCTCGCGTGGATGCTATCGAGCGCGCCGGCCAGCTTCTGCTGATGGAGCTCGAATTGATCGAGCCTGATTTATTTTTCACCGAACACCCCCAGGCGACGGCGCGTTTTGCGGATGCTTTCGAAGAGCTTATGGCTATGAAAGAGTAGGAACATGTCTATCCTTGGATCAAAACGGGTCTTGCTATGTGTCACCGGCTCCATCGCCTGCTATAAGGCGGCCGATCTGGCCTCCAAACTCACCCAGTTGGGTGCCGCTGTGGATGTGGTGCTCACCTCGGCCGCGCTGAATTTTGTAAGTCCACTCACCTTCCAATCGGTCACTGGTCGTCGTGCCTATGTGGACGCTGATCTTTGGGGGCCTGAAGGTCACGTGCTGCACGTCAGCCTCGGGAAGCAGGCCGACCTGCTGGTGATCGCCCCGGCTACAGCCAACACGCTGGCCAAGCTGGCCAGCGGCCAAGCCGACAACCTCCTGACCTTGGCGGCACTAGCCAGCACCGCGCCTTTGTTGCTGGCGCCGGCGATGGACGGCGGCATGTATGAGCACGCCGCAACGCAAGCTAACCTCAAGACGCTTAAGCAGCGCGGCGCTGCCATTGTTGGCCCGCAGAGCGGCCATCTAGCCTCCGGAATAAGCGGGGTGGGCCGTATGGTGGAACCCGCCGAACTACTAGGCCACATTCGAATGATAGTGGGACGTGATGGTCCACTTGCAGGCCGCAAGGTGGTAGTAACCGCCGGCGGCACTCAAGAGGCCATCGACCCGGTGCGCGCCATCACCAACCGCTCTTCCGGCAGGCAGGGTTACGCGCTGGCGCAGACAGCTTTGGATTTTGGTGCGGCCGTAACGCTGATCTCAGCTCCCACTGCGCTAACACAACCGGTCGGCTGTGAGTTTGTCCCGGTAACCAGCGCTGAAGACATGCTGGCCGCTGTGCTCGTCCACGCAAAAGGGAGCGATATCCTGTTCATGGCCGCAGCAGTGGCCGATTTTCGCCCAAGCAAGGTAGCCACGCAAAAGCTCAAACGCGCCGCCGGTGTGCCGAAGCTCGCATTAACTGCCAACCCGGATATTCTATTAGAGTTGCGCGAGGCAAAAGGAAAAAAACCAAAAGTTGTGGTTGGTTTCGCCGCAGAGAGTAAGGACTTGTTCGAAAACGCCAAACAAAAACTTCAAGCTAAGAGCCTGGACATGATCGCGGCAAATGATATTACTGCAGTCGACGCCGGCTTTGAAGCGGACACCAATCGCATAGTGCTATTGGATAAAGTTGGAAACCGTGAAGATTTACCCCTACTGAGCAAGGAGAATGTAGCGCGCATCATTGTCGAACGCGCTGCCGCGTTGTTATAGAGCCTAGTGAGGCTGGGATCCAGAGCTTAAATGAATTTTAGTCAGGCTGTTCGCATACGCCTGGCAAGCATGATGACCACAACAAAAACGGCGGCCAGAGCTAGCAGACCCGCTGCTCCAATGTCTTCGGCAAAGCCACTGTCCGGCAAAGCGCTGGCTGTGACGGTCGGCGTACTGGTAGGCGCACCGGTAGGCGCACCGGTAGGCGCACCCGCCTCGCTGGTCTCAGTGCTGGTAGATGCGCTTTGGCTGGCCGCCTGGGTCTGAGCAAGGG
Source organism: Anaerolineales bacterium (assembly GCA_040902265.1). GTDB lineage: Bacteria > Chloroflexota > Anaerolineae > Anaerolineales > UBA11579 > JAMCZK01. The sequence goes on from JBBDXQ010000069.1 coordinate 1,867, forward strand.
CTGCCTGGGTGAGCAGCGCGTTAACTGTAGCGGTGGCCGCTTCCGGCGTATCTGTGAATAACGGTGTGATTGGGGTATCGGTCAGGCTGGGGGTCGTAGTGGGCGGTGGCGAGGTTTCCGTCTGGGTGGCGGAGGGAGTTAGGGTTAACGTAGGACTGCCGGTCGGGCTGGAAGTGTTGGTCGCCTGCGCGACGGCCGTCTGAGTCAATTGAGCTTGGGATGGCGCTGCGGCGCGCTGGGCGGGCAAAATAACCAGGGCGTAATAAACCATGGCGATCAACGCCAGCACCATGATCGCCCCTAGGATCCCCGCAACCATGACAAAGCTGCGGTTGCCTGAGCGTGGCGGAGGGGGTGGGGAGGCTTCCGGAATATCTAAATTTACATCGTCTAGCATGTGAGTCTCAGTTTTACCCCAGAAGTTCGATGTTTGCCAGCGGGTAATTAGTCACCCGGCCGCCTTCCAAGGTCACTGCGGCGCTGGCTGCGCGTAGCCCGCTGCTGTAGAGGGTGGAAGCGGGCAGCAGAGCAGTCAGCTCTCCCACCAGGCCTTTATCCATACCGCTCAGCACGCGCACGGGTTGCCCGATACGAAAACTTTGCATGGGCACGGCCTGCGGTGGCTTTCCAGCTTCTTTAATGGGGATTATGACTTCAGGCCTGTCCGAGCCTGGTCCGCCATATTGAGCGTTAAGCGTGGCCTGCTGCCCTGTGTGATTCGAAAGTAGTTTGAAAGCATCTGTATTCATTGGCGTAGATCCGAAGCCTTCGATCACTACCAGCGGATAAGGCAAGCTTTTGGCGATCGGTAGCAGCCGCGTGGACAAACTACCCAAGATAAGGCCGCGAATTGGCACCTGGGCTGCCAGTTCCAGGGCTTGACGCTGTTCGCAGCGGCCAACAAATAAAATGACGCCGCGCAGGCTCATGTCGATCTGGTCGGCGGTAAGGACTTGCTCAGGTCTCTCTCCCACGGCTTGCAGGAACCCATCCGCCAGCCGTCCGTTCCCCCACACCCCTTGGGCCAAGGCACATACACACTCGATGGTCACTCCCCGGTTTGGCTCCGTGTCGACCACTGTTCCTGGCACGCGCGCTTGGAGGAAGGAAGAATCATCCGTGACTTGCAATAAGACCTGGCTCTCGCTGATGGCGGCGATCGTGCCATTCGCTGGCGCCCGCAACTGGCGCGCCCCAACTCCGCGCCGGCCAGCAATGATGGCGCCTTCTTCCACCGTGTCTCCGACGCTTCGCAGGATCATCCGGCTGGCTCGTTCGGGAGGCAGACCCAGCGCTCGGCCCGCGTCCAGGATGAGATGCTTCGCTTCGAGGTTGGCTTTAGCTACCGCGTCACCGGAATGCACAGACGCGCCCAGACTGACCAGCACCACGCCTTCCACGGGCAGGCTGCGTTTGCGCCGTAAGGTAGTCAGAGGTTGGATATAGCTAACCGGGGCGATCACTAATTCACCTTTACAAGTTGATGCAAGGCCGCTGCCACCTTAGAACTCACCCAGTGCATCCATCCAGGCCTGCAAGGTTTCCTGGCGGCGGTTGAACGCACCCGGAACCTGGATTGGCCGCCCGCGTGCATCGATGATCAGCCCGAACGCGCCGCCTACCACTCGCCGCACCCAGCCGCCTCGGCCGGGTCCCAGGCCGATATTCACATTTTGCAATGGTTGTACATATAGATCCGCAATTTTTCCGGGAGGCAAAGGGATCACCTGGATGCTGCCCTCCTTTATATCGATGACTGGTTCTTTCTGGCCATCACGTACCATCTGGATACGCATCAGGATACCGCCGCGGGCTTTACCCACCGGTGAGATGACCGTGCCTAGATTCTTGAATGCATTTGATTCCAGCACCTGCACCGCCAGCAGTGGGTCGATCTGGGCACTGGCGCCTACCGCGCTAGCCAGGTTATTTTGGTCGAGCACGATCGTGGCGATGCCCACCGGCTGCAGCGCGTCCAGGATCATCAACAGGCTTTGCTCTTGGTGTGGCGCGCGCGCCACGGTGCTGCCACTCACCAGAATGCGGTCGAACCAGGGTACGGTGCCAGGCAGGGGGTAGATCGCCTCGGGCGGAAACAATGGCAAACTTTTGCCGATCGCCAGGCGCATCACTTGGCGTGCTGCTGCCTGTTCAATGGCCATCTCCTCGGGCGTGGTGGGCACGGTCTGTGGGAAGAGCGGCTTGTTATACAAGTAATCCAACACTGCATCCTCAGTCAAGTCGAATGGGATCCAGCGCATGATCTGAGACAAATGCGTCTCTGTGATCATGCCACCCAGGCTGCTGCCCATGCCAAGTTCCGGGAATACGCGCAGTTGCAGTTCCCCGGAAAATGCTGATGCTACAGTGGTGTTCGCCGCTCCCAGGTCAATGCCCAGGATCCCTTTGGGCGGATCGATCACGGTCCCAAGGAAACGCACGACCCGACCAAAGGCGCTGGCCGAGGGCAGGAACTGCCCTTCAGCTAGCGCGCGTAATTCGTGCAATCCGCGCAGCTTGCCCGCTTGGATGTTGAAATAGATGTCGGCCAGCTTTTGTTTGGCCGGCTCTAGGTATTCCATGTCCAGGCTTGGGCGCACATTGGCAGCGTGGTGCAGCGTGGTGAGCGCGCCTAGCAGGTTGTCGATCTCTTCCTGCAAGTGCTCATTGCCAACAAATAAGACCTGCGGCCGTTCTTTTTCCGGGATGAGCTTAAGCGCCAGAGCTAAATAGTTTGCTAAACGCACCACCGAACGCGAGGCGCCGCGGTTGGTGCCGCCAGCCAACACGATCAAGTCTGGCAGTGTTGCACAGATGGCGTCGATGATGCTTTCTGGTTTGCGCCGATCGGTAAGGCTAAAATTTTCCACCACGCGGCTATAGGAAGAGTGCACTAGTTTTTTTACCGACCCCAGCGAGACTTCGTCCAATAATCCGACTACAGCTACTTTAAGGGCTGGCCCGCCTGAGAAAGTGGTAGTGACCGCATTGGCGCCCACCCCGTTTTCATTTTCGGGAGAAATGTGCAGCTCCTTTTGGGAGATCAAGGTGCGCCCCAAGAATTCCTGGAGCTGCCCGAGCGCGTCCAGCACCCCTACGTTCACATCAAAAGCTGGAGCGCCAGCGGTGCTGGGCGACACACCTGCCGCCAGGAAGCGATAGCGGCCCTCGACGATGTCGAAGAATTGGGCGCGAGTGTTGACGCTGCCTACGTCCACCGACACCAGGGAACGGCCCTGCCGTTCTGGCGCCTTGTTCATGGGGCCCCCAACAATAAGAAAGCCGCTTCGCGCAGGAAAGATATTCGTTCGATCAGGGCGCCGAGTGCAGCCAGCAACACTCCGCTAAATAAGGAAGCTAGGGCAATGGCAATGAAGATGGAACCGACCCAGGCCAGCGCGTCAACCAGGATGCTGCGCAATGGCTCCTGTTTGCCTCGGCTGGCAGCACCAAAGTGAAAATAAACCAGTGTGCTCACCATGGCTAGCAATACAATGAAGCCATCAAAAAAGATCTGGATGCCTTCGCCATAATAGCCGCCCTGCATGGCCAGTTCGAGTGCAGTGACGTCGAAGATACCAGCTGCCGCTCCAAGTTGGGGAAGGATGGTTCCTTGCACTGCGCCGCCGATGGCCAGCGCTGCGCCCGTGCCTGCCAATAACGCAATGACCGGGTTGCCTAACCTGGCCGTGCGCGGCGAAAGCTTGGCGAACAGCAATGCAGCCAGCACTCCGCGCACTGCTAATTCTGTCAGGTCGAGGCTGGGTGTTCCCGCTATCTCGTCCAGCAGGGGGTACACCAGCTGTGGTAAGACGATATCTTGCACTGCGATGGCAGCCGCATAACCCGCTGCTGCGCCAATGAAGACGTATAACACCACCCGGAAAATTGGATGGTCCCCGATGGCGTAAGACAGCGTGACCAAGGTTAGGGCGGCAGAGACGAACAACCCGATCTGGGAGAGGAGTTCCAGGCTAAGTTCCAATCTTACTCCCAGCTGTTGACGTTTTTTCCGGCTTGATGCGGATCAAACGTCCATACAGGCCGCCCAGGAGAACTAATAGCACGATCGCGCCGATCCCGTAGCTATATGCATCCCAATAGACGCGCCCCAAACCGTTATCCTCGGTGCGCAAACGCTCATAGAGTGCCGCACCCTGCACGCCGCTTACCAACCCCTGCAGCGTCAATGGGTCGCTCTGCAAATAAGCGCGCAGCAGCGGGGCGGCCTGGGCGCTAGTCACCGCTATTAATCCGTTCGGCAATAGCCCGGCGCTTTGTTCGATCCAGGCGCGCCCATCATCGGCGCTGCTGCTCACCACCACGACCAGGCTGAAATTGTTCAGCTGTTGAATTGGATCCAGAGAAGCGTTTTGCCACGGGTCTGGGCTCCCGCTGGTGGTGGATAACGTGGCGCCCCGCGGGTCGCTGATGAAACCACGTAAAGCGGCTAAGCCGCCCGAGAGGTAACCAAGCTGGCTGTAAGCGCCGGTGGCCACTGCCGGGTTCGCGCTAAACTGCTCTGCCAGCACGCGTTCTGCCAGCGCCGGGCCGGTGGGGCGGGTGGATACAAACACAAGATGAGCCTGGCGATCGAGCAAGTGGTCCAGGATGGCGGTAACCAATGGCGCCATCTCGCCATATAGCCCGGGCTGCACCTCAAACGCCACCAATACAGGGGTCCCCGCAGGCACCGCGTCGACCCGGGTGTGAATGTTGGTGGCTTCGGGGAACAATTGCGGGTCTGGCCGCACCGCGATGCGGCTTTGTGTAGCCAGGGGGAAGAGCACGGCAAGAAAGATCACCGCGGCTATAACCAGATTAAGCACACGGTTGGGCCGTGCCACCCGTCCGGCCTCGTCCACAGGAGGCGGTTCCATTTCGGCGAGTTGTTTGGTGAATGCAGCCGCGTGCAGGCCCTGGTTCTCGCTCACCTCCAGGTGGGGCGAGAATGCTGGTGGCTTCTCGATCCTGGGTAGGCCAGGATCAGCCGGCAACACATCACTCAGTCCGGCCAGCGGGCCGCTGGCTTCTTCGCCGCCAGGCAGCATTGCCCCGGAGCGCGCGTCTTCTGTTGGGAAGCTTCCGCCTGGACGCAGGGCTTGCAGCCAACTGGGCAGGACCCCAGGGTCAATAGCTTCTTGGTTTTCGTTGAATACTTCAGCCTGGTTGGACTGCAGGCTGTCTTCGTAAATACCCGGCTCTTGTTCGGGAAAGGGCGATGCTTCTGGCTCGAAAGGAGTTTCATTGGCAATAGCAGAGGTATCCTCAACCACCGCTGGCCTTTCTTCAAACGCAGGCGTTGCTTTTTCATCCTCAGGCGGCGAGTCTTCCACTGCCTTCACGCGATGGGGCTTCGTATCTCCCAGGTCGGGTTCCTCACTGGCTGCCGAGGGTTTTTCCCGCCTGTACCGTGAGCGGATCTCCCCCAACCAATTCGGTTCTTGTGCGGGGATGGATTGCTCGCTGGGCGCTGAGGGTTCAACCGGAGGTTTTTTCGCTTCCGGGTCGTCGCCCTGCCCCTGGTTTTGGCGATTACGCAAAGCGCGCAGCCAATCCGGCAGGTTCTCTTCGGGGTCTTGTGCGGAGTGGCTGGGCATGGTTAGGCTGGCTTAGCCGCCTCAACCCCCATAGGGGCGATCTGCCCCAACCAGGATGCGCAACCCGGTAAGCAAGGTGCCCAGGGCGACGCCGATCAATAAGCCACGCATGGCGCCCGTGGATAGGAATTGATTTAAATAAGGGCCTAGTGTGCGCGTGAAAATGGGTATCTCAATTCCGAATAGCGGGCCGCTGCCTACCAGGAGGATGAAAAGAGTGATTACAAAGACGATGCTCATCAAGTCGTTGCGGTGTTGCATAAGGCGGGTAGCGGCCAGGGTCAGGCTGATGGCCAAGACCGCCATCAGGCTGGCTTCCACGGGGAATTGGATGTTGGAAAAGATCCAGGTAGCTAATGGTCCCTGGCTTCCTTCCCACACCGTGATGCCAAAGGTGGCCAACATCGCAACGATAAGCACCACGGAATAGAGAGGTTTTTGTTTATTTCGCACTCTGTCAAAGTGCACCACGAATAAATTAACCAAGCCAAGCAGCATGGCCAGCGCGGCCAGCAAAACCGCCCAGTTCAGAAAACGGTTGCGCAGCTCTTCGAACCCGGGGATGAATAAGCTCACCAGGATGAAGATGCCGGCCGCTATGGCAACGGCCGCCGCCACCGGAGTGCCTGCGCGCAAATTCATTGCAGCCCCGCAACCAACGGGAATAAAGCGGTGGCGATCAGCAGAAAAATGATCAGCCAGCGCATCACGTCTTGTGCGCGCAAGCTCGCCAGGTGTATCGCGCCAGCGCCCATATAAGCGCCTGTGGCAAACACCTCTTCACCGATGAGCGGCTCTTGTGCGCTGCCGAACAGGATTGCCTGCCCATTCAAGGTGTTGCTGCCGCCCAGGCTGAAAGCTCCGCTCAGCTGGCTGGCCGCAGTGATCAGACCAACTTCTTCTCCGTAACTTCCTACTAATGCCGACGCAGATACCGACCGGTCCAGGATGAGCGGCAATGTGCCGGCCGCGAAGGAAAACGGTGTCAACCCGGTAACGCGCCCCAGGCGCAGGTGGTAATGGTCAGATATGCCCAGCCGCCGGTAGCTGTGGCGCAGGGTGTCTTGTGCCAACAACATGAGCACCGCGTCGCCGCTAGTGGCGATCGGTGGCTGGTCGCTGTCCGCGGCGATATTTGCCACCTGGCGCAGCAAGGTGAGACCCGCAAAGGCCGCTGCGTTTTCGGGACCCAGCAGGCCGCCGCTTCCCAAACTGATCTGCAGCCGCGAGCCATCCTCGACCGATAGCTCGATCGTACGCCGTAGCGCGCTGAAAGCTTTGATGGAGCGCATGGTGCGGCGTTTGTTTTTTTCTCCTAATATGGAGAAGATCAGCAATAGCACAAACGCCAGGCCAATGACATGCAGAGGGTCTATGCTCATTGGGCTTCTTCCTCTAATACTCGCCTAAAGGCAGCGCTTTGCCCAGGGTCTTCAAGCAGGTCCGCGAGCCTATTCACGCCTTCTTTGGATGCCCAGGGCTCAAGCAGTGGCTGGCTGATAAACAAAGTTTGGGCTGCCAATGTGGAGAAGGCACCGCTAGATTCCAGGAACGCAGCCGCCAGCTTGGCTAAGCCCAAGCGGTGCAATTTGCGCGCCCAGCGTCGCCAATCCTTCCTGGTCGTGCCTTGGTCGAATGGATTATGGCTATCCCTGCTTGTTAAAGAATGCACAGGTTGATTGTATATGCGCGCCAGTTGAAGGTCAAGCTGCAGCGCATGGAACAATTTTTCTGCCTGGTTTTATTGTGTGTGTGCGTTGCCCAAATGAGGCTCAGTGGATTAGTATTGATAGGCCATGCGTCAATCGTCCGAAACCTGGATCTATTTTCCCCCGCCCCGGCGCACAGGGATGGTGATCAATGTGAGTGGCTTGTTGATCGCCGCCAGCCTGGTGATCCTTTCCTTATTGTCTGCCGTTGTCCAGCAGCCTGGCCTTGCAGTTATCCTGCTGCTGTTGGTCGCTTTCCTTTTTACGATCCCTATTCCCTTTCTTTTGTACCGCCTCTATGCCCTGCTGCAATCCGGTTATTGGATCGGGCGCAATGGTCTGAGCTTGCGCTGGGGTTTGCGCTTCATCGATCTGCCCTATGAGCAGGTGGTGGATGTTGCCCGTGCAGAAGAATTGGAAAGTGCGCCTCCGCTGCCGCGTTGGTCTTGGCCCGGGTCTCTGATGGGGCAGCGTGAAGATCCTGATTTGGGCCATGTCGAGTTCTTGGCCTCTGAGGCGGCCAACCTTGTAATGGTTGGCACCGCCAGTGCTGTCTACGTGGTTTCACCCAGGGACCCCCAAGAGTTTGTGGCTGCCTACAAGCGCGAATCCGAGCGCGGCAGCCTGCGGCCAATCGCCTCGCGTTCCGTCTTGCCCTCCTTCGTGTTGGCCGAAGCCTGGAGAGAACCACGCGTACCAGGCTTACTAGTGTCAGGCGCCGTAATGGCCATGGGGTTGTTGGTGCTGGTTGGTGTGCTCGCCCCGCAGATCGAAGTCGTGTCCCTGGGATATGGTGTTGATGGCCAGCCCCTGGCGCCTGTAGCCGGGGTGCAGCTCTTTCTGCTGCCTGCCCTCAACCTCTTTTTCTACATGGGCAACTTTGTTCTGGGATTGCTCTTCTATCGGGAAAGGCAGGGAATCCGGTTTTCCACTATAGTTTGGGGTAGCAGCCTGGTTACCAGCCTCCTTTTCCTGGCTGCCATCCTTTTTAGCCTCTAAGCTAGGCGGTTTATCCACAGCTACATCTAGTTATCCACAGGTGCTATGTTTGAGCTAACAATCCAGTTCCCTGACGAGCGTTGGTTGCTTGGGTTTGCCTTGGCAACGGTGTTCTCGCTGGTGGCTTTGCGTTTAGGTGCGCTGGCTGTCAGTGGCGCCCTGGCAGCTGCCATCGTGGGCGGGCTGACTTATGGCTTGGGCGGTCTCCCGGCTGCCATCCTGCTGGTGGCTTTCTTTGCCTCCTCCTCCCTGCTTTCCCAGGTTAAGTCCAAAAGCAGAAAAAAAGCTTTAGCTAATTTTGCCAAGGGGGACCGCCGCGATTGGGCGCAGGTGGCCGCCAATGGCGGTATGCCCGTGCTAGCCCTCTTAGGCGGGGCCAGCGGCCTGCTCGCCACGCCGGTGGCTTGGGCGGCATTTGCCGCCTCACTGGCTGCGGTGAATGCTGATACCTGGGCTACGGAATTGGGCGTGCTTAGCAAAATCCCACCCCGCCTGATCACCACAGGGAAAAGCGTACCCGCAGGGACCTCTGGGGCGATATCTCTGTTGGGGAGCACGGTGGCGCTAGGCGCGGCATTGTTCATTGGGGTCTTGGCTTGGCTGCTGCCCCAACTCGCCTTCTTCCCGGTCTTGGTTATCGCCACGCTTGCTGGGTTCTTCGGTAGCTTGTTCGATTCGTATCTGGGGGCTATGGTGCAAGCCATTTACTATTGCCCCAAATGCAAAAAGGAAACCGAGCGTCATCCCCTGCACAATTGCGGAACGCCTACCACTTTGCGCCGGGGTTGGGCTTGGCTGCACAATGATTGGGTTAATTTTCTTAGTGCCCTGGCTGGGGCGCTGTTGGCCTCGGGGGCGGCCACTTTTTTCATGTGAGATAATCGCCGCGCCCTGAAAGAGTCCTTGATTGCCTGATTACCGTGTCCCCATGTCCTCTCCGGATCTCGGCGAAGCGGAACGCCGCGCCGTAGCAAAGGTGCTGGATACTCCCATTCTCAGCATGGGGGAGCAGGCCAGGGCTTTTGAGCGCGCCGTGTGCGCGGTCAGCGGCGCGGCCCACGCCTTGGCGGTGAGCTCTGGGACCGCTGGGCTGCACCTCTGCGTGCGCGCCGCCGGTATCGGCCCGGGGGACGTGGTGCTCACCACTCCCTATTCCTTTATCGCCTCCAGTAATGTGCTCCTCTACGAAAATGCGTTGCCTGTGTTTATCGACGTTGATTTACGCACCGGCAACCTCGATCCAACTCGCCTGGAGCAGGCTGTCCGGCAGCTTAACGCAGGTGGCAAGGCGGCTAAGGCATGGCTGCCGCGCCACGGCGCCGCGGTCAAAAAACCTAAAGCTATCCTGGCGGTGGATGTGTTTGGCCAGCCGGCAGATTACGATGCCATTAACGGAATTGCCCAACAGTACGACCTGCTGGTGATCGAGGATTCCTGCGAGTCGCTGGGATCCAGGTACAAGGATCGTCTGACTGGTCGGCTCGGCCAGATGGGTGTGTATGCCTTCTACCCTAACAAGCAGATGACTACCGGCGAAGGTGGCGTGGTGATCACCGATGACGCCAAAGCCGCGGATTTCATGCGCGCCTTGCGCAACCAGGGCCGCGCTGAGGGAGATACCTGGTTGCAGCACACCCATCTCGGATACAACTATCGCCTCCCTGAACTCAGCGCGGCTCTGGGCCTGGCCCAGTTGGATCGCTTGGAAGAAATGCTCAGCAAGCGCGAGCAGGTGGCTGCCTGGTATGGGCAGCGGTTGCAACGCGTGGATGGCATCGAAGTGCAATTCATTGCGCCCAGCACCACGCGCATGAGTTGGTTCGTGTATGTGGTGCGCCTGGCTCCTGATCTGGACCGGGATCGTTTGGTCAACCTGCTTGATGAGGCTGGCATTCCTACCCGTCCATATTTCGCCCCCATCCATTTACAACCATTCATGATGGAACGCTTCGGTTACCAGGCCGGCGATTTCCCCATTACAGAAGAACTCGGCCGCCGTAGCCTGGCCCTGCCGTTCTCCAGCGTGATGACCGCAGAACAGGTGGAGTTGGTTTGCGCAGAATTAGAGACCGCACTCGCTCGTGCCTCAATCTAAGGCACCGGCTGCTACCAAAGAGCCCTCGAGTTGAAAAAACCTCGCTGTAGAAACCAGCGAGGTTTTTATTCAAATAGCTTTGCGTTTTTACTCCCTTATCACTGAATAGGAGTTCCTGAATCTCCTCGACTTACGGCTGCTCAACAAAATTGATGAAGATCAAATTCTCCTGGCAGCTGTCAGTGGTGCTGAAGGTGAACGGATCTGAGAGCTGGCCTGCCGCGCCGAACAAGGTTACCTGCAGAGTGGCATCCGAAGCGATCGGCTGGCTGGCTAACTGTACTTCGTAGTAGGAGCCTGCTCCGTATTGGGTAGCTGCCCCGCTGAGGCCGCTTTTATCTATGTCTTGGCCATCCAGGCTGCCGGTAATTTGCACTTGCAGATCGGGAATAGGCGCGCCGTCCGCACTGAAGGCCTGGCCGGCCACCCCCAAAAATTCGCATCCCAGTTCAGGGTGGAAAACGGTGCTATCCACCGCAGAAGGGCTTCCATCCTGAATTTCAAAAGTGCCGCCCAGTTGTTCCACAGTGGGTATTGCTGTTGGCGGTTGCGTGGCAGTCGCGCTTGGCTCCGTGGTGGAACTGGGCGTGCTACTGACTTCTACGCTGGACGTGGGAGTGCTGCTGGCTGCCTGGGTAGCTGTGGCAGCCAGGGGTGGGAAGGGATTAAGCCCGCTTTCCGGGTTCAGGAACAGCAGGGCAAAAAAGGTGATGGCCGCCAGTGTACAGAGCACCAAAAATATCGTGGCGCAATTCCATGTCGCTGATCCAAGACGAAGGCGTTTCCGAGGTTGCTCTTCTTTTTTGAAATCAAATTCATCCATCTTCTAACTCCATGCTTCCTGGTCCTGATTTTATTCTAGACCGAAGCTCCATTCAGGGCAGAAAATTCTCTATCGTAGATTGCGCCCGCTGTGCTTCCAGCCAGTCCGCCAACGCTTGCATTTGTAGGCTGAGGCGGGCTTGCTGCGTCAGCGGCCGGTCCGCCTGCCAGTCGAGCACCTCGATCAGGTGGAAGCCTAGGCTGGTCTCGACGATTCCGCTGGTTTCGCCGGCCTGCAATCCGAAAGCAGCTTCCTCCACAGCAGGTTGTAGCAGGTAGCCCCGCGGGAACCATCCCAGGTAGCCCAGGCCCTGCGCATCATTGTTCATGGCCACTTGCTGGAAAGGTACGTTGTTCTCCAGTTGGTCCAGTAGCCGCTCCGCCTGGAAGCGGTCCGTTAGCAGGATCTGGCGAGCGAGCATCTGCTCGGCGTTCAGCGGTACCGCCTCGCTGAGCTCAGTGCGCATCCAGCCAGCTTCGATCTCGATAGCCAATTCTTGGCGGAAGCTTTCCGCCGTGAAACCCTGTTCGGCCAGCCAGGCATCGAAGATGGCCTGATCGCCTGTCTGCCCTACAACCATGGCCAGACGTTGATCCAGCGTGGCCTCGTCTAGCCTAAAACCTTGCGCTCGAGCGCCTTGGGCCAGCAAGAGCCGGTTTACCAGGTCGTCCAATACGAGCTGCTGCATATTCTCGGATGCCAGAAGCGTGCCAGTTTCCGTCTGGGCAGTCTGATATAGGCTCAGATGAATAGTGAAGCTCTGGGAGGAGATCGGCTCACCATTTACCATGCCTACGGGGGGCGACACGCTGGGGGTAACTTGCTCGGGCCCTGGAAGGGGTGCGGTTTCAGTAGGGTTGGTGGGCTGAGCAACGGGGCTGCAGGCGGCTAATAATACCGCCAGCAAAATAGCCTGCATTACTCGGTGCGAAACGAAGAGGGCTTGGGGTGATTGGTTTTCGAACACGTTTGATCTCTTGAATGGCATAAGGAAACTTCTTCGCGGTATCCGCCTGCCAAGGGCAGACTTTTTAGATCAGAAAGACACCGTTGGATTGTGTGTGCGTAGACCTCAAAAGAAAATGCCCATGTAGGGCAAGTGACCACATTATACAAGATGGATGCAGGTTTGGCCGACCACGTGCTTGACACCTGCTTCCTTTTGCGCATAATTAGGTGAAACCGAATAGGAAAAGCTACGACAGAGGAAAGTACGCGGCTGAAAGCTGCCAGGGAGGCGCGAGCATAGACTGCAACTTGCGCCCTGTGGAAAGCCGCTGAAGTTCCCTCTCGAGCCGCCCAGAAGAACATTCAGGCAAAGCGCTTATTCGCGCACACCTGAACTAAGTAGTTTGGGACGTGAGCCGCGCGTTAGCAAGGCCCCCCAAAGGCCGTAAGGCGTTGGGAGCGAGTGGGCGGCATGGCCGCCAAAGCGGGTGGTACCGCGGGAGCGTGTTTTCGACTCTCGTCCCTCAGGACGGGAGTTTTCTTTTTTAAGTTGCTAGTAAATGGATTAGGAAAGGTATAAAGCACTAGAATCCTAGTGGAGGCACGATGTTGGAGAACTTGGTACGAATTGAACAACAGGCAACCGATGCCTTGGACAAGGTCCGCGACGAGGCCGGCCTGGAGATCTGGCGGATGCAATTCCTCGGGCGCAGTTCCGCCTTGATGCAAAGCCTAAAGCAACTCGGCGGCTTGAGTGCTGAAGAGCGCCCCAGCGCGGGACAAAAGGCTAACCAGGTCAAGCAGGCGCTGGAGATTGTGCTGGAACAGCGCCGTGCCATGCTGCGCCAACAGTCATTGGACCTCTCGTTAACCGCGGACCGGCTGGACGTCAGCCTGCCAGGCCGTCCCCAGCCACTGGGCCGCCTGCATCCCATCACGCAAACCCTGCGGCGCATCCGCGCCATCTTCGCTGAAATGGGTTTCCAGGTCTATCGCTCACGTGAAGTGGAGACGGACGAATTCAACTTCCTGCTGCTCAATTTCCCCCCCAATCATCCGGCCCGTGAGATGCAGGATTCTTTCTACATCGAAGGCGGCCGCAGCGACAACCCGGTCTTATTGCGCACTCATACTTCAGCGGGCCAGATCCACGCCATGCGCGAATATTCAGCGGCTGACCCTAAGAACCCGCCGCCGGTGCGCATCATCCTGCCGGGCATGTGCTATCGCTACGAACAGGTCAGCGCCCGCTCTGAAGTGCAGTTCACCCAGGTGGAAGGGTTGGCAGTGGGTGAACACATCACCTTCGGCGATCTGAAAGGCACACTCACCGATTTCGCCCAGCGCTTTTTCAACGCGCAAGTGCGCACGCGCTTCCGCGCCTCACACTTCCCTTTCACCGAGCCCAGCGCGGAGATGGACGTGGAATGCTTCGTGTGCCACGGCGCTGGTTGCTCGGTGTGCAAGCACACCGGCTGGCTGGAGATCCTCGGCAGCGGTATGGTGCACCCCACCGTGCTGATCAACGGCGGCTACGATCCTGAACGCTACTCCGGCTTTGCCTTTGGCTTGGGCCCTGAACGCCTGGCCATGCTGCGCTATCGCATCGAAGACATCCGTTATTTTTGGCGCAACGATGTGCGCTGGCTGGAGCAATTCTCGTGAAGACACCACTCTCCTGGCTCAAAGACTTCGTTAACCTCGATGGCATTTCTGTCGAGGAATTAGCCCGCACGTTGACCATGGCCGGCCTGGAGGTGGAGGAGATCTTCTACCTTGGCCTACCCATGCCTGATGCTAAGCAATTGCTGCCCGCCAAGATCAGTGGCCTCGCCTGGGACCGCGACAAGGTCGTCGTCGGAGAGATCCGAGAGGTATTGCCGCACCCCAACGCCGATCGCCTGGTGCTCTGCCGTTTGTTTGATGGAAAGACAGAACACACGGTGCTCACCGGCGCGCCTAATCTTTTCGAATACAAAGGCAAAGGCGCACTCAAGAAGCCGCTCAAAGTGGCTTATGCCAAAGAAGGCGCCGAGCTCTACGACGGACACCAACCTGGTTTCCAGAAAACGACCTTGAAGCGCACCAAGATCCGCGGCGTGGAGTCCTCTTCGATGGTGTGCTCCGAAAAGGAGCTGGGTCTCTCAGAGGAACACGAGGGCATCCTCTTCCTTGACCCGAAGGCGGTGGCGGGCACGCCGCTGGCTGATCTGCTCGGCGATGCGGTGCTGACTATTGCCATCACCCCCAATATTGCCCGGGACGCCAACATCTACGGTATAGCCCGTGAAACTGCCGCACTCCTGGGCTGCAAGTTGAAAGCCATGCCGGTCGCACATAAAGCCGATGGCCCTGCTATCAAGGGCAAGGTCAAGATCGAGATCACCGAACCGGAATTCAACCCCCGCTTCGTTCTCGGCCTGATCCGGGATATTGAGATCAAGCCCAGCCCAGGCTGGGTGCAGCGCCGCCTCAGCCTGGCAGGTATGCGCCCGATCAATAACATCGTGGACGCCACCAATTACGCCATGCTGGAATTGGGCCAACCGCTGCACGCCTTCGACTACGATGTATTAGTACAGCGTGCCGGGGGTAAGGCGCCCACCCTCCTGACGCGTTTTGCCAAGCGCGGCGAAAAGTTGACCACCTTGGATGGAGTGGAACGCAAGCTGGATGATTTCACCGTGCTTGTCTGCGACACGGCTGGACCACTTTCCATAGGCGGAGTGATGGGCGGGACAAACAGCGAAGTCACCACCTCGACGCGCAATGTCTTGCTTGAAGGCGCAGCTTGGAACTTCATCAATGTCCGCCAAACGCTGAACGCGCAGCGTCTATCTTCCGAAGCGGCCTACCGCTTCTCGCGCGGTGTGCATCCCGCTATGGCCGCACGCGGCGTGAGCCGCGGCCTGGAACTGATGCGCCAGTGGTCCGCAGGCCTGGTCAGCACCGGCTTGGTGGACAAATATCCGCTGCCGGCCAAGTCGGCCGTGGTGAAGATCAGCCCCGCCGATGTGACCCGCTGGCTGGGAGTAGAGCTGACAACCAAACAGGTCTCCGCCATTCTGCGCCGCCTCGAATTTGAAGTAAAGACTTCCGGCAAAAATCTGATTGTGACCTCGCCGGACCATCGCCTCGATATCGGCGAAGGCGTGATCGGCCAGGCGGACCTGATGGA
Organism: Anaerolineales bacterium; assembly: GCA_040902265.1. GTDB lineage: Bacteria > Chloroflexota > Anaerolineae > Anaerolineales > UBA11579 > JAMCZK01. Next base: position 17,219 of record JBBDXQ010000069.1, read on the forward strand.
GGAGATCGCCCGCATATATGGTTATGAACGTATTCCGCCCACGCGCATGGCGGATGAATTACCGCCTCAGCGCACTAATCGCACGCTGGATATCGAGGAATCTATCCGCGACATACTGGCGCGCTTGGGCTTGCAAGAGATCATGACGTACCGGCTGACCCGGCCGGAAGAGGAAGCCCGACGTCTGCCCGCTGGTACGCCTTCAGACGATACGCTATATATGCGCCTGACAAATCCCATTTCGCAGGATCGTCGCGTCCTGCGCAAGAGTCTGCTTGCCCCGGTGCTCGCCATCCTGGAGCGTAATGCCAACACGCGCGCACGTCTGGCCTTGTTCGAGATCGGGCCGGTTTTCCGCGCCTCTGAGGATGGCCTGCTGCCTGATGAGTTGCCCCGCCTGGTGATTGCCATCGCCGGCCCACGCCAAGCGCACCACTGGGAAAGCGCGGACCTCGGCCCGGTGGACTTCTACGACATCAAAGGACTGGTTAGCAGCCTGCTGCAGGAGCTTGACCTCGGCGAACTGCGCTTCGAGCCCGGCGCGCACCCCGCATTCCACCCTGGGCGCTGCGCCAGGGTATTGGCAGGCGACCGGCAGTTAGGCGTGATAGGTGAATTGCACCCGCAAGTTCAGGGCAACTATGACTTACCCGAGCAGCCTGTGCAGATTGCCACGCTCTACCTGGATGCATTGTTTGAACTCGTGCCAGAGCGATTTGATTCACAAGGGGTGCCTGTTTTTCCGCCTGTACTTGAAGACCTGGCCATTGTGGTGGATGAGAGCCTGCCTGCCGGGCAGGTGGACGCGCTCATCCGCCAGACCGGCGGCAAGCTGCTGGCTGGCCTGGCGCTTTTCGATGTGTATCGCGGCGCGCAGCTCGGCGCGGGCAAGAAGAGCCTGGCTTACCAACTCACCTACCAACACCCGCAGCGCACCCTGACCGACGAGGAAGTCGCCAAGCTGCGCGAGCGCATCGTCAAGCGCCTGGAACAGGAACTCAGCGCCAAGTTGCGTACCTAGCCAGGAACCATTTTTAGTTCAGTGTAAGGGCGCAAGCATATTGCGCCCTTTGGGTGTCATTTTGCAGCCCCCTGAGCCCCCTACCTAACGCATCGCGGTTAAACTTAGTCCTATGATGCTGCTCTTGGGCGTCCTCTCCGTATTCCAGCTCAGCTTGCTTCCGGGCCTGCTGCTCATTCGCCTCTTCCCCGGCAAGCGCAGCCTGATCCAACAAGGCATGTATCTATTCATGCTCAGCCTGCTGGCCAACTATCTTGGCGTACTACTGCTGGTGACCGTGGGGCTTTACCTACGCTCCGTTGTGCTGGTTCTCTTTGGGCTGGAAGTAGCGTTATTGATCTGGCTCTATCGCCCCCAGTTGCGCATGGTACGCGGTGGCTGGGAAAAGAAGATCAAAACTTCCGTCTCAGCAAAGCTCCAGTCGTTTAGCGAGTGGATCAAAAAAGATTTCTGGACTGCAGCCCTATATTTTGTGTTCGGGATGGTCGCCGTGATTGGGCTGCTCTGGGTGCTTTCGATCTGGGTGGCCAATTTCAACACAGTGTTCCAAACCTGGGACGCCTGGGCTTCCTGGGACCGCTGGGCGGTGAAGTGGGCTGACAACCGCATCCCTGGGGACACCTGGGAATACCCGCAGCTCATCCCCATCAGCTATTCCGTCGCCTATAAATTCATCGGTACTACCGCAGTCAAATTCTTTGGCAAGAGCATCATGCCCCTGTTCGCTTTCGCCATCGGCGCCATGCTTTTCGACTTGGGGCGGAAGTTCAAGAGCTTCGGTTATATGCTCGCGGCCGGCCTGGCCCTGTATTCGATCAACTTATTCCTGGGGGAATACATCCCTGAAGGGTATGTGGATATCCCGGTGGCCTGCTTCAGCCTGATGGCCGTTTTCACCCTGCTGCACGCCCGCCAGGTGCGCAGCCTGCCCGAACTAAAGCGTACGCTACTGCTTGGCTCACTGGCCACCGCTGCCGCCGCGGTCACCAAGCAGCCTGGGCTGTATCTGCTGGCCTTCTATCCCCTGTTGGCTTACTGGTGGCTCCTGCGAGAACGCAAAGACTTCAGCCTCCGGGAGTCCATCGTGTTGCTTGGCAAACATTTCCTTATTGTGCTGGCGGTGGTGGCGCCCTGGTATGCGCTAATGGAATACCGCATCCTGTTTGGCGGCAACGTATCAAACATCCAATTCGTGATCACCGATATCTATCAGGGGCAAGCGCTACCCGAGCGTTTTATCGCTGCGGTCGACTCGCTCGGCAGCTATGCTTATTTCTTCGTTTTTGCCCTGGTCTCCCTCGTTGTGCTGGACCATAAGTTCCGCCAGATCGTGGTTCTCCTGGTCCTTCCCTTCTCTGTCTTGTGGGCTTTCTTCCTCAGTTACGAGCATCGCAATCTGGCAGTTGCCCTGCCGCTGCTGGCTATGTCGGTGGGCGTAGCGGTGGAAGCCTGGATCATGCGCATCCGTGCAGCCCTGGGCAAGCCCCGCGAACTTCGTCGCCCCCTATTTGTCTTCCTGGGGCTCGGCGCTCTTCTGCTGGCAGTGGGTACCTTGGGTGTGAACGATGAGGCCCTTATCCAGCGGCAGCTCAATGAACAGCGCCAGATCTTTGAAGCCTCTCTCAACCAGAAGTTGTACCGCTACTTCAGCCGTGCCGATGGTCCGGAACCGGTCATCACCAGTTATCCCATCGGCTGGCTACCCGGCCTCGAGCAGATGTGGCGGTTGGAACGCTACCAGGAGTACTCGTCCTACCAACAATCGTTATTAACTTACAAGGAGGCCAATTTGCTCCTGGTGCCGCTGACTGATATTGACCCGCGCATCCTGGCTGAAGTCCAGCAAAACATCACTGCTGATGTCTATCAGCTCATCTTCACCGAAGCTGGCTATATGCTCGTGCGCATTCCTGCCCGGTGAACAGCGTGCCAGGGAAACCCATCCCCAAGTCGGCCATATTTGTGGCGGTGGCCGCCTATAACGAAGGCCGCGTCATTCGCTCCGCGTTGAGCCCTTTGGTGAAGCTGGGATATTCCGTGGTCGTCGTCGACGATGGGTCAACCGACTCCACCTGGCGCCAATTGAAGGCACTCGGTGTGCATCGCTTGCGCCACCCGTTCAATTTGGGGCAGGGTGCTGCGCTGCAGACCGCGGTCAGCTACGCCCTGCAGGCAGGCGCCCAGTTCATCATCCATTTCGATGCCGATGGGCAGCATAGTGTTGAGGACCTCACCGGCCTGCTGGCGCCGCTGCTCACTGGCCGCGCCGATGTAGTGCTTGGCTCTCGCTTTTTGCGCAAAGAGGATTGGCAGGCCGTGCCCCTGTCCAGACGCATGCTGCTCAAGGGAGCGGTGATGGTCAATTGGCTGCTCACCGGCTTGTGGCTCAGTGACGCGCACAATGGAGCGCGCGCCCTGACGCGCCGCGCCGCCCAACTCATCGTGCTGCACGAGAACGGCTTTGCCCACGCCAGCGAGATCCTGCAGCAGGTCCGTATCCATAAACTCCGCTTTGTGGAGCGCCCAACCCGCATTCGCTACACGGAGTATTCGCGCATGAAGGGCCAGCGCGTCTGGCATGCCTTTGATGTATTCGTCGATCTGCTTATCAGGCGCGTGCTGCGATGAGACCGATCCAGTTTGTCCTGATTGTTTTTGCTGTCGGCATCCTGTTGTTCTATTTCAACCGGTTGCGCAACCGCTTGCTGGACCGTATCCTGTTCTTTGTGCTGGCCCTGGTGGCCGTGGTGATGGTGGTGCAGCCCGAGTGGGCCAACGCCGTGGCCGAATTCCTCGGGGTGGGCCGCGGCGCTGACCTGCTGGTCTACGTCGGCTTCAGCGGACTGGCCTTCCTGTGGCTGGGCCTCTACGCCCGCCAGCGCGAAATGGATGTGCGCCTTACCGAACTGGCCCGCCGCCTGGCGCAGCTGGGTGCCGAGAAACCAAAGAAGGCAAAGAAGAAGTAAGTACAACGACCCGCTTTTTTACGAGCGCCAGCGCTTCTTAAGCGCAGCAGATTTCTTTAAACAGTTTGAGAAGTTATCAGGATTGTTAGTAATGTCTGCTTCCAGCCAGCCGCAACAAGTTTTTTATTCCAATCCGCAGGCCAGGGTTAAGCTGCCCGGACCGTTAATAGCCGCTTTCCAACAAACAATTGCTAATAAGGAGGAGTGAAGCCCTCCCCTGGAGCCCGGCTGACGCTGAGCGCTATTCGTCCCCCGGCAGGTTTTCCAATATTGTCTCGATCCGCTCCAGAACACTATCGTCCAGTTTCTCAGTCACCTCAGCCGCGCCCAGATTGTCTTCCAATTGCGCCAGGCTGGTGGCGCCGGTGATCACACTGCTAACCTCTTTGCGCCGTAGCGCCCAGGCGATCGCCATCTGCGCCGGGCTGATACCTAATTCGGCGGCCAGGCCCATGAGCTGCTCCACTTTCTTTACGCCGTCCTGGCGCAGCCGGTCCGTCACCCAACCCATGCCCTCTAGCGTTGCCCGGCTGCCTTCGGGGATGCCCTGGTTGTACTTCCCGGTCAGTACGCCGGAGGCCAGCGGGCTGAATGTGGTCAGCCCGATGTCCAGGTCCTCGCAAATGGCTGCTAGCTCATGCTCAACCCGGCGGCGGTGCAGCATGTTGTATTGCGGTTGCTCCATCGTGGGCGGGATCAGGTTGTATTGCCGCGCAATTCCATATGCTTCGGCGATTTGCGAGGCGCGCCATTCGGAAGTTCCCCAGTAGAGTACTTTACCCTGCTGGATCAGGATGTTCATGGTGATCACCACTTCCTCAACCGGTGTGTCGGGGTCGAATCGGTGGCAAAAATATAGGTCTACATAATCGCTGCCTAGGCGCTTCAACGAGCCGTGAATTGACTCCATCATGTGTTTGCGTGAAAGCCCTCGCCCGTTCACCCCCGGCATCGTGGGCCAGAACACTTTGGTGGATAACACCAGGGCTTCGCGTGGCAGGTCCTGGATAACTTTTGCAATCGTTTTCTCGGCGTTCCCGGCCGCGTAACTGTCGGAGTTATCGAAGAAGTTCACCCCCCTGTCATAGGCAGCGTGCACCAGTTGGCTGGCAACCTTATCTTCGACCTGCCCGCCAAAGGTGATCCAGGCGCCGAGAGAGATTTCGCTGACTTTAAGGCCTGAACGGCCTAGGCGTCGATAATGCATGCAGGAGCCTCCGCTCGGATTCTACTTGATGGCTTCGATGATATCAGCCGCCAGGTCGTAGCGGCCGAAGGCGGGGATGATATAAACACCCTGCGCCCAGGGGCGGATCTGCTCGATGAGCTCGATGGCGATCCGCACGCCTTCTTTAGGGCCATCGCTGCCTGCGGCTTCGATGCGCGCCCGAATCGCATCCGGGATCACGATGCCCGGCACTTCATTATGCAGGAAGTTGGCGTGGCGCGTGCCGAACAGAGGCAAAATGCCCACCAGGATCGGTTTGCTTACCGCGCTATGCTCCTGGTTGTATGCCTCCACAAAATGCTTGGCTACTCTAGGGTCGTAAACTGGCTGGGTCAGAAAGAAGTCTGCCCCGTTGGACAACTTGCGCTTAAGCAGCTGGGTTTCGCGTTTTTGGTCTGGCGGCGCTAGGTTGAGCGCCGCGCCAACGTGGAATGAGGTCGGCTGGCCGATCTCCGACCCGGAATGGTCAACGCCGGTGTTGAAGCCATGCTTGATCAGGCGGATCAGGCCGGTAGGCGCCAGGTCGTAGTTGTCCATGGCCTCGGGATAATCACCGATTGCCGTCGGGTCACCCATCACCACGAAGACGTTGCGCACACCCAGGGCGTGGGCTGCCAGCAGGTCCCCCTGCACGCGCAATAAATTGCGCCCGCGAGTCGGGAAGTGCAGCGTGGTCTCTACGCCGACCTTGGTCTGCACCAAGTCGCACACCCCCCAGGGGCTCATGCGCATGCGGGCCATGGGGCTGTCAGCCACGTTGATCACTGATGCGCCGGCTTCGCCCAGCAGGTCGGCGCCGGCTAACAGCTTATGGGTGGAGAGGCCGCGCGGCGGGTCCATCTCTACCGCGGTGACAAACTGGCCCGCCTTCATCCGTTCTGCCAGCTTGGAGATCTTTTCCGGCCCAGCCTGTTCCTCGGCACGCTCGATGATGCGAACAGCCCCATTGCCGTTCGCGGAAGGCTGGGGGGGGTTGTCCAGCGCATCGCGCATCGCGTGGATGTGCCCAGGGGTGGTGCCGCAGCAGCCACCCATCAGCATGGCGCCTGCTCGACGGAAGGCGTCCGCGTAATGGCCAAAATAGTCCGGCCCGGCCGGGTACATAATGCGCCCGCCGGCTTGCTCCGGCCAGCCGGCGTTGGGCATCACCGAAAACAGCGCATTCGGCGCCACTTCTCGCATCTGCTTGAGGATGCGCAGCAGCTGCGCCGGGCCGCCGGAACAATTGATGCCGATCACGTCGGCGCCAGCTTCCAGGATCTTCTTGGCGACCTTGTTGGGCATGTCGCCCAGCAAGGTGCGGTCATCCCGCGTGAAGGTCATCGAAGCCACGATCGGCAGGTCAGACACCGCTTTGGCTGCCTTGATCGCTTCGCGCACCTCGTAGAGGTCGGTCATGGTCTCGATGATGATCAGATCGGGCTTGCCGGCCACTAGGCCGCGCACCTGTTCTTCGAAAGCCGCGCCAGCTTGTTCTGGCTGCACGCGGCCGAAAGGCGCCAGGCGCACGCCCAGCGGCCCGAGGTCGGCGGCCACCCAAGCGGGTTGGCTAAATTCCTCAACCGCGGCGCGGGCCAGCTTCACCCCCGTCTCATTGATCACGTCAACCTGGTCTTGCAGGCCGTGCTGGCTTAGGCGGAAGCTGTTGGCCCCGAAAGTGTTGGTCATCAACACCTGGGCGCCGGCATCCAGGTAGGCCGAGTGGATCTCCTGCACCAGGTCAGGCTGCGTGAGGTTAAGCTCGTCGAAGCAGCGCGCAAAATCTATGCCGCGTTCGTGCAGCATAGTGCCCATGGCGCCATCTGCCAGCAGCGGCGACCCGAAATTTTTCAGAGCATCGAGAAAAGGAGGGGT
>JBBDXQ010000070.1:0-24191 GCA_040902265.1 Anaerolineales bacterium
GCCATACCCCATGAGGTGAAACGTGCTGGAGATCTTTATGCGCAGGGGGTGGCGGCTCTCCCAGATCACGGGCAGCAGGCGTGCGGCGCACTCCAGGCTGCCGCGTGCCCAGCGGTGCTGTTGGCGGCGAAAGGCGTTGAAGGTGATCGGCAACTCGGAAGGGGTTTCCACCGCGCTTAAAAAACTGGCGCGCCAGCCTTTGAGGAAGGCGCGATAGGAAAGATCGAGGTCTTCAGTCAGCGTGTCAGCCTTCCACCCGCCAGCTTCCTGGATGGCTGCCCCTCGCCAAATGCCGGCCGTCCCGTTGAAGTTGAACCAAAGCCCGCTGCGGCTGCGCGCAAGCTGCTCCACCATGAAATGGGCATCAATGGCCAGAGACTGGATCAAGGTGAGCAGTGAAAAATCTCGGTTCACGTAGCCCCAGCGCGTTTGCACGAATGCCACACCTGGGTCTTCGAAATGCGGCAGGGTTTGCCGCAGGAAATCTGGCTGAGGCACAAAGTCTGCATCGAAGATGGCGAAGAAATCCCCCTTGGCTTTTTCAAAACCCGCCCTCAGTGCACCGGCTTTATAGCCAACCCGGTCTTTGCGCTGGATATGTTTGATATCCATGCCACGTGACCTGGCATGCTTAACTGTTTTACTAAGGATAGTACTGGTCTCATCGCTCGAATCATCCAATACCTGGATCTCCAAAAGGTGCTTTGGGTAATCCAGGCGGCAAGCCGCCTGCACCAGCCGCTCAGCCACATACATTTCATTGAAGACCGGCAATTGCACCGTGACCCGCGGTAAGTCGGTCAGGAGGCGCGACGTGTGTTTCTTCTCTGGCGCCTTGCGCAGCGAAAGGAAAGCCAAAACCATGAAATTCAGCCCAAATAGAAACAGGAGCCCGGAGACCAGGAAGTAAATGATGGCGAACGGGATAAAGAGCAGGCTGCTCATGCGCTGGACACCTTGGTGGCCGCGAGATAAAAGCGAGCCCACAGACCCCAGGCCAGGTACTGCCAAAGGCGGCCAGGCGCCAGCAGCCAGGGGTAATAGTCGAAGAAGCCTACGGTGGTTAGCGCTAACAGGAGGGCCGAAGCCGCTAGCAGGTCCAGGTTCATTTTAATTTTCCGGTTAAGGCGAAGGGCAAGCCAGGGAGCCGCGAAAAGTATAGCGTAAAACAAGGCGCCGATTAGCCCGGTCTCCAGCGCGGCCGCCAGTAAAACAACGTGAGGAGGCTGATAAAAACTTCCAAAAACAGGAAACTGCTGCCTGAATGCCTGCGGGCTGGCCCCGATGCCTACTCCAGTGAGCGCATGTGTCGAGAAGATCGTGTTGGCCGCGCCGATCAAAATACCGCGCTCCCGCAGCGAACTGGCTTCAGCCGTCAATTCCTCGAAGGATGCATTCGCCCCCACCCTGACCCCCAGTGAGGCACTGTTCGCCAGGAGGAAGGGTATCAAAACAAGCACGACGGTCGCACCCAGGGCTATGGCGCGCCGGTTGATCGCGCCATCCTTATTTTTCGATAGATGGAAAGCCAGGTAAGCCAGCCCGGCCACCCCAGCCAGCCAGGCGGAGCGCGAGAAGGTAAGCAGCACAGCCACCGTCCCCACGATGAGGACGCCGCTGGCAGGCATTAAGCGCCACTCGTCTTTGGTGCGCAATAGCGCGACCACGAAAATAAGCAGAGCGAATACCAGGCAACCGCCCAGGATGTTGGGATGGTCAGACAGGCCATAGCTGCGCAGCACGCGCTCAGTTTCCGTCGCAACCACGCTGACCCCGGACCAGGCTGGGTCAAGTTGGTATTCTCCCAACCATTGGAAACCAATCGAACGCTGGTTGAGCGACTGGGCTATAGCCACGAACCCTTGAACCGCGATCATGATGCCCAGCGGCGCGAAAAGCTGCTTGATCGACCCAACCTCATTGACGACGTAAAGATAAAAGCCGAATAACAGGACCAGGCGGAAGCTATGATAGATTGATAGTGCAGGATCGATGGACGTAAAAGAAGTAGCCAAGGCGGCCAAGGTTAGACCTGCCAAGGGCAGGGTCAGAAAAAGCGGACCCCTTTCTATCGGGTGGCGCCTAACTAGCCATAGGCCAACCCAGGAAACCAGCATAAGAATGAGGGTAATATCGGAAGCAAATAAAAGGAAATTGGTGTAATCCTCCCAGACGGAGCCAACCGGACGTTCGAGCAACACCACGCGGAAACGGAATGGGATGAGGACGATCGTGGCAAAAAACAACACTCGACTGAGCTTCGCTAATAACCGGTCCAATGAGATCCTCATGATGAGCGCTTTTGTCTAAAATAAGCGAAGGTCTTAAACCTGGCGTGAAAAAACTATAACATACCGAAAGAACTGATGCGAATAAGCCGCAATAAAGCGCCAAAGGTTGCCATTGTCCACGACCGCTTGAACGTGCGCGGCGGCGGCGAGCAGGTGGTGGAGGAACTGGCGCGTTTGTATCCCAAAGCGCCCATCTTTACGCTGATCTACGACCCGGCCAAGTTCAAGGGGAGTGAAATAAGCAAACATGCCATTCGAACCAGTTTTATCGATCGCCTGCCTAAAGCCATAGACCACCACCGCTATTACATTCCCCTGATGCCCCTGGCGATCGAAGGGTTCGACCTGGACCGCTTCGACCTGGTCTTGTCCAGCAGCGCAGCCTTTGCCCATGGTGTGCGAACTGATCCGCACCAGCTGCATATCAGTTATATCCATAGCCCCATGCGTTATGCCTGGCACCAATATAAACAACATGTAGGTGAACTCGGGTTCGGTTCCCTTTTCGTGCGCGGGCTGCTGGCCTTCCTGCGCCGCTGGGACCGCGCCGCTTCCGGCCGCGCGGACCATCTGCTCACCAATTCGGCCTGGACCGCCCAGGCCGTGCGCGCCGCCTTCGGGCGGGAAGCGGCTGTCATCTTTCCCCCGGTGCATACGGAGCGGTTTCAGCCGGCGGCCAAGCGTGGGGACTATTACCTGACGGTTTCACGACTGGTGCCCTACAAAAGGGTGGACCTGATCGTGAAGGCTTTTGCCGCCAACGGCAAGCCTTTGGTCGTGATCGGGGAAGGACCGCAGGAAAGGAAAGTGAAGGCGTTGGCGGCGGATAACATCCGCTTTCTTGGGTACCAGCCGCCTAAAGCCTTCGCCAAATGGATGGGTGAAGCCAGGGCTTTTGTGTATGCCGCCGAGGAGGACTTCGGCATCACCGCGGTGGAAGCGCAAGCGGCCGGTTGCCCGGTGCTGGCCTTCGGCCGCGGCGGCCTGGCGGAAACGGTGATCGATGGCAAGACCGGCCTGCTTTACAAGGAACAGACCGTTGAAAGTTTGATCGCCAGCATTGAACGATTCGAGCGTGGCGAGTTGCGCTTTGACCCCCAGGCCATCAGCAGGAATGCAGAACGCTTCTCCGCCGAAAAGTTCAATACCAGCTTTACTAGTTTTGTCGAAGAAAAGTGGACAGCTTTCAGTAATTTAGGGTAAAGCGCATAGCTTTTGGTTCACAAGAGCTTCTGGGGGTAAAAACCTTGGTCAAACAAACAATTAACTAATTTGTGAAATATATTACAAATGTCACTAGTTTTGGGGGGGCATTTGTAGCTAACTTGGGATGCAAATCAGGTTCAAACTTGCTTAGTCAATTGCAGTTGGTGTGTTTGTTGGGGTGGATTTAGCCCAACCCACCCTTTTGGAACAAGGAGGGTTCAAATGGCCTCTGGGTCTCCGGTTCCTCAAGAAAAGGTTGGCAAAGCCAGCCCACCGCCAAGAACGCCCCCCTCTCAAGCCGCTGTCCTGGAATTCTTCCGGGCGATCTCCCCTGGATTACCCCAGATCGAATTTTGTATCCAATGTGGCAGTTGTGGTGGGTCCTGCCCCGCGGCCGCCCTGCTTGACCATACCCCGCGGCGGCTTTTTGCTTTAATCCGTGCGGGTGAAATGGAAGACGTGCTGCAGAGCAACACGCCCTGGTATTGCGTCTCCTGCTATTTTTGCATGGTCAGGTGCCCCCAGGAAATCCATATCACCGATCTGATGTACGGCCTTAAGACCCTCGCCTACCAGCGCGGATATACAAAAAACAACAAAGCTACCCACCTGTCGAAGGTCTTTGCAGGCTACATCGAGCGCTATGGCCGCAGCTTCGAGTTGGGTATAGCAGCCCGGCATTATCTGCGCCACCCACCATCAAATTTGGTCGGAACCGCCAAGATGGGTTCCGCCATGTTCTTCAAAGGTCGCCTTCATCTTAGGCCAGAAAGGATCAACGGGCTGACCCAATTGCAGAAAATCCTTGAGCGAGCCCGGGAACTGGAGACCGCGCTATGAAATACCTTTTCTATCCAGGCTGCTCCTTGCATGGCACTTCAAGCGCCTACCTCGATTCCCTGCTGGCCATCCAAGGCAAATTAGGTTTGGAGTTCACCGAGGTCGAAGACTGGAACTGCTGCGGCGCCAACGAATACATCGCCCTGCATCGCATCCCCTCGTATGCGCTGATCGCCCGCAACCTTGCCCTGGCCGAGCAACAGAAGAATGGCGCCAACACACTGGTGGCAGCATGCAGCGCCTGTTACGTTAATCTGGCGCGCACCGCAAAGTACATGGGCACGGACAGGGAACTCAACACGCGAGTGAACGACGCGCTGGCTGCGGGCGACATGCATTACACCCCAGGGTCAGTTGAGGTCCGCCATATTCTCGACTTGATGTGCAACAAGCTTGGCGCATGCAAAGTCAAGAAGTTGGTCGAAAGGCCGCTGGCTGGGCTGCGCGTAGCCCCCTACTACGGATGCATGGTCTTGCGGCCCGACCCCGACAAGCGCTGGCGCGATCCCGAATCCCCTACCGCCCTCGAAGAATTGATCCTGGCGACTGGGGCTGAGCTGATCGATTTTCCATTGCGCACCCATTGCTGTTCCGGCCATATGCCACAGATCAATACGGAAACTTCGCTTGACCTGATCCACCGGTTGGTTGAAGGCGCGGTGCAAAGCGGAGCAGATCTTTTGATCACCACCTGCCCGCTATGCCAGCTGAACATCGACGGTTATCAGGATGAGATGAACAAACTATTTGGGACCAGCCACAAAATGCCGATCCTCTTCTTCACCCAACTGCTTGGGTTGGCCTTTGGATTAAGTCCGAAATCAGTAGGGATTGGGAAGGAGATCACTTCCGCTGCCTCTGCGCTGGAGCGCATCGGAGTCAAGGCAGAACCTGAACCGGCTGCTCCCAGGCGACCACCCAGGGACCAGAGCCTGCCCATGCCACACATGCCCAAGCCATACGGAGATGACCTATGACAAGCTCGAATAGCACAGACGGAAACGTTCGAGTCGGTGTGTATGTGTGCCACTGCGGCAGCAATATTGCCGGCGTGGTCAATGTATTTGAAGTGGCTAAGTGGGCCCAGGAAAACCTGGTTGAGCAAGGCGTAGTGGTCGCCAAAGAAAATAAATTCATGTGCTCGAGTTTGGGGCAGAAGTTGATCGAAGAGGATATCCAAAAGGAAAACCTTGACCGTGTGGTTGTAGCAGCCTGTTCGCCGCACCTGCATGAAACGACCTTCCGGGGTGCCGTCTCACGCGCCGGGCTAAACCCATATCTGTGCGAAATGGCCTCAATCCGAGAGCAGGTGTCTTGGGTGACCAGCGATCAAACTGCGGCCACTGAAAAGGCCAAGGCAATGGTAGCCGGCGCGGTGGCACGCGTTCGCCAGCATGTACCTCTCGAATCCATTCGCGTTCCGATCAATAGCTCCACCCTGGTGGTGGGCGGCGGTATTGCCGGCATTCAAGCCTCCCTCGAAATCGCCAATTCGGGTTTCCACGTCTACCTGTTGGAACGGGAACCTTCCATCGGTGGGCACATGGCCCAGTTCGACAAGACCTTCCCCACGCTGGACTGCGCTGCATGCATCCTCACCCCGCGCATGAGTGAAGCCGGGATGCACTCAAATATTGAATTGCTCACTTGGAGTGAAGTCGAGAACGTCGAGGGTTACCTGGGGAACTATACGGTTACCGTAAGAAAAAAGGCGCGCTATGTGGATACCAGCCTGTGCACGGGCTGCGGGATCTGCCAGCAGAAGTGCCCGAAGAATGTAATCGATGACCAGTTCGAAGTGGGGCTGGGGTATCGCAAAGCGATCTATACGCCATTCGAACAGGCCGTGCCCAGATTCCCCGTACTCGATAAAGACAACTGCATCTTTTTTGAGAAGGGGACCTGCCGGGCCTGCGAAAAGTTCTGCGCACCGGGGGCGATCAAACTGGAAGACCAGGATGAGATCATCACGCTGAATGTAGGTAATGTAATCCTGGCCACCGGCTACGACATGTTCGACGCCCGGCGCATCCCGCGCTATGGCTACGGTAAGCTGGCGAATGTGTTCACCAGCCTGGAATTCGAGCGGATGTGCAACGCGGCCGGCCCAACCAATGGCGCCATCGTTTTAAGGGATGGCAGGACGCCTGCCAAATCGGTTGGCATCATCCATTGTGTCGGCAGCCGTGACCATAAATTCAACGCCTATTGCTCGGCCATCTGCTGCATGCAGAGCCTCAAATTTGCCCACTTGGTGAAGGAGCGCACTGGAGCAGATGTTTACAATTTTTACATCGACATGCGTACCGCGGCCAAGGATTACGACGAGTTTTACCAAAAGGTTTTAGAAGAGGGTACCAACCTGATCCGTGGCAAGGTGGCCGAAGTGATCGATGGCGGCCTGTTCGATGAGAAGGCCGGCCAGCTCATTATCCAGGTCGAAGATACGCTGATCGGCAAACAACGGCGCATCCCGGTGGATATGGTCATCCTGGCCATAGGCCTCGAGCCCAAACAGGATGCAGCTAACGTGGCGCACCAATTTGGTATCTCGCGCGGCGCTAACGGCTGGTTTACGGAGAAGCATCCCAAGCTGGATCCCGTGGCCACGATGACGGATGGCATCTTCATCGCGGGATGTGCAGCCGGACCCAAAGACATCCCTGCTTCGGTCTCGCAGGGATCAGCGGCTGCCGCTCGGGTGGTCAGCTATATACAACAGAAAGAGTTATCCCTTGAACCAGTTCGGGCTTATATCGATGCTGAGCAGTGCTCTGGCTGCCGCATTTGCAACGGCCTGTGCCCCTTCCATGCTATCTCCTTCGATGAGCTCAAGATGGTTTCCGAAGTCCACCAGGCTCTCTGCCAGGGTTGCGGCACCTGTGTGGCTGCTTGCCCGGCGGGAGCCGTTACCGGTTCCGGTTTTACCAACCAACAAGTGTTGGCCCAGATCGAAGGCTTGCTGAGCGTGCCGATCCATGCGGACGTACTGCAAGCTGTAGCCGCGTAGGAGTGTCACGATGCCAGAACACTTCGAACCCTTGATCCTGGGACTTACCTGCAACTGGTGCAGCTACCGCGCCGCGGACATGGCCGGGACTGGACGCATGAAATACCCTCCCAATATCCGCTTGGTGCGCCTGATGTGCTCAGGTAGGTTGGACCCGACCTTTATCTTGAAAGCCCTGGCACGTGGCGCAGACGGAGTACTGATCACCGGGTGTCATCCTGGGGAATGCCATTACATTGAGCAGAATTACAAAGCTCTTCGGCGAGTCTCTCTTTTAAAACGGGTGCTGCAGCCCATGGGCGTTGAACCCGGCCGGATCAAGTTAGTCTGGGCCAGCGCCGCGGAAGGCATGCGCCTGGCCAAGGCCATCACCGAATTCGTCGAGGAGGTCCGCGCACTCGGCCCGCTGAATTGGTCCGCCCGCACCCAGATCCCGATACACGCAGGGCCTGTCCGCCAACTCGAGGAGTTGCCAGGATGACGAATAACAGCAAGCCGAAATTCGCGATGTACTGGGCCGCCGCCTGCGGCGGCTGTGAGATTGCCGTGTTGAACATCCATGAAAAGATCCTGGATGTGGACGCGCACTTCGATGTCGTCTTTTGGCCTGTGGCCATGGATGCCAAGTACCAGGATGTTGAAAAAATGCAGGATGGCGAGATCCTGCTGACACTTTTCAACGGAAGCATTCGCAATGACGAGAACGAACGCCTTGCGCGCCTGCTTCGCCAGAAATCCCAGCTACTGGTGGCCTTTGGGTCTTGCGCCAAAGAAGGTTGCATCCCGGGGTTAGCCAACCTTTCCACCCGAGCAGAGATATTTGAGACAGTGTACTCCTCTCCCAGCACGGATAATCCCCAGAGACTTCGACCCCAATCTGAATTCCAGGCGCCAGAAGGCATGCTTTCTATTCCGGTCTTCAACCCAGTCTTGCGGCCCTTGGACCAGGTGGTGGATGTAGACTTTTACATTCCGGGCTGCCCGCCCGAATCGCATCAGATCGCAGCAGTTATTGATGCGGTCATCGCTGTTCTGGAAGGTAAGGCGCAGCTTCCGCCCAAAGGCAGCATCCTGGGCGCCGGCACTTCTACCGTCTGCGACGAATGCCTGCGAACGCGTGGCGTTAAGCAACTCAAGGGCTTCACCCGTATTCAGCATATGCGCGAGGTCGACCCCGCCATCTGTCTGCTAGAACAAGGCTTGATCTGCAACGGCCCGGCCACGTTATCGGGCTGTGGCGCGCTGTGCCCGGCTGCCGGAGCGCCTTGTGCCGGCTGCTATGGCAGCCTGCCCGGCATGCTCGACTTTGGGGCGCGCATGGTCTCTTCGCTGGCCTCCGTGCTGGACGAATACGACCCTCGCAAGATCGATATCACCCTGGATGACATCGCTGATCCGACAGGTGTGTTTTACCGCTTCAGCCTGGCAGGTTCGCTGCTGCAAACCGGCAAAGCTTCCTGGAGCGAGGACTAGGAGAAACTATGGAACGGATCACCATTGACCCTATCACTCGACTAGAAGGGCATGGCAAGATCGAAATATTCTTGGATCCTGAAGGAAATGTAGCCAACACCTATTTCCAGATCCCGGAACTGCGCGGGTTTGAGCAATTCTGCGTCGGGCGGCGGGTTGAGGATATGCCGATCTTGACCAACCGCATTTGCGGCGTGTGCCCCGAAGCGCACCACATGGCCTCAGCTAAGGCAGCCGATGCTGTCTATAGGGTAGACCCTCCCCGCACGGCCAAGCTGCTGCGCGAACTGCTGTACAGCGCTTTTTATGTCACCGACCACACCACGCATTTCTATGCGCTGGGCGGGCCTGATTTTGTGATGGGTCCCGACGCGCCGGTGGCCGAGCGCAACATCCTGGGGGTCATCCATAAGGTGGGCTTGGAGATCGCCGGCAAAGTGCTGCAGGCGCGTAAAAATGGTCACGCAGTCATCGAGATGATCGGCGGGCGCAAGGTGCACCCATGCACTTCCATTCCCGGCGGCCAAACCAAGGGAATCACCGAAGAGCAACGCAAAGAGATCGAGGAGATGGGGCGTTGGGCGATCGAGTTTGCCCAATTCAGTCTAAAACTATTTACCGACATCGTGCTGGGCAACAAACACTATGTAGACCTGATCCTGGGCGACAGCTACTATATCCCCATGCATTACATTGGTACGGTAGACGAGAACAATAAGGTAAATTTTTACGATGGCAAGATCAGTGTTGTGAATCCTGATGGGGAACGTTTGGGAACCTATGAACCTAAAGACTATGGGGACTGGATTGCCGAACATGTGGAGCCTTGGACTTATCTAAAATTCCCCTATTTGAAGAAGATCGGTTGGAAGGGCTTTGAAGGGGGTAAAGACTCGGGGGTTTACTCAGCCACCCCGCTCTCTCGCTTGAACGTGGCAGACGGTTTGGCCACCCCCAGGGCACAGGAAGAATACGAGAAATTCTACGCTACGCTGGGCGGGAAACCGGTACACCACCAATTGGCTACCCATTGGGCACGGCTGATCGAGCTTTTATACGCCGCCGAGCGTTGGGTGGAACTAGCCACCGATCCGGAGGTCACCTCTGATAAATTCAGGACTCAGGTGACAGAGAAGCCGACCGAGGGTGTGGGTTGCGTGGAAGCGCCGCGCGGCACCCTGATACATCACTATTGGACCGACGAAAAGGGCATCCTAACTAAAGTTAATTTGATCGTAGGCACCACTAATAACTATGCCCCCATCAGCATGTCCATCAAAAAAGCTGCGCAGAGTTTTATCAAGCAAGGAACGGTGGTGACCGAAGGCCTGCTCAATCGGGTGGAGATGGCCTTCCGTTCCTACGACCCCTGTTTCGGTTGCGCTACCCATTCTTTGGTCGGCCAGATGCCCCTTGAAGTTAAGATCAGCGACGCGCAGGGCAAAACGGTAAAAATTTTACGCCAGTACTGTTAGTCCGCCATGACCGCAAAACGCGGCAAGATCCTTGTTATTGGCTTAGGGAACCCGATTCTGGGGGATGACGGAGTCGGCTGGCACATCGCCATGGCTGCCCAAACTGCCTGCGAAGGGTGCTCGCAGGCGGATTCGGTAAATTTTGAGTTAAGTTCAGCCGGTGGGCTGGGTCTCATGGAGCAGATGGTGGGTTACCAGCGCGCTATCATCGCCGATTCCATTGTGACTTCTGCGAGTGAGATCGGGGCCATTCGTTCCAAGCCCTTCAGTGAATATTTAGCCACAGCCCATTCCAGCTCCAGCCACGACGCCACGTTGCAAGCCGCCTTGGAAATTGGCCGCAGGATGGGTCTGCTTTTACCTACGGAATTATGGGCAATCACGATTGAAATTGCGCCTTCGTACGTTTTCTCCGAAACCCTTTCGCCTGCGGTGGCCAGCGCTGTGCCAGGGGCAGCCGACCTGATTCGGACCCGCCTTGCAGAGCTATCTAACCCTGATTAGCACTCCCTCATTCGCCCGCAGCATTACATCCGCCCCCGAAAGTTTCTGCTCATCATCGAGGTATGTGGACAAGACCACATTGCCATTCACGGCTGCTTCAAGCTTCACCTGCTGCTCTTGGTCCGAGAAGTTCAGCGCCACCAGGTACTCGCCTTCAAGGTGGCTGCGCAGGAAAGTGAAGCAGTCCTCGTTCCCGCTCTCCAGGCTGCGGTATTCGCCGGCAAGCAGCGCTGGAATGCGCTTACGCAGCCTGAGCAGCTGGCGATACAAGCTCAAGATCGAGCTGGGGTCGTTGGCTTGGGCGGCCGCGTTGCGGGTGGCATAGTCTGCTGCAACCGGCAGCCAGCTTTTACCTGCGGAGAAGCCGGCCTGCGGGGTGGCATCCCATAACATCGGTGTTCTGGCGATATCGCGGGTGCGGTCGGCGCCCAGGCGCAGTCCCTGTGGGTCCTGCACCAACTCGGGTGGGATGACCCCATTCTCCATCCCCAGCTCGTCGCCGTAATACAGCGTGGGTGTACCGCGCAAGGTGAGCAGCAGCATGGCCGCCACGCGGGCCTGCTCCTGGCCGATGCGCGAAGCCAGGCGCGGTTGGTCATGGTTCCCCAGGACATAATTCGGCCAACCGAAAGGCGGCAACGCGGCTTCAAATTCGTCCACTGAACGCTGGATGGAGGCTGCCTGCCAGGGCGCCATCATCAGGCGAAAGTTGAATGGCAGGTGCAGTCCGTTCCCATTCTCTCCGTAATAGCGTACCCAGCGCGGCAGTTCGTAGAACAGTTCCCCAATAACACAGCGATCATCGTATTGGTCAACTACCCGCCGAAATTCACGGATGATCTCCTGGACTTCGTCCTGGTCCTCACTGTATAGGTGCAGCTGGCGGCCAAAGAGATCGTCGGGATGCAGGCCAGGTGCGGCGCCGAGGTTGGGCGGGTTATCGCGCAACTCGGCGTCCTTGATCAGGAAAGCCACCACATCCATACGAAAACCATCCACACCGCGGCGCAGCCAAAAGTGCAGCACATCCAGCATGGCGGCTCGCACTTCGGGGTTACGCCAATTCAGCTCGGGCTGCTCTCTGAGGAATTGGTGGAGGTAGTATTGGCCGCTGTCTGCGTCCCAGGTCCAGGCTGGTCCGCCGAACACTGAACCCCAGTTATTGGGCGGCGACCCGTCTGATCGCGCATCCCGCCAAATGTACCAATCACGTTTGGGGGAGTTACGGCTGCTGCGGGATGCCTGGAACCAGGCATGCTGGTCAGACGTGTGGTTGGGCACGTAATCGACGATGACCTTGATGCCCCGTTGGTGGCAGGCAGCTACCAGGCGGTCGAAGCTGGCCAGGTCACCGAAAAGCGCATCCACGTTGCAATAGTCCGCCACATCGTAGCCAAAATCGGCCATGGGTGAGGGATAGAAGGGGCTGATCCAAACGGCGTCGATGCCAAGCGAATGTTGAGTGCCCTCACTGAGATAATCCAACGTTTGGATGATGCCTTCCAGGTCGCCGATGCCATCTGCGTTGGCATCCATGAAACTGCGCGGGTAGATCTGGTAAATGACAGCTTTTTGCCACCAGGGCTGCTGAAGACGATTGGTCACTATACTCCTATCGTATACTAAGATCGGTTTGCTAAACCATACACCAAAATCCTTCAAATTCTCCGTCGCCCCGGAGCTCGGACAGGTCTCTGCCCTGCTGCTGCGGCCGCCGGACGCAGTTGCCTTACTGGTGCTGGCCCACGGGGCTGGCACCGACATGCGCCACCGTTCGATGACCGCGCTGAGCGAGGCGCTGGCCGAGCAGCGCATTGCCACCTTTCGCTACAACTTTCCATACAAAGAGACAGGCCGCGGCGGCCCCAACTCGAAACCGGCGCTGCTCGCCACAGTGCGCGCCGCAGTGCAGGCGGCCACTGAGGCCGGAACCGGCTTGCCGCTGTTTGCCGGTGGCCGCTCGATGGGCGGGCGCATGACCTCGTTGGCAGCGAGCCAATCGCCTTTGCCAGCGGTGAACGGGCTGGTGTTCTTTGCCTTCCCCTTGCATCCCGCTGGCAAACCCAGCACACAGCGAGCCGACCATTTATTCCAAGTGAAGGTTCCCCTGTTGTTCCTGCAGGGTCCACGCGATGCCTTGGCCACGCCGCACCTGCTGCAACCGATCATTGAACGCCTGGGGACGCGCGCTGCGTTGCATATGCTAGCCGGCGCCGACCATAGCTTCAAGGTGCTCAAAAGCTCGGGGCGCACTGAAGCGGAGGTGCTTAGCGAGGTGGCCGAGACGGCCGCCGGGTGGATGCGAGCACGGAAGGCGAATCCGGTCTAACTTTTTTGTAGTTTCGCCCCTCTCTCCATTAATAGCACAATGCAGGCTTATGGCCTGCATTGCGCTAAAACGGAGAGAAGAGAGAAGAAGCTCAGATGGTTGAATACAGGTAGAACTCGTAAGGCGAGGGGCGCAGAGCAGCCTCTTTAATTTCGTTCATTTTCAGGTCCTGCCACATGCTTAAAACATCTTCCGTAAACACGCCGCCATCCAGCAGGTATGCGTTGTCCGCTTCCAGGGCGCGCACACTTTCCAGCAGGCTGCCAGGCACACCTTTGATCTTGTCTTTTTCATCGCCGGTCAGTTCCCAGATGTTCTTATCCAGCGGGCCGAAACCAGCCTTCACTGGGTCGATCTTGCGCTTGATGCCGTCCAGACCGGCCAGCAGGATTGCGGGGAATGCGAAGTAAGGGTTGGCGGTCGGGTCCGGGGCGCGGAATTCAATGCGCTTGGCCTTGGCGTGCGCGTCGCCACTATGGTACATGGGGATGCGCATGATGGCTGAGCGGTTGCGTTTGGAGTAGGCTACGTTGACCGGCGCTTCGAAATGCGGCACCAGACGGCGGTAGGAGTTGGTGGTCGGCGCGCAAAAAGCCAGCAGGCTGTCGATGTGGCTCAGCACTCCACCGATGTAGTGCAGCGCCATCTCCGAAAGTTCGGCGTAGGCTCCCTTGCCGTAGAACAGGTTGGTATCGCCTTTCCATAAACTGTTGTGCACATGCATGCCGGAGCCGTTGTCGCCGTAGAGCGGTTTGGGCATAAAGGTAGCCGTCAGCCCATGGCGGCGAGCGGTGTTGCGCACCACGTATTTGTAGATCATCAGCTTATCCGCCATGGCCACCAGGCTGTCGAAACGCATATCGATCTCGCACTGGCCGGCGGAGGCCACCTCGTGGTGGTGCATTTCCACCTTGGCGCCCCAGCGTTCCAGGTGCAGGGTCATCTCACTACGCACGTCCTGCAGCGTATCAACCGGCGGCACGGGAAAATAACCGCCTTTGGTGGGGATGCGGTAGGCCAGGTTGGTTTCGCCATCCCGGGCGGCTGTGTTCCAGCCTGCCTCTGGGCTGTCCAGCTTGAAGCCCATTTGGTGCGGGTCAATGGAAAAGGACATGTGCGAGAAGAGGAAAAACTCGGCTTCAGGACCCCAGTAACTGGTGTCGGCCACGCCGCTCTTTTTGAGAAAGGCTTCAGCCTTCTCGGCGATATAGCGCGGATCCCGGCTGTAGCGCGCCCCCTTTTCGGGGTCATGCACGCTGGCAATGAACGTGATCGTCGGAATGGTATAGAAGGGGTCAATATGGGCGCTGGCGGGTTCCACCTGGAGAACCAGGTCAGAATCGTAAATTGACTGGAACCCCTTTATGCTGGACCCATCGAAACCCATGCCATTTTCGAGCAGGCTCTCCAACTCGCCGATCGGCGCCGAAGCGTGTTGCCAGACGCCCTGGGGATCCGCAAAGCGGATATCGATGATCTCTGCCCTGGCTTCCTTAACAAGCTTTTCGATCTTTGCTGGCACTGCCATTATTGTCTCCTGGCGGGATGAATTAACAAAAAAAGTCTCCCGGAGGGCACAAGGCCGCTCGGGAGACTCCTTTGTCTTCCCAATATTTCGATTCGCGCCGTTGCGAATCTCAAACCGTCATATTACGGAAAAAAGGGGACTTTGTCAATAGGGGATTTCAAAATCGAGAAAGGAGACCAGGGATCGGTAATTAAGGTTTGAGGGATAGCTTATCCATCAATAGAATGGCCTCAGCCACCTCTTTGATGGATTTGCGTGAGTCCATGCTTTCCTTCTGCAGCAGCTTGAAGGCTTCGGTTTCGCTTAGGCTGCGCCGCTTCATCAGCACCCCCTTGGCCTTCTCCACCAATTTGCGCAATTCCAGGGCTTCCTTGAGCGCCAGGGTCTCTTCGATCAACAGGGCGTTCTCCACCGCGCCGCCTACCAGCTTGCCCACCGCAGCCAACAAGTTGATTTCCATCTGGGTGTGGGCATGCGGCTGCTTATGCTGCACATTGATCACGCCCACCACACCGCGCTTGCTGATGATCGGCACGGAAAGGAAAGCTTCGAAGCGGTCTTCGGGCAGGCTGCGGAAGTATTTGAAGCGCGCGTCTTTGTTCGCCCCCTGGGCCAGGGCCACTGGTTTGTTCTCGCGCGCCACCCACCCCGTAATGCCTTCTCCCATTTTCATCTTGATCTTCTGCAGCAGGTCGGCGTGGGGACTTTGCGAAGCGCGCAGCACCAGCTCTTCCGCCTCTTTGTCCACCACATAAACCAGGACCGAATCGGCTTGGGTCAGATCGCCGGCAATGCGCACGATCTCACGCAGCACTTCGTCCAGCTCGTAGCTGCTGACCGCCTGCGCTACCTGGTAGAGCAGCGCCAGTTCTTTTTGCAAAGCCTTGATCTCTGCTTGGGTCATAAGGCCGCATTATAGTGTGGAAGAAAAGCTGGCCCACCTGAGCTTCCGAGATCAAGCCTTGCTGCCCAGGTCCGCCGAAACCATCTGGAAGGCCAGGTCCACCCATTCAAGGAACTGCTTGTGGGTAAAGCGCGCCCTGGCTTCCCCGTATGGCAACCAGATCGCCTTGATAAAACCTTCGTCAACATTCAAGACCGTGTCTACAACCGGGTCAACTTCCATAACGAACCAGCTCACTGTTTTCTGGTGATGGTCGCCATTTTCGATATATGAAAATTGCTGGTCGCCAACAAATTGAATTTGGGCAAACTGCCTGTAGCCAACTTCCTCAGCCACTTCACGAATGGCCGCAGCTTCCGCGGTTTCTCCGCTTTCGATATGCCCTTTTGGGCAGACCCATTGAAATAGGCCGGTATGTCGAATTTGCTTGACCACCAGGAACTCCAGGGTTTTCCCCCGCCTATACAGAATGCCCCCAGCGGAATGGTGTTTCATCTTAGCCTGGTCTATGTCAACCTTGGTTTTGCCTGGATCTAATTGAATTCTTGATCCGGAATCGTGTAATAGTTGTAGATCGCCTCAGAAAGGTCTCCAAACATGGCCTCGATCGGATCGTAGATCAATTGCACAGGCTGGTAAAGGAAGATAACGATCACATAAGCCCCATTAGGCGTGAAGACGATGCCCGCGTCGCCCATGGTATTGATCACCCCGGTGTTCGGATTGGTGACCCAGCCGTGTTTGTGAGCGATGCGCGTTCCTTCTGGAGCGCCGGTTTCCAGCAGCACCCCGATGCGATTCTGGCTGAGCAGATTAAGGATATCCTGGCACTCGGCCTGGTTAATGCGCTGTTGGAAGACGGCCACCAGCGCCCCGCCGCCGCTTTCAGCGCACTGGTATATATCGGCCAGCAGCATTCCTATGTCTGCTGTACTGGTCTGGTTGTAAATATCGGGCAGATCGTCAGGCGCGTAAATATCGCTGCGGCCCTGGGCCGGGGTGCTGTACACCCGCAAAAGCGGAGCGCCGATGTAGAACTGCCCCGCCAGAAAGGTGTTCTCCAAACCAAGAGCCTGGACATCCTCGGTGACCATCGTGGGTCCATGGATCGGATCCAACACGCTTTCCATCAGTTGGTCAGCAGCCGTATTCTCCGATTGGACGATCATCTCATTCAGCAACCTCAGGGTGGCCTCGTCAGGAGGGCCATCCAGGCGGGAGTAGACCGAGACCAGGATGGGGATCTTGATGATGCTGGCCGCAGTGAAGTTTATTCCCACCGGCTCGGTAGGCAGGTTGCTGCCCAAGCGATATGCAAAATGCAGCTCCTGGCCGCTCACCAGATCGAGGAAATATATATCGGCCAGGCCATCATAGCCAGCTACGTCCATCACCTGTTGCAATTGCACCTGTAGGTTGTCCACGTTCGGCCGCGCTGGGCTGCTCCTTTGCAGGCCAAGCAGCACCACGCGATCCGTTGGCGAAAACAAGGCGCGCTCGATGTCCTGGGCTGCTTCCACAATGTTCACCACCGTCCCGGGCTCGCCCAGGTCGAATTGGGTAGTGCCGGCGATCGGCTGCGCGGGAGCCGGCGGCTTGTCGTAGCGTACTGCGATCTCGTTTTGCAAATAGGCGATCAATGCCTCTTCGGAATAGGAGGCGTCCAAGGGGACTTCCGCGGGATCAGAAACGCCGCCCCACAGATAATCCCAAAACCCGACCCAAAAGGCCGCGCTGGTTCGTTCCAGGTCGGCGGCCGCGATCATGCCTTCCAGGTTCATCGAAAACTCCACCCGGACCGGGTCCATGTGGATACGTTCCTCACCATAGTGCAATTCCACCGGCAGCCTGTAAACTTCCAGCAGGCGCTCAGCGGCTTGCTGGCGGCTGATGCCGCCCACAGGGATGCCAGCTACCACCAGCCCAGTGGGAAAATTGGCCCGATTGCGGCTATACGCGATCAGCTGCAAGGTGATCAGGATAACGGTGGCGATCAGCAGCAGGCTGGAAACCCAGCGCGCAAAGGAAGTGCGGGGTTTTAAGTTTAATGACATCGTTGACCGCGCGAGTATATCATCCTGGATTCCATGCTAGAATCGCGCGGATTAGGGTTCAATGAGCTTGCCAACGCTGAAACGCGTTGGCGCTAAAGGCATGCATAAACTTCGCAACAACCTCGCATTCCCCTTCCCACATGCTGCGTAGCTTCCTTATATACCTATCCAAAGCCGCGTGGGCGCGGCGCTTAACCACGCTGCTTCCTTTTGCCCGGCGTACCGCCCGCCGTTTTGTAGCGGGAGAAAGTATAGAAGAAGCGCTGCAAGCAGTGCGTGAAATTAACACAGCCGGCATGCTGGCTACGCTCGACCTGTTGGGTGAGCATACCGGCGACGACGCCGCGGCCAACGATGCCCGGCTGCAGATCCAGCAACTACTCACCCGCTTGGCCCAAAGCGGCTTGCGCTCCAACGTGTCCATCAAGCTTACCCAGATCGGCCTCAAGTTGGACGAGGCACTCTGCGCCCAGCATTTGAAGGGTATTCTGGATGCGGCCGCCACGCACGGATTGTATGTGCGCATTGATATGGAGGAATCGGCTTGCGTGGATGCAACCCTGCGACTCTACCGGCAGATGCGCGCCGCCGGGGCTGAGAACGTGGGCGTGGTGCTCCAGTCTGCCTTGTATCGCAGCGACAGTGATGTGCTGGCTCTGCTGGAGGAAGGCGCCCGTATCCGCCTGGTGAAGGGCGCATACATGGAACCTCTCGAGGTCGCCTATGCGGCCAAGAAGGACGTGGACGCCGCTTATGACCGCCAGGCCGACCTAATGCTGCACGCCAGCCACGCGCCAGGGTTGCCGCGCGGCAACGATGGGGCCTGGCCACCGATCGCGGCGTATGGCACCCACGATGCAGCCCGCGTGGATTTCGTCAAGCGTCACTCTGAGGAGATTGGCATTGGCAAGCAGCATTTCGAGTTCCAGATGCTCTACGGCATCCGTCGAGAACTGCAAAACCAATTGGTGCAGGAAGGGTATGCCGTGCGCGTCTATGTCCCCTTCGGTCGTGAGTGGTACCCGTATTTCATGCGGCGGCTGGCCGAACGCCCTGCCAACCTCTGGTTCTTTTTAAGCAGCCTGTTGCGGAGATAAGGTGTCCGAGTTATCCCGGCAATTAGCCACCAGTTTGGAAAGCGAGGGCCGTAAGACGCTGGGCTTTTTTGGCGGCCTGGCGCAGCAGCATTGGGACCTTCAGGTTTATGCGGATGGCCCAGCCTGGAAGGTGCACGACCTGCTGGCTCACCTCACTGAAGTGGAAGGTAGTATTCCGCGTCTAGTGCGCTCCATTTTGCAGGGTGGCCAAGGCGTAAAGGAAGCATTCGACATCGATGTCTGGAACGCCGAGCACACCGCAGTGCTAAGCCGGCAGGATAACCAGAGTCTGCTGGTTGAGTTCGCCAGCCGGCGGGTGGCCACGGTTGAACTGGTGCGGGGACTAAGCGACCAGGATCTTGAAAAGCGCGGGCGCCACCCCGCCCTGGGAATGACTGAGGTCAAACACATGCTCAGGTTGATGTATATTCACGTGCAGGGACACCAGCGGGATATACGCAGAGTGCTTCAGGCGCAGGCTGGCTAGCACCCACTCACCAATTCAATCCCTTCACCCTTAAAGTTAAAGAAAGCACCAGCCCGCTCTGATCTGGCTGGATGACTTTTTCCCTGATCGCTTGGCTCATGGCCTGGATAACGTAGGGACGGAGGTTCTGCTACCCACGAATTTGTGCCATATTTCACATTTATTCAAAATAATGACAATCCATGGCGTAACCCCTAAACGAGACCAGGGTTAATAGAGGTGAGCGGCGGTTGCCGCAAACCACTTTCTCTAAAGGAGAGAAAACGATGGATATGGGATCGCTTGGTAAATGGGCCTGGCTTATCGGCCTCGTAGTGCTCGTGGTATTGGGGCTTCTCGCCGCCGTACCCGTGGATCTAGGCGCAGATACCGGTAGTCTGATTGCGTCGATCGCAGTAATACTGGCTCTGTTGGGAGGCATTCTCTTCCTGGCCGGTATGAAAGACCGCTCGGGGTTCTTCATTGCAGTGCTGGCCTTACTCGGCGTCACTGCATACGCAGCGGCCGCTGGGTGGGATTTGTTCGGTGTTGGCAAGTATGTGTGGGGGTTTTTGGGTGGAGCCGCTGCAGCTGCTTCGGCCGGTGCTATAGGCGTCCTACTCGTAACTGTCTACGAGTGGATCATGTCTGCCACCAAGTAATTTACACCATTCATTTTACAAAAGAGCGAGGCGCCTGCCTCGCTCTTTTGTTTAAGGGCGTGGATATTACCAGGCAACTTTCTAACAAATTCCAACCCCGTGCTCAAAAGGAAAAAGTTGGGCAAAGTAACAGCACCCCGGTATTCTCGTTTATCGCGTGTAACTTAATAGACAGGAGGAACAATGCTAACGTACGCTTTATCCTTTTTAGGAATAGCGGTTGTCGCCGGTATCTTCGGCTTCCGCGGCGTAGCAGGCACTTCAGCCTAGATCGCCAAGACCCTGTTCGTAATTTTCCTGATCCTGCTCGTACTGTCCCTCTTGTTTGGCGGCCGCTTCTTCGTTCAATAAATTAGCTTCAAGTTATTTAAACAAAAAGAGCGAGTAAGATTCTTACTCGCTCTTTAGTTATCATTATTCCTTACGATCTAATTCTCAGACGGACGGTCTTTGCGCTCGTCCGTGCGTCGCTGCGCCTTGCGGATGGCCTTCTGTTTGGCAATGCGGCGCGCCTCGCTGGTGGAGATAAACCAGCGTTTCTGCCGCACCGTGCTCAACACTTTACTGCGCGCCACCTTCTTGCGAAAGCGCTTCAGCAAGGATTGCTGCGACTCCCCCGGTCTCAGCACGACTTTAGGCAAACTTAACACCACCTTTCTAAAATAAAATGCCGTTACAACTCACATAAAACGCTTCCTGTGTTTAGCAGGAAGCTGACTACCCGAGTTCCGACGGTGCTGCTTCATTATAACCCCAGACCATGCTTTTACCACCACACCTATAACGCCTAAGGAGGTAATTCGTTGTCCATCCTAGACCAATAAAGGAGGCAGTTATGGACAAACGTAAGATCTATCAGGAAAAAGCACAAGCGAAGCTGGATGAACTGGACGCACGCATCAACTTGCTGAAAGCCCAGGCAAAGAATGAGGCTGCGGACGCAAAGGTCGGCGCAAACGAACAACTCCCTGAAATGGGCACCTTGCGCAAGAACCTGGAAGCCCGTCTGAGCCAGTTAGGGGACGCCGGAGAGAATGCCATCGAGGAGTTAGGCAAGGGGGTCGAGCATGCAATGTCTGATATTGAAGAAGCGTTGAAGAATGCGGATAAGGAACTGCACAAAACGCAATAAGCCCTTCCGATAACTTTGTCCTGATCGGACAGGTTTTTACCTTTAGACGCTTATAATCTCGGCCATGACCAACCGTGAACTGGCCGACACCTTTGCCTTGGTCGCCGATTTGCTGGAGATCAAGGGCGAGGTTATTTACAAAACCCTGGCTTACCGCAAGGCAGCCGAAAACCTGAGCAGCTTGGGCCGGGATGTGAACGACATCTGGAAGCAGGGCGGCCAAAAAGCCCTGTTGGAGATCCCCGGCGTGGGCAAAGCCATCGCCGAGAAGATCGACGAACTGCTCCAAACCAGCAAACTGGGCTATCTGGAGAAACTCAAGAAAGAAGTCCCGGCAGAACTGGCCGCCCTGTTGCAGATCCCCGACCTGGGCCCCAAGAAGGTCGGGTTGTTCTACCGTGAATTGCATATCCTTTCCATCGAACAACTGAAAGCCGCTGCCCAAGCCGGCCATCTGCGCAACCTGCCCGGCATGGGTGAGAAGTCCGAAGCCAAGATCATCGCCGGCATCGAATCGCTGACCCGGCGCAGTGGCCGCCAGCCCCTGGGCGAGGTGCTGCCCTTTGCCCAGGACCTGCTGACACAGATCCGCAAGCTCCCCGGAGTGAAGACCGCCGAGATGGGCGGCAGTCTGCGGCGCATGCGCGCCACCATCGGCGATATCGATCTGCTGGTCGGCGCCACTAAGCCCGATACGGTGATCCAAGCCTTCGTGGACCTGCCCAATGTGGCTCGCGTACTGGGGCAGGGCCCGGTCAAATGCAGCGTGGAATTCCACAATGGCATGCGCGCCCAGCTGTGGGTGCACCAGCCCACCCGATTCGGCACCGGCTTGCAATATGCCACCGGCTCCAAGGAACACAACGTGCGCCTGCGTGAAATGGCCCTGGATATCCAGCTGTCTCTCTCCGACCAGGCCTTTCAGCGCGAGGACGAAAGCGAGATCCTCTGCGCTACCGAAGAGGAAGTCTATAAGATCCTGGGCATGCCCTGGATCCCACCCGAGATCCGCGAAGACCATGGCGAGATCCAGGCCGCCTTGAACGGCACACTGCCCAAGCTCATCGAAACGAAGAATATCAAGGCCGAGCTGCATTCCCACACCACCTGGAGCGACGGCCAATCCAGCATTCTGGAGCTGGCCCAGGCCGCCAAGCAACGCGGCTATAAGGTGCTGGCCATCACCGACCATTCCCCCAGCATCGGGCTGGTCAATGGCCTCAACGCCGAGCGCTTGCGCGAGCAGCGCAAGGAGATCGATCAGGTGCGCAAGAAAGTGGGCGACTCGCTTCTGATCCTGCACGGCATCGAGTTGGAGATCAAAGCCGACGCCAGCCTGGACTTGCCCGACGAGGTACTGGCCTGGTTGGATATCGTCGTGGCTTCACTGCACGTCAGCATCCGCCAGCCCCGCCCCCAGGCCACCGCCCGCCTGTTGGCTGCCATGCGCAACCCGCACGTCGACATCATCGGCCACCCCAGCAACCGCATGCTGCCCGACCGCGAAGGCGCCGACCTGGACTGGGACGCCGTGCTGCACACCGCAGCTGAAACCGGCACTGCCCTGGAGATCAACAGTAACCCGCGCCGCCTGGACCTGGACGATGTGCAAGCCCGACGGGCAATCGAGATGGGCATCAAGCTAGCCATCAATACAGATGCCCACCACCCCGACCACCTGGACTTCCTGCCATTCGGCGTGGCCACCGCCCGCCGTGGCTGGGTCACAGCTAAGGATGTGGTCAACGCCTGGACTCCGAAACAGATCCAAGCCTGGCTTAAAGACTAACCTTTCTTATCCCCCATAATCCGTTAACGTGGCATTGCCTTGATTCTTCTATCCCACACGGAACAGGACCTTTCAGCTGAAAGAGGGCGAACCATAGCAAACCAGCGTCGGGGAAGATGTCTATAAAGTCGTATTTGGTCAGAAAGCATAATTGTCTGGTTCCGAGCGTAAAAACCACGCCTACAAGGCTAAATAGCCACGGCAAAACGGCCCATTTTCTCTCCTCCTACAAACTACGGGTAAATTTCTACCCCAACCTCGGGGGACATTCGTAACTGAGGCTAAGGGGCATATAGCACTTATGAGGGTCACTCTGATGGCTAAACTGGATAGGTACTAATCTCTTACCCAAGGAGCTCGCCATGAAAGTTACCCTGGACCGTACACACTGCACCCGCTGGCAAGCCGCTTGCGAAAGCTGCTTTGCCATGCGCCTGGAGCAAAGCAACTTCGATGCCGCCGACTGCGGCCTGCAAGTGGTGGAAGACGGCCGCGCAACCATCGATTTCGAGATCACTGACCGGGACGGCAGCAACAAAAAGCTCAGTGTGACCCCGGCCAACCGCGCCGACGCCATCGATTCCTGGCTTCTGCTCTGGCAGCAGCAAGCTGGGATGTCCAGCTAACCGCTCTTCTTAACTCCCGCGTGGCCAACACTGTGTCCATAACCATCGCCGGGAAGCGATACGTTCAGCAACAATAGCGGAGAGACGCCTTATGCATATTTTCCTTGATCGCAATTTATGCAACCGTTGGGTAGGCTGCGAAGCCTGTTTTGCCAACCATCTGCTTTCTGAAGATTTCAATCAGGCAGATTGCGTGCAGAACGTGGTGGATACCCACCAGGCGGAGTTGGTGTTCCGTATCACCGACCGGGACCATAGCTTCAAGACCCTGGTAGTAAAAGAAGAAAACTTCAACCAAGCCCTGGCCTCCTGGGTCTGGCTTTGGGAACAGCAAGCCGGGCCGATCATTTAAAAGGGAACCCTATGGCCGCAAAAGGATGGATCGTTGTCAACGAATTGCAATGCAAGGGCTGTGAACTTTGCGTTCAGGCCTGCCCCCAGCAAGTGATGAGCCTGGATAAGGCTCGCCTGACCCCCAAGGGTTATCACCCCGTCCTGCTCAGCGCTGAAGGCTGCACCGGTTGCGCCATCTGCGCCGTGGTGTGCCCTGAGGCAGCCCTCACCGTCTATCGCCAAGTGGAGCCCCGGGTTGCGCCTGCGGCTGCCTAGGAAACCCTGATGCCCAAAGAGCTGCTAAAAGGAAACAACGCCATTGCCGAGGCGGCCATCCGCGCCGGCCTCGAAGCGTATTTTGGCTACCCCATCACTCCGCAAACCGAGCTGCTCGAGCATATGGCCGCCCGCATGCCCGAGCTGGGCCGGGCCTTCGTGCAAGCCGAAAGCGAAGTGGCCGCCATCAACATGG
>JBBDXQ010000071.1:0-23842 GCA_040902265.1 Anaerolineales bacterium
GCTGACGGGCGACATCCTGAACGTCACGAAGGGTGACGTGGGGCAGCGGGCGGTTGCCTCCCGCGTCGTAATAATGGACATGATGCACGAACTGAAGTTCCGGCGCGACGGCGCGGGCCTGCGCGTCTGCTTGAGTCTGAGCTTGAGTTGAAGAGGGCGCGGCAAGCAGCAGCAAAACCAAGGCCAACCCGACGAGAGCGACCTTAACGTGCATGCTGGAGTGCCTTAAGGCTGTTCGCATTCAACACCGCAAATCAAAAGGTCGGATAGTCCAGCAGGACGCGATGCAACTGGCCACCAGCCAGCTGGCCGCCCATGGCAGGCGCAGGGTGATACCGGCCGCCGTGACGGCGAAGGCCAGGGTGAGCGCGGTGAAGACGATCGCACCGGCCGTCTGAACGCCGTGTGCCCCTAAGGAGCCAAGCAGCAACCACGAGGTGGTAGTGTCTGGCTGGTCTGGGCCGGCTGGGACCCAGCCGAGCGCCAGCGAGGTGTAGACCATATGGGCTGTGCCGTGGGCAAGAACGAAGAGTGTGTAGATTAAAAACAATATGTGACCTCCTTGAAACTCACCTAAGTTTCCCGAAGTCCAGAGTTTTTTAATAGGTGCAGATGCTGTTAAAGTCAGGGCTGGATGACCCTTTTGCCAGGATAGGCCTCGGTTCTATCTAGAAATCAGGGAAAACTCATGAAGATAAACATTTTCCGCCATCGATTCACACAGCGACATTCAACCCTGCATTCATTCGGCCTTGGGGCTGGGGGCGTGCCCCTGAACCAATTACATTCGCCATGCGCCCGGGCCGTGCCAGCGGAACGCGATCAAGGGGGTCTGCACCTTTAGGTTAGTAAGTGGAACTTGTTTGCTTTTTCCCTGCGAATATTGGTACACGAATATCATTTTTTGGCGCAACTAATAGCCCAATATCCCGTTTAAGTAAGCAACATCCCGTTCCCTTTATTAAAAGGAGATCAAATGAACATAAACAAGAATCTTGGTTTGCTACTGTTGGGCATTTACCTGATCCTGGTCGGCTTGGCTGCTTTCGGCGTCTTTAGTTTGGACGCTCAGATCACCGGCGCTCTAGCGCTGATCGCAGGTATCCTGTTAATTGTCGGACGATAGGCCACAGTTTCATTTCGAAAGGAGTTCACTAAATGTTGGAAACTATCATCGTCATTCTGCTCATTCTGTGGCTGCTCGGCGCTTTTGGGAGGGTTCGCTTACCCGTCCTTTCCGGCAACTTGGTGCACACCATCCTAATCATCGTGGTGATCCTGATCATCATCCGTTATCTTTAATATCACTGCCAAATAGCAATGCCAAAGAGCACCCAGCGTTAGGCTGAGTGCTCCTTTTTGTTTCTTCGCCAGGGGTTAACGCTGCCCGACGAAATGAAGGATGGCTCCTAAGGCGACTGATGCGGTGGCCTTAGCAAATCGCTGAAGCCGAAGAAATCCAGCAGTGTGATCTGCCCGCTGGGGGCTATGCGCTGTGAGCTAACCTGGATCTCGGTAAGATGTTGCAAAACTAAATTACGCGAAATGCCTTCGGGAGCATAAACGACGAAAAGGGCGGAGGTCGTTGTGGCAGAAATCCGCGTGCGTGCGTCTGGCCCATAAAGCACGCTCGAGATCACGCCCACTGTGTCGCACATACACATGTCACCGGTCTTGAGGGTCTGCTCTTTTCCGTTCATCATGGTGTAACTCTTTTCGCCGTGGGCAACATCGATGATCAGCGGCGGGTGGACAGCGTCGAGGTCATGGCCGGCGGTGAGTAAGCCGTTTTTTAGCTCGGCTATGAACATGGTATCCACCAGTGCGGAAACAGAAGGCAGGGATTTGCCCTGGAGAACGACCGACTCGGTTTGGAGTTGGACGTGATAGCTCTTGCCGAATTTTCGGTAATAAGCGGCGTAGGATTGCATGACAGGCAGGGCGCGGATGGCTGCCTTACCGCCCGCCAGGTAACGCTGGCGCAAACTGGCTTCCAGCTCACCTTTGGTGCGCTCGAGTTCAGCATCACTCTTGGGATTTTGCAGGCCGGTAATGGCGAGTACGCCGACGCCAGCGCGGGGGTAATGTTCAGACCAGCGAGGGCTGAGGGTTATGTGCATGAATGAATTGTAAGGGGAAAGTAGAAGTGTGCCTTCACAAAGTAATTAGTCTATAAGCCAGCTGATTCGCAAACTCAAGAAATTGCTGCAATTTAACGTAAATATAGAGGGCGCTATTCTATCTACTTGCTACCCTTCGGCGATTCCTACCATCCCCGCCTCCAGGGCCTCGTGCAGGGTGCGGGCTTCCTGCACGCCGATCCCGTTTGGCAGCGCGTCGCCACCGCGCGGCTGCTTGGGAAGGATAGCAGTCTTGAAACCCAGGGCGGCGGCTTCCTTGAGGCGCGCTCCAGTGTGGGGTACGCGGCGCAATTCGCCGCTGAGACCCACTTCGCCGATCAGCACCGCGTCCGCCTTCAGCGGCCGGTCCCAGGCGGAACTGGCGATGGCAGCCGCTACGGCCAGGTCGGCGGCCGGTTCGCCGATGCGCAATCCGCCCACTACATTAACGAAGACGTCCTGCTCGCCCAACTTAAGCCCCAGGCGGCGGGTGAGCACCGCGCTGATCAGTAGCAGTCGGTTCAAGTCTATACCGTTGCCGGAGCGACGCGGGTTGCCGAAGGCAGTCGGGCTGGTCAGCCCTTGCACTTCAACCAATAGCGGGCGGGTGCCTTCCATGGTCACTGCAATGGCGGAGCCAGGCGCATTGACCACGCGCTCGGCGAGGAACGCTTCAGAGGGATTGGGTACCTCGGCCATGCCGCTGCCGCGCATCTCGAATACGCCCACTTCGTCTGTAGCGCCGAAGCGGTTTTTCACCGCGCGCAGCAGCCGGTAACTCTGGAAGCGGTCGCCCTCCAAATAGAGCACGGTATCCACCATATGCTCCAACAAGCGCGGTCCGGCGATGATGCCTTCCTTGGTCACGTGGCCGATCAGGAAGATGGCCAGACCACTGGATTTGGCCAGATTGCGGAAGCGATCGGCGCATTCGCGCAGCTGCGTCACCGAGCCTGCGGAGGAATCCACCTCGGGATCGTACACGGTCTGGATCGAGTCGATGACCAGCACACGCGGCTTGACGGATTCCACGTGCTGAAGGATGGCGTCAATGTTAGTTTCAGTCACCAGGAAAAGATTATCAATCGATCGATTGATGGCTCGATCAGCAGATAGACGATCGGCCCGCATTTTTATTTGTGATGGGGATTCTTCTCCGGAGCAATAAAGCACCGGGCCGTGAGCTGCCAGTTCGATGGCGGTTTGCAAGAGCAGGGTGGATTTGCCGATGCCCGGGTCACCGCCCAACAAGACCAGCGAACCGGGCACGAGGCCACCTCCCAGCACTCGGGCGAACTCGCCAATGGAAAGCGGCAGGCGGTCCTCAGCCGCGCCACCTTCGATCTGCGCCAGCGGTCGCGGTGCCGAGCCGGCGCGAGCGCCGTTAACGGCTGCTACACGCCGAGTAGCGCTACCCTCAATGATCTCTTCGATGTAGGTGTTCCACTCGCCGCAGGAGGGACATCGGCCTAGCGGCTTAGCAGCCGCCCGGCCACAGGATTGGCATACGAAGTGGGTCAGGGTCTTAGCCACGACCGCATTCTACTATAAATAGAACAAATGGGCGGTTACTCAAATCAAAAACCGTCCCCCAATTTGCACAGGAGATTCAATCCGAATGCTCGTGCTGTTCACCCTCTTCGTGTTGGTGATCTTCGCTATGTTCGCTATCCGCGTGGTCAAGTCCGGAATCGACGTGCTCCGCTCCGAATAGCGATGGGAACAAAGGTTCTGCTGCGCGGCCAATACCGTAGCTGAGTAAGCCACCTGCCGCGGCAAGCAGCAAGCCAATGGCTGCCAGGCGGGCCATGGTTTGTCGGCCAAGGCCCAAAATGCCGCCCTGGGCGGCCAGCGCCAACAATGCACCCAAACCAGCCAACTCGCTCAGCTTGCACACGATGCCTCCCAGGTCCACAACCTCGGCTTGGTCGTGGAAAGGTGCCGGAAAGACCCGCGTGAGACCCCACAAGACTACCAAGCCACCCGCCAGTGCCAAACCAGCATAATACAGACGCATGGAGGGCTTGCGGATAAAGGCCACAGCCCAGACGATCTGGGCGAGGCCAGCCACAGCGAAAAAGATGCCGTGGGCAGGGGCGTGGGCATAATGTTGGGGGGCGAGGAACAAGTGAATGAGACCGGCGGCCCCAAGAGCGATACTGGCAAACTGATGCATGGCGAACTCCCCTAATAATTAGGTATTCCTAAATATAGCCACTTGACAAGCGTTTGTCAATACAGAAATAGGTTTTCGACGATGCTCTGCTTGTCAGTTAGTTAGCTGCTACCGCTGCTGCAGGCGGCACGGGTGGTTCAGCCGCTTTCTTTTTGCGGCCTTTGGTCTTCGCCTTGCGCAGCACCAGCTCCGGTTGCTCTTCGCCTACTTCGACATCGATCACCACGGTGTCCCCATCGGCGAATGTGCCATTTAGCAAGGCGTCTGAAAGTGGATCCTCGATCTTATTCTGGATGACGCGCTTCAACGGCCGGGCGCCATATTCGCGGTCGTAGCCAAGCTCGGACATCAGGTCCAGCGCGGCCGGGGTGGGCTGCAGCATGAGCTTGTGCTCTTCCAGGCGGCTGGTGACCTTTTCGATCTCCAGGTTGACGATCTGGCGCAGGTTCTCTTTGTTCAACGAACGGAAGATGATCACCGAATCTACCCGGTTGATAAACTCTGGGCGGAAGACGCGCTTCAGGGCGTCGGTGAGCTTTTTACGCATGTCCTTGTAGGCGATCTGCTCTTCCAGTTCCTCATCAGGCCGCAGCTGGAACCCGATCTCGCCTTTACGCATGATCATGTCGGCGCCTACATTGGACGTCATCACGATGATGGCATTGCGGAAATCCACCTTTCGGCCGCGCGCGTCGGAGAGGTGACCTTCTTCCATGATCTGCAACAGCATGTTGTGTGCTTCAGGGTGGGCTTTCTCCACTTCGTCGAACACGACGATGGAATAAGGCCGCCTGCGGATGGCTTCGGTGAGCTGGCCGGCATCCTCATAGCCCACATAGCCGGGAGGGGCGCCTACCAGGCGGCTTACGGAGTGGCGCTCCATGAATTCGGACATATCTAGCTGCACCAGGGCTTCTTCGCTGCCGAAGAGGAACATGGCCAGCGCCTTGGTGAGCTCAGTCTTGCCAACGCCCGTTGGGCCGAGGAAGATGAATGAACCGATGGGGCGCTTGGGGTCTTTAAGGCCGGCGCGGGCGCGGCGCACAGCCTTGGAGATTGCTTCGATGGCTTCGTGCTGCCCCACGATGGCTTTATGCAACTCATCTTCCATGTGCAGCAGCCGCGTAGATTCCTCCTGGGCGATCTGCATGACTGGCACGCCGGTCCACATGGAGATCAATTCAGCTATATCCTCCACAGTGACCAGGGGGCTGCTGTCGCGGTCCCAGGTGGTGCGCAGGGTTTCCAGTTTGGCTTCAAGGTCGGTTTCCTGCGACTGGATGGTCTCGCTTTCCTCTTCGCGTCCATCGTCGTCGGCTTCCAGCCGTTGGCGGCGCAGACCCTTCAATTCTTCGGTAATTGCTTTTGCTTCCTTGGCTGCAGGGCTCTTGTACATGCGTACGCGAGAGGCAGATTCGTCGATCAGGTCAATAGCCTTGTCGGGTAAAAAACGCTCTGTGACGTAGCGGGCCGAAAGGCGCGCGGCAGCTTCCAGCGCTTCATCGGTAATACGCAGGCGGTGATGTTCCTCGTAGGCGGCGCGCACTCCGCGCAGGATCGCTATGGTCTCTTCAACGGTGGGTTCGTCCACAACGACAGGCTGGAAGCGGCGTTCCAGGGCTGAATCGCTCTCGATATGCTTGCGATACTCGTCCAATGTGGTGGCACCGATGACTTGCAATTCACCGCGAGAGAGGGCGGGCTTGAGGATGTTGGCCGCGTCCACTGAGGACCCGGCCGCCCCCGCGCCTACCAACATGTGGGCTTCATCTATGAACAGGATGGCATCCGAGGCTTTGAGTTCGTCGATCACCTTCTTGAGGCGCTCTTCGAATTGGCCGCGATACATGGTACCTGCAACCAGCGAGCCGACATCCAATTGAAGCACGCGCTTTCCCAGCAAAGGAGCAGGTACATCTCCGTTGACGATACGCTGGGCCAGGCCTTCAACGATAGCCGTTTTACCCACGCCGGGTTCACCGATCAGCGCAGGGTTGTTCTTGGTGCGGCGCGCCAAAATCTGAATGACGCGTTCAATTTCGGTTTCCCGGCCGATGACGGGGTCGAGTTTGTCTTCCTCGGCCAGGGTGGTGAGGTCCACCGCCAACTGGTCGATCATGGGGGTCTTGGCGGTGCGTGCCTCGCGGCGGCTGGAGCGGCGCTCGGGAGCTGCCGTTCCACGGCGAGGCGCAGAGCTTTCCTGCAGAACCCGGCGGGTCTGGCGGCGGATCTGTTCTGGAGAGACGCCTAACTTGCGCAGTACGTTCAAGGCGATGCCTTCACCGTAGCGTACCAGGCCGAGCAGTAGGTGCTCAGTGCTGACATAATGGTTGCCTAGGCGGCGGGCTTCTTCGAAGGCAAATTCCAGGACTTGCTGGGTGCCAGGGGACAAATCGATCTTGCCGCCATCGTGCTGGCCGGCGCCGGTTAGGCGCTCCACGATCTCTTCCACGCGGGCGGCTTCCAGGCCCAACTCACGCAGCACGCGGGCAGCCACACCGCCCTCTTCGCGGATGAGGCCGAGCAGCAAGTGCTCGGTACCGATGTAGTTGTGGCGCATGCGCTCTGCTTCGTGGTGAGCGAGGCTGAGCACGCGGCGAGCACGTTGGGTGAGGCGATCCATTCCAGCCAAGTTGAAACTCCGATCTTTACCGGCTGCGCACAGGCTGCGCAAGAGCTATGTTGCCAGCGACGCGTGGGATTCTACCAAATTCAATTCAGGTCAAGGGGAAAAGTAGATTAATGTTGAGGCGCGGATTTGAAGTGGTGAATGAAGTTGTGAAATGCGATAGCACACAAAACTATTGTATGGAACAAAAAAGCGCACTATTCAGTGCGCTTTTTATTAGTGTTTGGCCTGCGCCGTTTCGTTCTCTACCTGCTCAGCGTCTGGGTCTTCAGCTTCTGTGGATGGTTGCTCCTCAGAAGTATCCACCGAAATTTCCTCAGCTTGAGCAGACTCTACAGGGGTTTCTACGGCCGGCGCGGTTTGCTCAATCGGAGTTTCATCAGCAACGGCCGGAACTTCTGCCACTTGGGCGCGGGCGGCTTCTATCTCAGGTTCTGCACCCTCATCCAGGTCTTCTAAGCCGGCTTCGGCCAGGGCGGCATCGTAATCCTGATCGCTGAACTGAGCCGAATCCACTTTACGCAGCGAGAGGCCGATGCGCCGTTTGTCTGCTTCGATGCGGATGATACGCAGGGCTACTTTATCGCCTTCATTAACTACTTCTTTTGGATGTTCGATGCGATCTTCGCTCAGTTCGGAGATGTGGATGAGGCCTTCAACGTATTCATCAATACGGGCAAAGGCGCCGAACTTGACCAAACGAGTGATGGTGCCCTCCACCAATTGGCCCACTTCGTAGTTGCTCACGTGGTGTTCCCATGGGTCTGTCTGCAGCTGGCGTAAGGAGAGCCCGATGCGGCGGCGCTCCTGGTCGATGCTGATCACTTTGACATCCACTTCATCACCCACCTTGAGCATCTTGCTCGGGTGGTCGACGCGCTCCCAGGAGAGCTCGGAAAGATGCACCAGGCCATCCGCGCCATTGATGTTCACGAAGGCACCAAAATTGGCCAGGCTGGTGACGCGGCCGCGGCGAGTTTCGCCGATGTTGATCTCGGTGAGCAGGCGTTCTTTCATGACTTCGCGCGATTCTTGGGTGGCAGCCCGCTCGGAAAGGATCAGGCGATGGCGTTCACGGTCCACTTCGATCACGCGCGCCGCCAGCTTTTCGCCATTCATTTCACTCCAGCGCTGTTCAGGCGTGTCTCCCTGGTAGCGCATGCGGCGGCTTTGGCTCACCTGGGATGCGGGCACAAAACCACGCAGCCGGCCGACTTGCACAATAAGACCGCCCTTGTTGAAGCCGGTTATATCGCCTTCATAGGCTTCTTTAGACTTGAGCAGGTCTTCGGCCTGGACCCAGTCGTCGTCTTCCATTGAGCGCGTGTAGGAAAGCTGCATGGTGCCCTTGGAACCTTCGGGGCTAACCACATAGACCTGGATCTCCTGCCCCACCATCAGCTTGGCGCGTTCTTCCGGGCTCAGCGCTTCCACCTCGCGGGCTGGTATAGCGCCTTCGTATTTAGCGCCGATGCTGACCATGATCTCGTCTTTAGAAATGCTGGCTACGACGCCGGCAATCACATCGCCGGGTTTGGGCACATCCAGATTGAGGTCCCCTTGATTTAACAGTTGTTCCATGGTCAGGGCGGGGGCTGGGCCGGCAGCTTCTGTTTGCTTCACTTCGGCCTGTTCCTCGGCCTGAGGATTCTCGTTTTGCTCCATTTATATGATTAACTCCGGTTCTAAGATGGGCGCTATTATAACCGCTAATATCGAGTGATTGCGGATTTGACAATTCGCTAAAAAAGCCTAGACCTTAGGGCAATACGTCTGCTCAGGTTTGGCTGGATCTGCCTCGGTACACTCTCTCTTTCATATTAGGTTATCCATTAGTCACCACGCTTAATTTTTAGATGAATAGGAGAATCGCATTGGACAGCCTCCTATCTGGGTAAAAGCGCTTTTTTGCCGTGTGATAATATTGGCCGTTCTCTTAAATTGGTAAAAATGATGCGTAATATCTATCCATTCACCGCCATCGTTGGCCAGGAGCGCATGAAGCGCGCCTTGATACTCAATGCCGTGGACCAGCGCATCGGCGGGGTGCTCATCCGTGGGGAGCGCGGCACAGCCAAGTCCACTGCGGCGCGGGCTATGGCAGCCTTGCTGCCCGAGATCGAAGTGCTTACCGAATCGCCTTTCAACGATGACCCCCGAACCCCGGAAACTTGGTCAGATTGGGCTAAGGAACGCCAGGCCAGCGGTGGCGAAATGCATGTATCCAAGCGCAAGATCGGCTTTATTGACCTGCCGGTTAGCGCCACCGAAGACCGAGTGGTAGGCACTCTGGATATCGAACGCGCCATCCAAAAAGGCGAACGGCATTTTGAACCTGGCGTGCTGGCAGCCGCAAACCGCGGCCTGCTGTATATCGATGAAGTCAACCTGTTGGACGACCATGTGGTGGACCTGTTGCTGGATTCGGCCGCCATGGGCGTCAACATCGTGGAACGCGAAGGAATTTCGTTCATTCATCCGGCGCGCTTTATCCTCATTGGCACGATGAACCCTGAAGAG
Organism: Anaerolineales bacterium; assembly: GCA_040902265.1. Taxonomy (GTDB): domain Bacteria; phylum Chloroflexota; class Anaerolineae; order Anaerolineales; family UBA11579; genus JAMCZK01. Next base: position 9,446 of record JBBDXQ010000071.1, read on the forward strand.
GGTGACTTACGGCCGCAGCTGCTGGATCGCTTTGCTCTGGCGGTAGAGATCCGCGGTATCGCCGATGCGCGCCAGCGTGTGCAGATCATGGAGCGTAATCTGAAATTCGAAGGCAACCCCGAGGCCTTTTACAGGGAATGGCAATTTAAAGAGCAGGAGCTTGCTGATAAGATCATTACAGCCCGTGCCCTGGTTGAAAGAGTGAGCTACGTGTCCCGCGACCTGGTGTCCATTGCGGCGCTTACTTCGGAACTGCAGGTGGACGGTCATCGCGGCGACCTGGTCATCCTTAAAACAGCCCGCGCCCAGGCGGCTTTCGACGGACGCAGGAGCATTAACGATCTGGATATCGCCATCGCAGCCGAACTTGCCCTTCCGCATCGCATCAAGCGCGGCCCCTTCCACCAAACGGAGATCTCAGTCACCGAGCTGCAGGAACGCATTGCAGACATGCAGAAGCAGGCTGCAGCTCAGGGTGAGGCCGAAGAGGAAACCGACGCGGATGAAGACACAGAGAAAGAACCTGTAAAAAAAAAGGCGTAGACCAGCAGCAGCTTAGCCAGAATGAGCCGCTGGACCAGGCGCCAGAAGCTGGTCCGCAAGACGTGTTTGACAGTGGTGGTGCTCATTGGTGGGATGGCGGGCAGGACGTCAAAACCGGCGAACCCTTTATCCCGCGTAAAATCGATAACCCCCTGGACAAGATCACTCGCCGCCGCAGCGGCCGGCGCTCACGCACACATACTGAACGCAAACACGGTCGTTATATTCAGGCGCGGCCGGCGGGCGAAGATTTGAGCGATATCGCCTTCGACGCTACATTCCGCGCCGCGGCTCCTCATCAGAAAGAACGTGTCGAGCAGCGCGAAAAAGTGGCCTTCGCCATCCAGCGGCAAGACTTGCAGCGTAAAGTACGCGTCAAGCGCACGGCTAACCTGGTGTTGTTCGTGGTGGATGCGTCGTGGTCTATGGCGGTGGCCGAGCGCATGTCGGCTACCAAGGGCGCCATCCTCTCTCTGCTGACTGATGCTTACCAACGCCGTGACAGGGTGGGGCTGATCGTGTTCCAAAAGGACCGCGCCAACCTGGTGCTTCCGCCGACGAATTCCGTGCAATTGGCCAAGCGTTCCCTGGCCGACATCCCGGTAGGCGGTAAGACCCCACTATCCGCGGGTTTGTTTCTCGCTCACGAAGTAGTCAACCGTGAAAAGCGGCTGCACCCGGATGTGATGCCCTTGCTGATCCTGCTGACGGATGGCGCTGGTAACGTGGCCATGGGAGAGGGGTCGCCGCAAAAGGAGGCGCACGACTTGGCTGAAGAGATCGCCAAGGATGAAATTCGTAGTGTGGTGATCAACATGGAGCACGCTGCCTTCGACCAGGGGTTGGCCAACTCGCTGGCTGAGCACCTTAATTCGCCATGCTACACACTGCGCGAACTGCGCGCCGAGTCCTTGTATCAGGCAGTGAAGGCGGAATTAACACCAAGATAAGGCTAGGATTTTCCCCCGTTTATCCATTGTTCAAGCGCTTTGATCTGGTCGGGCTCACCAATTACGCCAATGCGATCATTTTCAACAAACACAGTTGATGACTTTGGATTGGCACTCAATTTGTGATCGCGCACTAAAGCCACCAGCGATGCCCCGGTACGGCCGCGTAAATTCGTTTCGGCCAGGCTGTGGCCGATCAGCGGTGAGGTAGGCGGCATCTCCAGCCAGCTGATCTCGATCTCACCAACGGCTCTTAAAATATCTTTGACCAGGGGTTGGGCATTTGTATCTTTCAACGCCTCATACTGTTTATGCCGCACTTCCTCGGCATACCCATCCACCTCGCGCCGCGGAAAACCTAATTGCAGTAAGGTGTGCCGCACCATTTCCAAGCCGCCCTCCAATTCGGGATGGATAATAAAAGTGGCTCCTAACCCTGCTAGGCGTAAGATGCCGTCTTCGGTACCGGCGCGGGCAATGATCGGTAAAAGAGGGTTGGCCACGCGCGCTGTCCTTACGATGACTTCTGTGGCGGCTTCCTCTGACAAAGAGATCACCAAGGCTTTAGCGTTATCAAGCCCAAGATTCATCAGGACTTCAGAATTGGCGGCGTCCCCGTAAACCGTGGGGATTTGCTTTTTATTTAAAAGGGCAATTTTTTCAACATCCATCTCTATCAGCTTGATCGGAATTTCGAGTGTGCCAAGGACATTCACCAGATGGGCACCTACGCGGCCATAACCCACAATGACGACCGGCTGAACATCGGGATCTCCAATGAATGTCTTTACCCGTTCTTGCTTATTGAGCTGCTTCCAAACCCAGGGGACTCTATGTAAGGCTCTTTCTATTGTGGGGATCATACGGAACAACACAGGGTTTATGGCAATGGAAAACAAGGCGGCGGCCAGGATGATCGAATATTGATTGCGATCGATCATATTCAATGCCAAGCCAGCCTGGCCAACAATAAAAGAAAATTCACCGATCTGGCTAAGGCCGGCGGCAACCACAAGAAAAATGTGCCCATGCCCTGGGATCACAAAGCCCAAGAGCAAGGTGATCAACGCTTTCCCCACCACAACAATGGCGGTGATAGCCAAAACAGGCATGACGTTGGCGAACAAGAACGAAGGGTTAACCAGCATGCCCACTGAAACAAAGAATAAGATGGCAAAGGCTTCGCGGAACGGAAGTACGTCGGCGCCGACCTGGTAGCTAAGCGGGGATTCGCTAATGATCGCACCTGCGGCAAATGCACCCAACGCCAATGAAACACTGAATAATTCTGCGGCGCCCATGGCGGTAGACAGCGCAATGACCAATACCCCGAGAATGAATAGCTCGCGCGAGCCAGTGCGAACCACATGTCCTAGCAGCCAGGGAATACCCCTTTTGCCCACAAAGAACATGAGGGCAATAAAGGCAGAGGCTTTCAGCAGGGTCAGGGTCAGTGTCTGCCACTGAAAGCTTCCATCTTGCTGCGCAAGGGCGGGCATGAGGATAAGGATAAAAATGGTGGCCAGATCTTCCATGACCAGCCAACCGACCGAAGCCTGACCAGCCGGAGTGTTTAATAAGTTCCGATCCATAAGATTGCGCAACAAGACGACCGTGCTGGCAACGGAGATTGACAGCCCTAGTACGATGCTGGCGATTGGCTCCCATCCCCAGGTCTGGGTAACCAGGTATGCGAGCACGGCAGCCAGAAGCATCTGACCAATTGCCCCAGGTACTGCAATATGACGGACCTTTGCCAGGTCATTGAATGAAAAATGAAGCCCGACTCCAAACATGAGGAAGATCACACCTAGCTCAGCTAATTGGCCGATGGTCTCCACATCGCCTACAAATCCTGGAGTGAAGGGGCCGATTGCGATGCCGGCCAGCAAGTAGCCAACGATGACAGGAATTCCAAGGCGACGTGCGATAAGTCCGCCGATGAAAGCACCGGCCAGGGCGACAGTGATATTGATGAGGAGCGTTATATTATGCATGCTAGGCAGGACAGGCAGGTCTCAGGAGTGAAGTCTTCTGAGTGTTAGCCATCCACTTTTCAGATTCCTGATTTGCAATAATCGATTTTAGAATAGCAGGAAAGGCCAGAACTATTTCAGTTTAACATATACCTTAAATTTCCAAACAGCAATAAGTTATTTGCCAGGCGCCAATTTTGAATTTTCAGTCATTCTGAATTCCTGGACCGGGAAGGGGATGACGATCCCAGCATCTTCAAAGGCTGTTTTGATGCCGCGAATGCCGGCGTCCAATGCGGTCGGGTAAGAGGTCTGCCCTTCGTCGTACCAGTAGAGAATGTTCATCTGGATGGCAAAATCGCCAAATGCTTCGTAGTGCACATTGATCGCCGGGTCTTCCAGCACACCGGGGATGGCTCGGATCGTATCCAGCGCAGCCTGGTGGGCTGCCTCCAGGTCGGTGTCGTAGGCAACTCCGACTTTAATTTGCAAACGACGCTGCCTGAGACCGGTGAAGTTGAGCACCGGCTGAGTGAAGACCTCGCCATTGGGGATGCGCACCCGCAAACCATCCACTGTGCGAATCTCGGTGTCACGCAAGTTGATGTCGATGATCGTGCCGGTAAAACCAGAGACCTGGATGGTGTCCCCTAGCTCGAAGGGTTGCTGCAACAATAACAATAAGCCGGCGATGAAATTCTTGCTCACATCTTGCAGCGCAAAACCGAGGGTAAAACCCAGGATGCCAAGGCCGGTCAGGATCGCGGTCACATCCACGCCCACTTGCTGCGCGGAAAACAGAAGGATGCTGAAAATAATCGCCCATTGCGTAAGCCGGCTAAGCAGCAGGGTCAGTTCGGCGCCCACCTTTCGAAAGCGCAGGCCGCGCCTCACCAAACCGGAAATTAAGCGGGCAATGTAAAAACCAATGAGGATGAGTAGGAATACGCTGAGAATTGGCCCCGCATTTTCACTGATTTGATCCAACACACCCTGGAACCAGAGTGAAATGTTTTCTATCAGTTCGGACAACTATACAACTCCTTCGCACCTAGTTGTTCCATAAGGTTATACCTGAGTTCTACAACATTTTCAAACCGACGCGCATATAATCTCATTGTGCCCATCTTGCGCGCCGGCGCTTTCGAAATGTTCAGCAACAGCCCTGAGCAGACTCACCGTCTGGGCATGCAACTTGGCGGACTATTGCAGCGCGGTGACCTGGTGTGCCTGGAAGGCGAGCTGGGCAGCGGCAAGACCACGCTGGCGCAAGGCTTAGTTGCTGGCTGGGGGTCGCCAGATGCAGTCACCAGCCCCACGTTCGTATTGGTAAATGTGTATCGCCGCCCGGATGGGGCTCAACTTGCTCATCTGGACGCCTTCCGGCTTTCGAGCGCCCGAGAAGCCGATACCTTGGATATCGATTTGCTGCTCGATCAGGGACCGCTTGTGGTCGAATGGGCACGAAGGATAGAGGCGGCCTTGCCTGCCGAATGCATCTGGCTGAAACTTTTTTGGATTGATGCAGATCGCCGTCGCATTGAGATCAGTCCGCAAGGCGCTTATTACCAACCTATGGTTGCCTCCTTGCAAGAAGCGGTCTTTGGCCTGGTATGACTCTGTTGGCGATCGATTCTTCCACGCGCACCAGCGGCTTGGCGCTTTATGACGGGCAAAGTATTCGCTACGAATGCACCTGGACCAGTTTGGATTATCACGGCGTCGATTTAGCTCCCCAAATACAGCGAGCATTAAAACTTAGCGGCATCAAGATCCAAGAATTGCGTGCCGTCGGCGTGGCCGCCGGTCCCGGCTCATATACCGGTTTACGTATTGGGATGGCGCTGGCCAAAGGCCTGGCCTGTGCCAATCGCCTGGCCCTGATTGCGGTGCCAACCTTGGAAATCCTGGCGGCCGGTCAACCGGTGCAGGACCTGCCTCTGGTCGCGGTGCTGCAGGCTGGGCGCAGCCGGCTGGCGGTGGGGAGGTACACAGCGAAGAAAGGGCGCTGGCAAACTGACAGGCAGCCAGAGTTTATGACTATTGAAGAATTAAGCGAAAGCATCCACCATCCTACCTTGATCTGCGGTGAGCTGCAGGAAAACGATAGAAGCTTACTTGGGAGAAAGTATAAAAACGCTATCTTGCAGAGCCCAGCTTGGTCCTCGCGGCGGCCCTCGCTATTGGCTGAATTAGCCTGGGCGCGCTGGCAAGCCGGAGATGAGGATGCGGCCAGAGGCTTGGCGCCTATTTATTTGCAATCCAGCGAAGCGGGGCAGCTGTGAATGCGCATGGCCAACCGGCAGCTGAATTGAGATCGTTATATAAATTACGAAAGATGCGCCGCGCGGATATTGCGCAGGTCTTTGCGCTGGAGCAACGCATTTTCCCCACCCCTTGGACCCTAAAAAGCTACGAATTCGAGCTAGAGCGCAACCCGGATTCGGAACAGTGGGTGATCGAATCGGGAAATGGAGCGGGTGAAACCCAGGTGGCGGGCTATTGCGTATGCTGGCTATTAGGCGAAGAACTGCACATTGCCAATATTGCAGTAGCACCTAGATTTCGCCGCAAAGGACTGGCTAAACGATTATTGGGTTTCGTACTCCACCGGGCCGCTGAAAAAGGCCTGCAAAGCGCCACGCTTGAGGTGCGGGCAGGAAATAAAGCCGCCCAGGCGCTTTACGCCGGCTTCGGTTTCGTGGAAGTAGCCCGCCGCCCGCGATATTACAGCGATAACCACGAGGACGCCTTGTTGATGCAACTGCCGCAGCTGGGCGCAACCGAGTTGGATTCCGAGACGCAAATGGAGGGGACTTGACAGGGTTCGAAGTCTTGCAAGCGGTAGATGCGGAAGTTTCAACCTGCCAGCGCTGTGAACTGCATTTTTCGCGCAAGATTGCAGTGCCCGGTGAGGGGCCAGCAAACGCTAAACTAATGTTCATTGGGGAAGGCCCCGGCTTTCATGAGAACGAGAAGGGCCGCCCATTCGTAGGCTCGGCAGGCGCTTTCCTTGATGAATTATTAGCGAGCATCGGGCTGAAACGTGAGGAGGTGTTTATCACCAACGTGGTAAAATGCCGCCCGCCCGCAAACCGCGACCCGCAAATTGAAGAGCTGCATGCCTGCAGCGACTTCCTCGAACAGCAGATCCAGGCCATTAATCCAAAGTTGATCATTACACTCGGGCGTATTTCCATGGTTCGTTTCTTACCCAACGTAAAGATCAGCGAGATGCACGGCCAAGCAGTGCGGGTGCGTGGGCGTCTGGTGATCCCCATGTACCACCCAGCCGCCGCGCTGCACCAGCCTTCGTTGCGCGACACCGTAATATCGGACTTTTCTCAATTGCCCGAATGGATGGTAAAGGCGGGTAATATCCCTGAGATGCAGCCGGACGTGGTTTTTGCTGAAAACCACAAGCAACGATCGGAGCAACTTTCCCTGTTTTAAGAGGTGATATGAGCGACGTTAAAAACGCGCTGGAGCGCAAGCTCAGCCAGCGCAGTGCGAGGATGGCCGTGCTCGGCATGGGATACGTAGGATTGCCGCTGGCGGTAGTCTTTGCCGAAGCCGGGTTTGAGGTGATGGGGATTGACCCTGACCCCAGTAAGATCAAGGCAATCGCAGAAGGCAGTTCCTATATCGGTGATGTAACCAACGCACAAGTGGCCAGCCTGGTGAAGGCCAAGAAATTGAGCGCCACCACCGACTTTTCCCAGCTAGCCAAAGCGGATGCCGTGAGCATTTGCGTGCCCACTCCGCTGCGCAAGACCGGTGACCCGGACCTTTCCTTCATTGTCTCCGCCACCGAAGAACTTGCCAAGTATCTCCATCCCGGTATGATCGTCGTGCTCGAATCGACATCTTATCCTGGTACCACGCGCGAGTTGGTGCTGCAGATCCTTACTGATAAAAGCGGGCTAAAGGTCGGAGAAGATTTCTTCCTGGCGTTTTCCCCTGAACGAGTGGACCCTGGACGAACAGATTGGACCACTATCAACATGCCCAAGGTGGTTGGCGGTGTTACTCCGGCCTGTAGCGATGTGGCCGCCCTGTGGTACGGGCAGGCGCTGGAAACCGTGGTGCCAGTCAGCTCGGCTGAAGTGGCCGAGATGGCCAAGCTGCTTGAGAATACCTTCCGCATGGTGAATATAGGGCTGGTCAACGAGATGGCGGTGATGTGCAACCGTCTTGGTGTGGATGTGTGGGAAGTGATCGACGCAGCTGCCACCAAGCCTTTCGGTTTCATGAAATTCACTCCGGGGCCAGGCTTAGGCGGCCATTGCATACCCATTGACCCGCTCTATCTGTCCTGGAAGCTGAAGTCGCTTAATTACACGGCGCGTTTTATTGAGCTGGCTTCGGAGATCAACACCAACATGCCGCGCTATGTGGTCAACCGCATAGTGGAGGCTCTGAACGAACATGGCAAGGCGCTTAACGGTAGTCAAGTGCTGGTCATGGGGGCTGCATACAAGCCAGACATCGACGACCTGCGCGAGTCGCCGGCACTGGATGTCATAGGGCTGTTGCGTGCTAAAAAGGCGAACGTCAGCTATCACGATCCGCACATCCCACACATCGACCACGAGGATTGGGCTATGGATTCTGTGGCCGATTATCTGAAGGCGGCTAATGCCGCCGATGTGGTGGTGATAATCACCAATCATGAGACTTACGATTATCCAGCCTTGCTAAAGAGTTCCAAGCTGATCGTTGATACGCGTAACGCCTTTGGCAAGATAGCCAAAGGGGACCCCAAGGTGGTGCGGCTCTAGTGGCGCGCTACTTGGTCACCGGGGTGGCGGGTTTTATCGGCGCGCGGGTCGCGGAGATGCTGTGTGCGGCTGGGAACCATGTGGTGGGGGTGGACAACATGAACGATTCCTATGATGTGCGCATGAAAGAACATCGCCTGGGGTTGCTCGAAGGCCAGGAAGGGTTCACCTTCTATCGCTCGGATATTGCTGACCGCAACGTGGTTGATAAGCTCAGCGACGAGCCATTTGACGCCGTCATCAACCTGGCGGCGCGCGCCGGGGTGCGCGACAGCGCGCTGGACCCGTGGGCCTACATGGATGCCAATATGACTGGCACACTCAACATGCTGGAATTATGTCGCCGGCAAGGTGTGCCTAAATTCGTACTGGCTTCGACCTCCAGCATTTACGGCGCTGAAGCGCCGCTGCCTACACCGGAGAGCGCAGATAGCAATCTTCCTTTGCAGCCGTATGCAGCCACCAAGAAGGGCGCCGAGGCTTTGGCCCATGCCTATCATTACTTGTATGGCCTGGATGTGACCGTGGTGGTCTATTTCACCGTATACGGACCGGCAGGGCGCCCCAATATGTCCATGTTTCGATTCGTGCAGGCCATCAGCGAAGGCCGCACTATTCAGATCTTTGGCACGGGTGAACAGACGCGTGGTTTTACCTACATCGATGATATTGCCCGTGGAACGATCCTGGCACTCAAGCCGGTAGGTTACGAGATCGTCAATCTGGGCGGGCACGAATCCGTTTCCATTAATAAGTTGATCTCCATGATGGAAGATACCATCCAAAAGAAAGCCAATGTGGAGTATTTACCTATGGATAAGGCCGACATGCTGGCTTCCTGGGCGGATGTTAGCAAGGCGGGCAAGTTACTCGGATGGAAACCCCAAGTGGACCTCGCAGAGGGCATCCGCCAGCTTGTTGCCTGGTACAACGCGGAACGTTCCTGGGCCAGCCAGATCCGCACTGATTGACCCAATATGTTCAGGCAGCCCTTTGACCGGTTAAATCAGCTTTATCTGCGCGCTTTCGATTCCGAATTCCTGCGGCGTATCGTTAAAAATTCCGGCTACCTGGTGAGCGCCACGGTGCTGGCTGCCGCCATGGGAATGGTGCAAAACGCCTTCCAATACCGCGCCCTGGGGGCGGCCGGGATTGGTTTGCTGGCGGCGATAGCCACTTTTGCCAATGTGATCAATCGGTTCACCTCCTTCCGCATCGATGAGTTGGTGGTGAAGTACGTGCGCCATTTTGAGGAACGCAAACAGCACGACAAGGCGGCAGCCGTATATAAGCTGGCTGCACTCTTGGAAATGGGCGGTTCCCTGGTGGCATTTCTGCTGATCATGGGGCTGGCGCCGCTGGGGGTCTATTTGTTCTCCGATGTGGCGGGAGTCGAATCGGTGTTCATCCTTTACGGGAGCATCGTGTTACTCAACATCGTCTTCGATAGCTCGGATGGGATATTACAGGTATTCAACCGATTCGATGTTAAGTCGATCATCGACATTGGCCAGGGCGTGGTGCGTTTGGGGCTCACCGTGCTGGTTTTCTTTAGCGGCGGGGGATTGGCTGAAATGATCTTGGCTGAGTTGGCCGGGAGACTGCTGCGATCTTTGGCTGTCGTGGTTTTTGCTATACATACAGCCGGCAGGCACTGGGGTCCGGGTTGGTGGCGCACACCATTTTCGGTTTTGCGCGCAGAACGGCGCAGTCTGCTCACCTTTGCTTTCAGCACTAACTTGAGCGCCACGGTCAGCCTTGTATCCAAAGACAGCGAGGACTTGTGGGTGAACGCCTTCCTGGGTAATGTGACCGGAGGTTTTTACAGCCTGGCGCGCACATTGATCGGCCTATTGCAGATTCCAATCAGCCCTTTGCCCTCGACCACATACCCGGAACTTTCACGCGCGGTAGCTCAGGACAATTGGATGGCGGTACGCAAAGTGCTGGGTCGCGGTTCTGTTTTAGCGGCTGTGTATTCAATCCCGGTGGCACTTGTGTTAATCTTTTTCGGCAGGGAGGTGATCCTGCTTTATACCAACGACCCTAACTCCCTGCCTGCCTTTGGGCCCCTGGTGATCCTGGTGCTTGGATATACCTTCACAAATATCTTTTATTGGAATCGCGCCGCGCTGTTGGCATTCAACCGTCCGGTTTACCCCACCCTGGTTAATCTCGTCGGGATGTTCCTGAAAGTAGCAGGGATCTTCTTGTTCGCATCGTATGGCGCGGTAGCCTTCGCTGCCATGCTTTCCGGCTATTTCGTGTTCACTGTGAGCTTGTCTGTGCTGCGAGTTCTGGCGGACCTGCGCGCTCATGCGCCAGAAGCGGCCGGCGCATGAGGATCGCCCTGATCGCGCCAGGGTTCATCCCCTCGCAGACAGCCAACAGCATCCAGGTCATGAAGATGGCGCAAGCCTTGGCCGCCGAAGGCTATAGGGTGCACGTCTTTACTCCCGGGACGGAAGAGAAGATAAGCTGGAAGGATCTGGAAGCACATTACGGGCTCGCCCATCGCTTCAAGGTTACTAGGTTACCGGCGCGTCCATTGCTGCGCCGCTATGATTTTGCTTTCACTGCGTTGCGAGCCGCGCGCGCCTGGGGCGCTGAATTGATATATACCCGCCTGCCGCAGGCTGCCACATTGGCTGCCTGGCGCGGCTGGCCAAGCGTCTTCGAATTACACGATATGCCCAGCGGCATCATGGGACCCTGGTTGCTGCGCCGTTTCTTGCGAGCTAAAGGCGCCCGACGGGTCGTAGTCAATACGCACTACTTAGCCGGCCAGCTCAAGCAACAGTATCGCCTGCCCAGCCTCAATGATATTTTGCTGGTAGCGCCTAACGGCGTGGACCTACAGCGTTACGTCAAATTACCGAGCCCCAAATCGGCGCGAAAGAAATTGGAACTGACTGAAGCCTTCACGGCGGGTTACAGTGGACACTTATACAAAGGTCGCGGCATTGGTTTGATTCTCGCGTTGGCGCAACACCTGCCCAAGATGCGCTTCTTGCTGGTCGGTGGCCGCCCTGTAGATGTCGCCTACTGGAAGGGAAAAGCCAGTGGATTGAAAAATGTCCAGTTCACTGGGTTTATCCCAAACGCAGAACTTCCTCTTTACCAGGCTGCGTGTGAGGTGCTGCTGATCCCCTATAGCCAGCGAGTGGCCGGCTCTTCGGGGATCAACATCGCCCCTTACACCAACCCGTTGAAGATGTTCGAGTACCTTGCGGCTGGCCGTCCCATCGTTGCCAGCGACCTGCCCATACTACGTGAGATCCTCAGCGAACAGAACGCTGTCATCCTGCGCGGCGCTCAAGTGCAAACATGGGTAACAGCATTAGCCTCCTTGCAGCGTTCTCCGCGCTGGCGGGCAGCCCTGGCAAAGGCTGCGCGGCAAACTGCGGCTGACCATAGCTGGGAGAAACGTGCCCGTATGCTACTGCGCGGCTTGCCGGCTTCACGCTAAAATCTTTCTGGGATATTCTGACCTAAAGGAGGCTCATGCCTACTGCACTTATCACCGGGATCACCGGCCAGGATGGTTCCTATCTGGCAGAATTTTTACTGGTCAAGGGCTATAAGGTGGTCGGGATGGTCCGGCGGTCAAGCACAGTGACCTTCGAGCGCATTCAACACATCCAGAATCAGATCATTTTGGAGCAGGGCGATCTGCACGACCATAGTTCTTTAGTGGATTTGTTGGAAACCTATGAACCTGACGAAATCTATAACCTAGCGGCGCAATCCTTTGTGGGCACATCCTGGAATCAGCCAGTGCTCACTGGCGAAGTAACTGCGTTGGGTGTGACGCGTTTATTGGAAGCCATTCGCCAGGTGCGTCCGTCAGCGCGTTTTTACCAGGCCTCCTCCAGCGAGATGTTTGGCAAAGTCCAGGAAGTGCCGCAGCGCGAAAGCACTCCTTTTTACCCTCGCAGTCCCTATGGCGTGGCCAAGCTTTACGCTCACTGGATTACCGTGAACTACCGCGAGTCGCATGATCTATTCGCGGTTTCCGGCATCTTGTTCAACCACGAGAGCCCGCGGCGTGGCCTGGAATTCGTGACACGCAAAGTAACGCACCATGCGGCGCTAATTAAACTTGGCCTGGCAAGCCAATTAGCCCTGGGGAATCTGGAAGCTCAAAGGGATTGGGGCTTCGCCGGCGATTATGTCGTGGCTATGTGGAAGATGCTGCAGCAAGACGAGCCCAAGGATTTCGTGATCGGCACAGGGGTTACATACAGCGTGCGCCGGCTATGCGAGTTGGCTTTTGGATACCTGGGTCTTGATCACAAGAAATATATCGTTGAGGATAAGCGCTTTTATCGCCCGGCGGAAGTGGACCTGTTGATTTCGGATCCCAGCAAGGCTAAGAAGGAATTGGGCTGGGATCCCGCAATGGATTTTGAGACCCTGGTCAGGATGATGGTGGACGCTGACCTGGAGCGCCTGCAGCAAGCGAAAGCATAACATCTGGCCTCCCTCGAATTGGGGATGGCGATAAAATTCAGTATTCTCCATGGATGAGCCATGTATTGGTATCGTGACGGTAACTCACTAAGCCTGCTGCCCTGGCTGGCGGCTTTCGCCGGAGTGTGGCTGGCCGGCTGGCTGTTGGCTACGCACGCTTTCCGCTTGCAGGCCCGCGAGCGGTTGGTGGTTGGGCTTGGGCTAGGCCTGGTCCTTTATATCTGGTTGGCTAATTTGCTTGGCCACTGGCTTTCTCCTGATCCTGCGTTTGCATTACCAGCCCTGGCCTTGCTGCTGATAGGCGGGTTAGTTGCCTGGCGTCGCAAGGAAGGACCATGGCTGCAAAAACAGGATCTACAGATCTGGCCTTGGTTTCTCGCGGGCCTGGCTTTTGTTTACATTTTCCTGTTATGGAGTAAGGGTCTCACCTTATTCGACGAGCATAAGAACCTTTCGTTGATTTCGATCATCGCCAACGGCGATATTCCTCCTAGTTTCTTTCCTAACTATCCGCTCAATTTCATTTATCACTATGGCTTTCATATTATCGGTGCCAGCCTGATGCGCCTGGGTGGCATGCTTCCCTGGAGTGCCTTCGATGCGTCCAAGGCCTTGCTGTGGGGTGAGATGTTGCTTTTGTCTGGTTTGGTTGGGCGGCGCTACGTGGGTCGCGCCTGGGGTAGCTGGGCGGTCATCGCCGCGGTTGCCCTGGCTGGTGGCACGCGCTTCCTACTCATGTTGTTGCCGCCCAGCTTTCTATTGCAGGTTGATAAGGTCGTGGAGCTGCAGGGCACCAGCGCCCTGATCGCAAAACCATTCTCCGAAGCGTTGAGCGCTCCCTGGCCGGTGGATGGCGGGCCGCTTATGCCTTATATGTTCGGGTTCCTCAATGGAATTATGGACCCCATGGTGATGGCGCATCAAGGCCCGAATATTTTGGCGGTGCTCATCCTGCTGTTGGTTTGGTTGCTCATTCCCCGGCTGGCTGGCCGCGGGTCTATTTTCCTACTCGCTGCTGTTTTCAGCGCCTGGGCTCTGGCCTGGGAGACGACCTACGCTCTATTCGTCTTAGGACTGGTCGCTTTCGCTGCTTTCACTTTTTGGCAGAAGGGCGACTTAACGCTGCCAAAGCTGAAGCCGGTCCTGGTTTCTGCGGCGCTCTCGGTGCCCATTGTGCTGGTGCAGGGTGGAACGCTGACCGAGCTGGCGCGTGATTTTATCTTCGGCATTGAGAGCCCTGGCTTATTGGGGGCCTGGTGGGCTGGCTGGGTTCCAGCTCTGCAGCCTGCGGGCGCAGCTGGGTTTGAAATTTTAGGCTTTTCCTTGCGCTGGCCGCCAGCCATCCTTTCTGCCCATTTAGGCGCTCTCAGTATTTTTTCGCCCGTGCAACTCATCGTGGGTTTATTTGAGTTGGGACCAGTGGTCCTGTTCGCCCCCTGGATCACACGCTGGGCCTGGCGCCGTGCTCAGTCGGGCGATTGGATACTGGGCGTTTTGGCCAGCGCCGCCTGGCTGGGTTTGCTTATCCCGATTTTCTTTCAGTATCAGTCAGACCGTGATATTTCCCGCCTCACTTGGCAGGCCCTGCTCATTTGGACGATCCTGCTTGTGTTCGTGGTGGCTGATCGCGCCGTTAACTGGCGTCCCTGGCTGCGGCAGGCGGCGATTATTGCG